>JAHDCI010000218.1 GCA_020629955.1 Myxococcota bacterium | reverse complement strand
CGTCCACGATTCGACAATGGGAACGCGCAGCGGCTCGACGGTCTGCTACGGTGCTGAGACGATGGAAGACGAGACTCGCGGAGAATTGAGCGGAGATGTGCAGCCGGAAGACCGGCCGTACGAAATATCTCTCCGGCCCTCACGCTTTGACGACTTCGTCGGCCAGCAGAAGATCAAAGACAACCTTCGGATCTTTGTCGAAGCCGCGCGTCGGCGGGGCGACCCTCTCGATCATATTCTCTTCTGTGGACCGCCTGGGCTCGGCAAGACAACGCTCTCGCTTATCTTGGCCGAAGAACGCGGTGTACACCTTCACCAGGCTTCGGCACCCGCGATCGAGCACAAAGGGCAGCTCGCGGCACTTCTGACCAAACTTGAGCCGAACGATGTGCTCTTTATCGATGAGATTCATCGATTGCCCTCGGTCGTCGAAGAGAACCTGTACACCGCGGTGGAGGACTTCCGGATCGACATTGTCCAGGGCGATGGTCCGTACGCGCAGACTCTATCGCTTCCTCTCCATCCGTTTACGTTGGTTGGGGCGACGACCCGCACGGGCCTTTTGACCAATCCAATGCGGACACGCTTCGGCTATGCGGCCCGCCTCGACTATTACCCGCCGGAAGACCTCGCGCGAATCGTTCGCCGGAGTGCACGGCTTCTTTCGTTCGAGGTCCATGAAGACGCCGAGCTCGAAGTGGCCCGGCGGGCGCGCGGAACGCCGCGTATCGCCAACCGACTGCTCCGACGCGCACGAGATTTTGCGCAGGTGCTCGGCGACGGCACGCTCGATTTGAAGACGGCGAAGGAGGCTCTCGACCGGCTCGATGTGGACGGGTCCGGGCTTGATATGATGGATCGCCGCTACCTTTCGATCATCATCGATCACTACGACGGCGGGCCCGTCGGGATCGAAACCATCGCGGCCGCGATCAGCGAACCTCGAGACACCTTGGAGGATGTGTACGAGCCCTATCTGCTTCAGCAGGGGTTTATTGCGCGAACGCCACGCGGACGAATCGCAACGCCGAAGGCTTATACGCACCTCGGCAAGGGAAAGAAGAGCAAAGGGAAAGCGTCGGACGAGACCGACGATTCTCAACAGACCTTGTTTTAGCGGCGAGCTCTAGCCCGCTTCCCCGATCCTCGTCTCCGCCTGGCATTTCCCGCGACATAGAGCGCTGGCTTTTTGAGGACCAGGGCGTTCTCGACGCAACATCCGCCAGCAAATCGGCTGGCGTCACTGCGCAAAGAGACCGTTAGTCCCCCGGATTCGACGGTTCACGGCCGCCTCAAACCGTTCGCGGCAATCTACCGAATCCGGGCCCTGGCGCGCTAGCATACGCCCTTCGGAATGGCGGTCCGTTCAAGAAGGCCACCCCGAGAAGTTTCATGCTGAATCGCCTTTTATCCATCCTCATCCTCGCGTCGCTCGCTTTGACCTCGCAGGCGCGTGCGAATCCCGAACCTCCGGCCAACTACGACGCTCGAGTGGCGGCGATGGCCGGCGTCGGCGTCGCAACGACCCTCAACGCGACCGGACTCTTCCACAACCCAGCGCAGCTCGAGAATGTCGAACGTCTCTCGGTTTCGATGGTCCTCTCCTCGCTTCTGGTGAATTTCGAGGCCCCCTTTGCGGGGGCGGGTTCCGAGGTCGATAGCGGCATCATTTACGCGCCGCTCATGTTTGTAGGGGGGGCCTTTCGGTTGACGGATCGAGTCGTTACCGGCGTGGGCGCGTACGTTTACACCGGTTTCGGTGGTGGGTTTCCGAACGTCGATTGCCTGTCGTTCTCGGGAGCAAGCGCGTGCTCCGATCCGGACTTTTCCGGTCGTTTCGAGCCCTCCGCGCAGGAGGTGACGCTCTTTATCGCAGAGCTCGCGATCCCGATTCAGTTCACCGTTTCGGACTGGCTCAGCCTCGGGTTTTCTCTTCGTCTCCCCTGGGGACGACAGCAGGTCGTGGCCCACCAAGACGTTGCGAATAGCAATCCGGACGAACTCTTCATCGGGCAGGCCGAACAGAAACTCTCGGGCTTTGGCCCCCCTGGGTTCCTGCTTGGGGTGAGCCTACATCCCTCTCCGAACTGGACGATCGGATTAACCTATCGCACGTCGACCTGGGTCGATATGAGCGGGCAGACCACCGTTCCTCCGCTTTTTGATGGAGCCGACGCCATCGTGATCGATACGCGCTCGCGATGGAACACTCCGAATATGTTTCGTCTAGGGGTTGCGTACCGGGGGCGAAACGAACGCCTCACGGTTAGTGGGGAGCTTCGAATCCAGCTGCACGGACAGAGCAATCGTGAGCAGGTCTTTGAACTCGATTCCATCCTGGCACCGAATACCCGTGCGCTTTTCAACTGGCGCGATGTCTTTGTCGGCGCGCTCGGCGGCGAGTACTGGCTGACAAGAGGTTTTGCGCTCCGTGCTGGAGGAAGCGTCGGCAATAGCGCCACGCCGCCGGAGACAATTACACCCTTCAGCCCGCCGCCCGGGATCCAGTTCGGAGCCTACGGAGGATTTGGGATCCGGGCAGGCATTGTCGATATCGATGTTGCCGGTGGGTGGGGCGGCGGTCCCGCGTTTGTTCAGGAGAGCAACGGCGCGCTCTGCACGGATGCCGATAGTCGGACCGAGGGGCGAGGTCGAAACCAGACGCTCACCGCTTCGGGCGGGTGCGCGGGGAGCTACAAAGTCGACTCCTTCGTGATTTCAGTCTCGGCCTCGATCAATCTTGACCGTCAAGTTCCTGAGGGCGTTCAGGTCCCGGAGTAAACAGAAAAGGCCGCTTCGAGAAGCGGCCTATTTCCGGTGAGCGAAGGATTGCCCTCTCGACGCTCTTCTATTCTGCGCAGGCCCCGAAGAATCCAATCGCGACGTCGTTCTCGCGCAGCGCTTCGCAGAGGTCGGTGCATATCTGGGAATCGGTCACGCTCTCCGGGTCGCAGCAGCGATTGACTGCGTCGATAATCGGCATCGCACCGCTAATCCCAGGGCCGCACATTCCGGCGGTCATGCCAAGGCACTCGAGGACCCCTTCATCGTCTGCTCGCCCCGCTGCTCGATCCGATTCGCATTCCGCGACGCAGCCCCCGCACATCTCCTGAGTGCTGCCCGTAAATCCAATGCTCTCGAGCTGAGGAGCGAGGATGGGGCGGACGGTTCCGTTTTCGCCCACGCAGTCCGCCATCGCCTGGCAGTAGCCAACGCAGAGTTCGTCGCCCGTTTCCGCGGATTCACAAACGATCTCAACGGGAGCCGTATAGCTCGCAGCGCCTTCGCGACATGTGACGGGTGCATCGCCCGTCGCGGGAAGCTCCCATGCTGGATTGTCCGCGTAGCCCTTCGGGTGCGCAGCGAAGAAGGCGCGGGCGACGTCCCAAACTGCGGGGTGTGTGAAGTGTCCGAGGTCGTCGCCTTCGCAGTGGATCTGGCGAACCATATCCGCGGACTCATAGAGACCTGAGGCCATCGCCGCCTGTTCGGCGAAGTTGACCGTCGGCACCGTGGTGCCCTCGATCGTCCCACCCCATTCATCGTTATCGCCGCCCCACGAAACCAACACTGCCATGGTGCCGAGGTCCGGAGCTGGCACTGGATGTGTAAACTCGATCATGCCGGAAGCCGGGATGCCGCCCGCAAGGAGCTCACTGCGATGACCCAGCATGAAGTTCGCCATGATGCCCCCGGCCGAAATACCGCCAACATAAATGCGATTTTCGTCGACCTCGTGATGCGCCGCGACGCAGTCCACGAGCTGATCGAAGAAAGCGAGGTCGGGGTTTGGTTCGTCCCGGTTCGCGTCGGTTCGTTGTGCGTCCCAAACCGGCCAGATATAACCGTGGGCGTTTCCTTCGAGGCCAAGCACGATGTAGCCGTCGTCGTTGAAGCTTCCGGCGGGATCGACACCGTCAAAGAACTCCTCTGCGTCGCCGCCCGTCCCGTGGAAGTAGACAAAGAGCGGGCGAGGGCCTTCCGCACTCGGAACGGTCAACCCAAACCGGCGCGCCTCTCCGTCCACATCAAAGTCATCGTGGAAGCCTGCCGGAAGTGCGTCCTGAAACCCTTCCGGGCATGCGCTTGTCTCCCGAGCGAGGCGCGAAGGAGGAACAGCCTCCTCGGGCGCTCGTACCTCGGCATCCTCCTCCACATCTGGTGCGGTATCCGCGGATGTGTCGATAGCGGCGTCTTCGGATCCGCCGTCGGAAGTCGATGAGTCATCGTCGCCGCACGCCGAGGAAAACGAGAGGGCTACGAGGAAAGCCAAAGAGAAGCGAAAGCCAGTCATCTCCCATTTATGGCGAACCGTGACGAGGATTCGCAAACGGATGGCGCCCTTTCGCCGGTGAACGCAATTCTCGTAAACCGCCCAAAAGAGCGCTAAGCGAGGGCTTCGGGCGGGATCGGCGGTGGTGCAACGAGGTCGAGAAAGCTCTCTCGAAGCCGCTGCATCGCTTCATCTTTTGGCAGATCGGATATCTCAATCTCAACCACGAGATCTTCGTAGTCTTCAGGCGCCATCCCGAATTCGTCGGCGAGCGCGCGAAGGTAGAGGTCCTCGCGCCAGTCGTGTTGACCGTCAGCATCGACCATTTTCCCGAGGAGCTCGAGCATCCGGCGTTTCGCCATCGGGGGATCCGAAAGAAAGTTTGCGGCGCTCTCCTGAAGGTCGAAGCTCTCCAAGGAGAAACTCTCTATTTGCGCCAACACCCCCTTTGGGAGATCGGCGGGGGCAACGCACAGCAAATCGCTCAAGAGGCGAATCGCGGCCTCTCGCTCGTCCTCTGAAAACTCACCGTCGCAGTGAAGAGCCCCCAGGAAGAGCTCGGTGATGACGTCGATACGATCCCGGACCTTCACAGGCTGGGGAGCTGCATCGCGACGGCGTGAATGAGCCCAGCGCAGCTGAGCGCCGTGACCACCGGAATGGAGAAGTTGTCGTCGATACGGCCGCTGAGAAGTTCGGTGATTGCACCCGCGACGCCGCCAAGCGCTGCCAGACCCAACGTCATGAAGAACGGTGCTGCCGGATGGAAGAAATAGACTGCGCCGATCGCGGCCGCAGCGCCGACCAATGCAAACGTGAGGGTGCCCTCGAGGGAACGACCGTGGATGAGCTTGGTTTTGCCGAATCGTCGTCCGATGATCGACGCGGCCGGGTCGGCGAGCGCAAGCACCGCGACTCCAATGGCGGAGGCTGTGGGCTCCCGAAGCCACGCGAGAGCGAATAGAGCGCTCACATACATCGTTCCGGAGTTCACCTTGTAGTGCTCACCCGGATGAGCGACCGCCCCGAAAATCTTCATCAGGCGATTGTTCCACTCTTCGCTGATACGGCGGGTGCCTTCTAGCGTCCATACGAAGAGGAACGCCGAGGTCGCCGTCCAAAGTAGAGCCTTCTCCGGCATAAACCGGAGCATGAGCAGAACGATCAGCCCGTTGCCAACGTGAAAGAAGTTCCGGACGTAGTTGGTCGGACGGAGGCTAGGGACACTCACGGAGTGCGAGCGAAGGGCAGCGACCACTGCTTCATAAGCGAGAGAGAGCTCCTCTCGGAGGGTCATCCACAGTTCCTTGGCACCGTCGGTGTTTGGGAGCTTGTCCTTCAGTACGGAGACGATCGTGCGAGTCTCATCTGCGAGCTCCACGCCTTCAACGCGGCCTACGATATCGGACAGACGGTCCCGAACGGACGCTAGCCCCTCGCGCAGCTTGGGCCGCGCTTCCTGCTGGAACCGCGCGGGATCGAGCGCGAGCAGGAGCTCGTAGAGATCGAGCATGGGAGAACGGACGGCGCTGGCGAATTGGACCGGGCTCATGAGGGAGACCATTGCGCATAGTTTCGGCGGACGCGAGGCGATGCGGGGAGCTGTGACAGAAAAATGACGCTCGCTTCGAACTGTGGACCGGTAAAAGTTCAATAAATACGGTCGTCGAGAACGGCTGAACGTTGAAAACACGATGAAAATCGAGACGATTTCCGAGAGAAACAAGCGATCCCAGAGGATGGTCTCTTGCGGCGGGCAACCAAAGTGCGATGTTGCGCGCATGAGCTTTCCTCGAATCGCGTACGGGACTCCCCGTAAGTTGCCTCGTTCCCGCGATTTGGTGGGGCGCGTTGCAGTTCTCGATATCGCCTTTGCCTCGAGCGCTGGCGGCGCGAGCTTCGAGAAAGTAACGAAGCCGTTCATCGACGGCCTAGGAGATCGCCTGGCGATGTGGATCGACCACCACGACCACGTGCTCCACGCGCAGTTCGCTGACGATCCGCGATTCGTTCTTCGCACAAAGGCGCAACATGGTGCGTGCCCGGAGATGGTCACGCCCGAGCGAGTCGCGCGCGCTGGCCGCGTGGATACGGTGTGCTGTCATACCGATTTCGACGGCCTATGCAGCGCTGCCAAATGGATTCGCGGTGGGGAAGAACCCTACAAGGGCGCCGACGACGATGCTCGCGCGATCGATACTCGAATGGGAACTCCGAGCGAGCGGGCGGAGTGGCTCGACCGCGCCCTTCGAGCGCGTCCAAAAGACGAAGGCCTTCGTGGTTTGATGATCCGCTACCTCGTCGAAGGAGCCACGGACAAAGGAGCCTTCGATCTTTTTAAGAAGTCCGCCGAAAAGCTCGAAGCCAAAGAGGGCGAATCGCGGCGCCTCGCCGGCGAATACGAGGTCCGCGGCAGAGTGGCGATCGTGAGCGCAAAGCAACGGCAGCGCTCGTATGACAAGACGACTCTCCTGCTGCTAGGGCAACGCATCGCACCGATTTCGCTCGTCCATGACGAGACGACTGTGACCATCGCGTGCCGGTTCGATAGTGGCATTGACCTGCTTTCGATGCTCGACCTCGACGGCGGGATGCCTACGCGAGTCAGCGTGGCTGCGAAAAAGCTCGACTTCGTGCTTGATCGCTTAGGAGTGCCTGCAGCTTCGTAGCGGGACTGGTGCGGTGAGCGACAACAGGCGGAATGGAATATCGGCTTAGCCGCGTGGATCGTCGTAACGAATGATATCGTCTCCGATGGTCAGTCCCTCCGCGAGAATTGCCACGTAGAGGAGCGGGATATCCGATGTCGAGCGGATCTCATGGGCCTGCCCAGGTATGAACTCAACCCGGTCTCCGCGTCGATAGGTTTTTCCGCTGAGGGAATCGTGCGCTTCGCCTTGGAGGACCAGATTGATCTCATGACCGAGGTGGTCGTGATGTGGGAAAAACTGTCCGGGCTCGACTTTGACGACGCCGGTAATATGCCGCTGCCGGGAAGGTCCACCTTCAAAGTGCAGGAGCGAAATCCATGGCAGAGGCCCAGGCTCCCAGGCGTTCTTATCATCAATGGAGGTGAGAATCTTTTCCGCTTGTTCGCGGGGAAGATCCGCGTCTTTTGCAAAGATGTCGATCAACTCACTGAATCGGCAGGTTTGGGCGACTCTCGCGAAGAATCGATCTTTTGCGCTGGAGCGTGGTGTTACCGGGGCGACGCCCTCACCGAGCGAATCAGGATTCTCAAGACCGAGTAGTTCTTTGAGACGCTGGTTCATACCGCCACCCGAGTTTGCGCTCTTAGTGCTTTGATCGCAGCTGCGGTTCGCGACTTTACAGTGCCAATAGGTATTGAAAGCTGACCTGCTATTTCGCTCGCGCTCAAACCGCCATAGTAAGCCAGTGTCACCACTTCGCGATGCGGTGCCTGCAAGGTTTGAAGCCAGTCTCCAACACGGAACGCATCGGTAAAGTTCGTGTCGATTTCTCGTTCGAGGTTCACATCCTCGGAAGCGTCGCGACGGGAAACGGCTGCGGAGCGCAGATGATCGAGACATCGCGAGCGGAGCCGCAAAATGAGCCAGGAGCGAACAGACGCACGCTTTGAATCGTACGATTCCGCGCGTTTCCAAACTTCCAAAAACACATCGTGCGCCAAATCTTCGGCGAGTTCTCGCGAACTCACGAAACGCTGCGCGATGGCGATCAGAGTGCCGGCATGGATATCGTAGAGCTGCCCAAGGGCCTCGCGATCGCCCATCGCGATCCGCCGGACCAAAGTTGCGTCATGCGCGATGCTCTGCTTCGCCTGCACAGCTCCTTGGTAAAGTGATTTCGGTCGAAATACAACACTATCTCATTCCATGGCCGGGCGCAGACCTTGTGTTGAGCGCCGCTGAAGACCCTGAAAAATAGGCTCTCGATCGTCCTCACGAGAAAAACAAAAAAAGTGAAGGGCGGTTCGATCCGAATGCCCTGCTGGCTCGTAATCCCCTTATCAGGCCCTCGCTTGAGGGCTTCCTATGTGAGGAGATTTGGTTTGAACAAAAAGAGCTTGTACCTAGG
>JAHDCI010000217.1 GCA_020629955.1 Myxococcota bacterium | reverse complement strand
TCGAACGGGGCGGGTTCCACATTCCAAAGCGCGGGTCGAGGCCGCCGACTTCGACCTCTCCGAGCTGCGGATGATCGAACTTTCGCCAAGCCTTGATCACGGGCTCTTCGTTGTTCTCAAGGTCGTATCTGGCGAGCTGCTCGAGGTGATGCCGGTCGAGCTCGGCGTAGCGGTCCACAAAGCGTTTCGCGTTTGGAAGCCCGGCGCGTTCGAAAATATCCCAAAGCTCGCACACCCACGCGAGTGAACCGCGGCCCTCGTAGGCATAGTCGATGAGGTCGCCATGCAGGGGCACGTTCGGCACGTAGGTAAACTGTTCGAATCCGCTAACCGTCGGGTAGCCCGAGTGTTCTTCGGCCCACGCTTCGAGCTGCTTGTAGAGTGCGCGATCGAAGGGATCGAGTTTCGCATCCGGTCCGTCGCCAAGCGGACGGATCAAGACGCCGCCGAAGGTATGGAGATTTAGCCACGCGAAGATATGAGGGCGGGCCGCCGTAGCTTCGACGATCGCGCGCGACTCAACCTCGCTGAGCGGAAAGCGTCCCGCGCCAGCCTGCTTATGATCCGATGCCCAGCTCATGGGGAAGTTTCGGTTCAGGTCGACATCGTTATCACTGAGATAGAAGGGGTCCGGAATATGGCTCCCGTCGAAGTTCGCGATCGTGCCTTCTGGGTAGATCTTGTAGAATGGCCCGCTGTCTTCGAGCTCCCGTTTGACCATGAGCCCCGGGACTTCACCGGAGACGACAAACTCGCCGGCCGGGTCTTCCTTGCGCATGACGAACGCAAGGCCGTCTCCATCGACATCTCCAACGAGCCACCGGGGCGCGGAGGTCTCTGGTCGCGAATCTCGAGGCGCGGAACGAATATAACGACCGTCCTTTAGAACACCTTCGGCACCGTCCGGAGAGAAACGCGGCACGACATACACGAGAGCTTCCTGCAAAACCTCAAGAATCGGAGCGCTGAGTTCGTGCGGAGATTCTCCAGCGTGCACCCGAAGAAGGTCTTCGGCGATGGCGAGCGCGGCGCTCGACCCGGCAAGTTCCGAGGCGTGCATATTGGCGTCCACCCACGCGGCGGGGCGGATCCGATCGCGGTCCGTGCCGATCGTGAGCATCCAGAGTTCCCGTCCTTCAGGCGTCGTCGCGAGCGACTCGAGCGCGCAAACCTCCGGAAAGGCTTCGGCCCAAGATTGAAGCTGCGTAGTGAGGGTTTCGTAGTCGATATAGTCGCTACGAAATCCCTGATGGAGTTCGTCGATACGGCTCATGGAATCGCAATTACAGTCGCTCGAAAGATTCACGCAAGCTTTCTGGGCTTCTGGACGCGAAGCTGTTCCTTGCGGGTGAAGTGCTTTCTCCCCGATAATGCGGTTTCAGATGTCTTCCTCTCGTCGTTGTCTCAGCAGTTCCTTCGCGATGGTCACTGCGCTTGCGCTTCAAGCGTGCACGGTTTCTCATCCGGAGCTTCAGCTCGGTGATTTTGATGGGAGTGTTCCCGATGGGTCGCTCGACGCACCGAGCGATGTTCGCCTGTCGGATGCGAACGAGGATGTCTCGCCTGAGGATGCGGCGCCTGAGGACGCGATGGACGCCTCCGATGCGATGGAAGAACCAACCGACTCGGCGGTAACCTGCGAAGGAGAATCACGCGCGACCGCCGATCTCGCGGCAGCACGAATCGAGGACACTCTCGAGCGTCGCGGCGAGGCGCTCGAGCTTCGTCTCGATGCCGAACGCCGCTTTGGGTATTGGTCTCACCGCGCTTTCGACGCGTGCCCGGATTCGCTCGACGACGACTCGCTCGCTGCGATTCCGCGGAGCGCGTTCGATATTCGCCGCTCTTCGAGCGTTCAAGGACGCGGGGCTTATTCAAGCCCTCAGGCGCATGTTCTCGAAGGGTGGATCTACTTCGGCGACGAAGATGACGGAGATTCGATCGAGCTGGAAGTTCGTTCCGGCGATATCCAGACCGGGTCCTTCGAGTTTGTTCTCCCGAGCGGCGCCGCGACGATGTTGCCGTTGCCGGCCCGCGACGATTTTGAGCACGTCGACACCGCGGAAGAAGGATGGGCCTACGTTCGCGTTGCGGCTTGTATGGATGCGGATGGCGAGTTTGACCTCCGCTTAGACGGCAGCGACATTCCTGCGGGTCGCGTGGCTTCTCCTCGCGTTTCCGGAATGGACCTCGCGTACCTCCCACGTTCCGTTTTGGAAGGTCGGCTCGAGCGTGAAAACGCGCGCTGGATTTACCGGGGCGGAATGAACTGGGATGGCGAACGGTTCGAAGCGCTTCGCAGGGAAAATGGAGCGCTGCGGATTCGCTTCGCAGGAATGGTGGATTTCGATTCTCTCCCGGCTCCGGTGAATCTCATTGCGCGCGGGCACCTAACCGTATTTCTCGACGGACGCGCGCTCTTTCCCGAGTCTTTTGATGGAGCCCGAGAGCATCGGATCGACCTCAGTGAGATCCAGGGGAGACGAGAGCTCGTGATCGAGATCGCGGGCGACACCGCGGCCGATCTCATGCTGCGTATGGAGGCGGACGGAGTTGCAGTGCAGACGCGCGACGTCGCACTCTCAGGGACGCGTTTCGGTCATGACTACGCCACGGCGAGCGGCGCGGATCGGATGCTTGTCTATTCGGAGTGTTCGGAGGGGCAGCGCGACTGTTGGCTGGTCAATCGAGAGGTCGAGGATCGCAACGATGACATCTTCGCAGTTGAGTTTTCGGCCTTGTTAGCAGGGGCTGGGCTTCGCTCCGCGGTTCCGACGGTATTTGATAACGCGTTTGACGCTGAGCTTCCTACGGCAGCGACCTTCATCGGAGAAGATCGCTACCGCGTGCACGCGCTGAACCCCTCCGAGGGGAACGACCCGAGCCGTGCCCGTTGGGCATATCGCGTTGATGTTGAGCCCGCTGCGGCTTTCGTGGCGAGCGAGAGTGGCGCGATGATTCACTTCGAAGGACGGCCGGACGGTTCGAGACCGTACGCGCAGGAGGGGCGAGGCAGCGTGATCGTGGCGCTGCCGGGAGATACCCGAGTTCAATCCGTGAATCTGGACGCGTTGGCGATCCCGCTCGGTGGTATCAAAGTCGAGGTTCGCGTCGCGAACACGGAAGAAGAACTCGAGCGGGCAGGTTTTGTTGAGGTTCAAGCCGACGGGAGCGTGGAAGCCGGCAGCGGCCATTTTGCCGAAGTTCGCTTTACCCTGAGTAGCGCCGGATTTGTTACGCCGCGGCTAACCGGACTCGAAGTGAGCGGGACCTGCGTCGAGTAACGTCGCGAAGCGAGCCAAGGTTCGACATCGCAGGGGAGTCTTAGCAGTCCGTTACATTCTGAATCGCGGGATTTCGCCTGCGCAGACACAACCGATGCGGCGCCGTGATTTTGATACACGTAGCGAAAACCGGATCGCGCTTGAGTGTGTGAAAATATCGAGAAATCGGATTCGGGAGAATCAACGGACTTAGCGAGCGCGACCCCATGACCCACTTTCAAAAACAACTCCACCTTCTATCCGTTGTCGCTTTGGCGCTCCTCGCTTCGCGAGCCCACGCCGAATCTTGGTGCGCTGAACCTGTGTGGGCACACGAATGGGGCGTGCAACGTTTTGGGGACGCAGTGCGCCCCGCGAACGCGAGCGAACCCTCGTATTTTCATCGCCGCATGGAGGGCACCTTTGCGCACCCGAGTCCGGTCAGGGACATGGAAGTGGACGGGGGCGAGCGTGAGCTTCCAGTACTTCAGTTCTTCGCCAACGGTCGTCAAGAGATCCCCGTCGGCGTAGAGGTCGGGTTCCGCGAAGGCGAAGCGACGAGTTGGTATCCGCGCGTGGATGAGCGCCGATCGGCAGCGGATGCAAATGGCGACCGGGCGGCACGTGCACGTCAGCAGCTTGTCGCGCTGCGGGAACGTCTCGCGCGAGATTTTTATCGCCCGACGGCTGCAGAACGCCAGGGGCTGAGCGCTGACCCCCATGCGCAACTCGTTTGGAACGCGTTGAATCTCACGCCGAATAACGTGAGCTTACGTCCCGCGGAGCGTGACTGGGTACGCGCATTACGCGATGTCAGTGCGGCGCGTTGGGTAAGCTCCGGGCCTGAGGCGGATAGGTTTGTCTATTACGAAGCGCGAACGCAGGAGCGGAGCGCGCTTCGAATCACGCGGGGGGAAGAATGGCGGGAAGGGCACCGCCACATCATCGTGGAGAATACGAGCCGCTTCGACGTTCATGACATCGTGTTGGTCCACCGCGAGGAAAGCGGAACCTTCGTCATTCAGGTTCCCCGCATTCCCAGAAGATCGCACGCAGGCTTCGTGCTGGAAGAGCATCGACCGGAAGATGTCGCTGCAGCAACCCACGCGCACCTTCGCAGCGCACTGATCGATTCGAACCCGCTTGTGGGCCGGAGCGAGTGCGTGATGATGCGTCGCCCGTTTGAGCCGGTGGAAGAGGCGACCGGTTACCGGCTCTCCGCTGCGGAGATCGATATTCTGCTCGGTCTCTGGTCGGAGGAATTCTTTGGACGCGAGGGAACCTCGCTGGTCTACCGCGAAGACGAAGCTTCGCTCCATTCGAAGATGCCTCTCTCGATCTACACCGATATGTACCACTACATCGTCCTGAAGCGCCTTGGCCTCGCGGTTTGGCGAGGAGCACTCCCCGGCGACGATGCGGTGCACGGATTGGAATCGGAAAGAGGGGAAGAGCCCAGTCAGTCGGCGCCCACACCAAGTGCTTCGTCGGACTCTGAGCGTCAGGAGGACACCGAAGATCAGCCGGCGACGGACTCCAGCTCCGAAGAGGAGGAGCCTCATGGCGCGCAGGAGGAGCCCGGCTGCTCGACCTCCCCAAAGCCTGCAAACATCGGGTCGTTTTTGCTACTTGCGCTGGTGCTGCGTCGACGAAACTAGTGCGTGGTTCAAACCGCGAAAAGGGCTCCCTTCCGCCAGGAGCGCCGATCCGAGCTTCGCGCTTCTTTCGATATACTCGGCGTGTCGTTCGCCCTCCGAAGCTTCCCTCGGCGCCCTTGACGAAAGATCACCCCTTCTATCGATTTGATCCCCGCACTAACCGCGGCCGAAAAGGAGCCGTGATGACGACGAAGGAGCGGCCCTTTCGATACAACCTGCTATAGGCTTTCCATGGCGGATCCAGCGGCAGATCAAGTACTTCGAGCGATGACCAACGATGGGGCGCTCCGCGTCCTCGTCGCGTCCACCACGCGCTCCTGCCAAGGGGCGATCGACGCGCAATCGGTGAAGGGCAAACTTGCGGAACAAGTCGGCGAACTTCTGACCGGTGCGGCGCTTTTTCGCGAGACGATGGCGCCGAACCTTCGAGTTCAGTGTCTGGTTCGCGGCTCAAAAGGTTCCGGCCAGATCATCGCCGATAGTCACCCCGACGGTTGGCTGCGCTCGCTTCTTCGCGGACCCGGCGAGGCACTGACTTTTGGTGAAGGGTCGATCGTTCATCTCATGCGTTCCCTCCCGAATGGTGAGCTTCAGCAAGGCGTCGTCGAGGTGCCCGAAGGCGGCGGCATCAGCGAAGGCTTCATGAGCGTGATGCATCACTCCGAGCAGATCGTGACCGTCATCCGCCTCGCCTGTGAAATGGATGGCGAGAAGGTGGTCCGGGCGGGGGGCTACCTCGTTCAGCTCCTTCCAGAGGCTCCCGACCGCGAGGAGGCGGTTCAGCTCATCACCGATCGGCTCGGTGGCGAAACGTTCTCGGATATCAAGGCACACCTCAAAGCGCTCGATGGAGATCCGCAAAAGCTTCTCGAGGTTTTGCTGGAAGGCATGGAGTGGACTCCACTCGCGAACAGTGGCCTGCGCTTTGGTTGCGACTGCAGCAAATCTCGCGTGCTCGCGAGCCTCGCGACGCTTGACCGCAGCGAAGTGCAATCGATGGTGGATGACGGGGAAGCCCTCGATATGTCGTGTGAGCTATGCGGTCGTCGACATATTGTGGAAATCAGCGAGCTCCGTGGCCTGTTGGTAGATTCATGAGAGCGCTCTCCCTTTTCTCGGTCCTTCTCTGCGCGTGCGCGGGTGCTCCGACTCCCACGCCAGCCCCCGAGCCTCCTCCTCCGCCACCTCCGGTCGAAGAAGAGCCTGAGGAGGAAGAGGACCCACGCTCGCTTCGTGAGGACGCGACCTTTGCGGATCTCGTAGAGCTTGCGCGCTCCCTCGATCAAACCACCGACGAGAATACCGGAAACGGTTGCCTGATTCAGGGGCTTCAGCGCGGCGCGGGCCGGTTCGAGGGCGAGGTGGCGGTTGGGCTTCGGCCGCTACCCGATGCGCCAAGTCATCTTCACACGCGCCTCAGTTCGCGTGCTCCCGTGCAGCTCCTCTCGCGCTGGGGGATTCGCGGAAGTGGCGAATTGGTGCTCGCGGCCTTCACCGCATCTCCTCCGCTCGGGGACGTACCGGAAGCGGCGGTCTTATTGACCCGGGACCAAGCGTACGTTCGCTACGTTGAGGCCGAAGTCGAAGCGGAGCACGCTGGCCCCTTCCCGCACGCCGAAGCTGCAGCGCATCTTGGGGACCGTCGCCGCGTCTTTTTGACGGCGGAGGCGGAGGTGCCACTTGCTGTGGTTCGTCAGGTTCTTGAGGAAATCGACCCGCGTACGCAGGTCGTCTTCGCGGTGCCGCTCATTCAGAACACGCGGATCCCGCCTTCGCCAACCGATCTTGAGCAAGAGATGTGCAGTGACGAGCTGCCACCACCTGGACGCCAGGGGGATTTGAGCCGGACGCAGATCATCGAGTCCCTCGCGCCGCTACAGGAAGGGCTCAAGCCTTGTCTTACGGCTGGAAGGGCGGAATCTGCGCAGGGTGGGCGAATGCGCGTCTTGATCCGCGTGGGAACGGAAGGCGCCGTCGAGAGCGCCTGCGTCGTGAACGACGAGACTCGCGATGCGGAGGTGCGCGCTTGCGTGCTTCGCGAGATCCGCGGTCTTCAGTTCCCCCAGCCGAGGCCACGCGGCACCGTCGACCTCCGCCTTCCGATCAACCTCATCCCCGAGGCCCTTCCGATTCAGCGCTCGCTCTGCGACTGAGCGTTCTCACGGCGCTTCTCTCGCCGGTCTCCGCGGAATCTCGCGCTGTTTCTCGCAAAGTGCGCTTTTCGGGATAGCGCCTTGAGGCCTCTTCGCTGGCAATTCCGCGGCGGGTGAAGCATGACGTTCGTCATGAACGTCGACTACTACAATATCGAAGAAGAACTTACGGATGAAGAGCGGCTCGTTAAACAGAACGTACGCCGTTTCGTCGACAACAAGGTGACGCCGATCGTCGGCGATCATTATCAAGCGGGCACCTTCCCGATGGAGCTGATCGGTGAGTGCGCCGAGCTCGGCCTTCTCGGCGCGAACCTTGAAGGTTACGGCTGCGCCGGCATGGGCGATGTCGCGTACGGCCTTGCGATGCAGGAGCTCGAGCGTGGCGATAGTGGCCTTCGCTCGTTCGCGTCGGTCCAGGGCGCGCTCTGCATGTACCCCATTTACGCGTTTGGCTCGGAAGAGCAGAAAGAGCGCTACCTGCCGAAGATGGCTACGGGCGAGATTATTGGCTGCTTCGGTCTGACCGAACCCGATTTCGGCTCGAACCCGACCGGCATGCTGACGCGCGCCGAACCGCTTCCCAATGGTGGCTTCCGGATTAACGGAACCAAGCGTTGGATCACCAATGGCAACCTCGCGAAGATTGCGATCATCTGGGCAAAGCTCGAAGGTCGCGTGCGTGGCTTTATCGTGCCTACCGACTCGGAAGGCTTCACGGCGCAGAAGATCGAAGACAAGTTCTCGCTTCGCGCCTCGGTGACGAGCGAGTTGATCCTGGAGAACGTCGAGGTCGGTGAAGATTCGATCTTGCCGAACGTCGCTGGAATGCGCGGCCCGCTCTCCTGCCTCTCACAGGCGCGTTATGGAATCGCATGGGGCGCAATGGGCGCGGCAATGGGCTGCTATGAGTGTGCGCTCGACTACGCCAAGGAGCGCGTTCAGTTCTCGAAGCCGATCGCCGGCTACCAGCTCGTGCAAAACAAGCTGGTGCATATGATCACGGAGATCACGAAGGGCCAGCTGATGGCGCTGCGTCTCGGCCGTCTCAAGGAGCAGGGCAAGGCTCGTCCGCAGCAGATCTCAATGGCGAAGCGAAACAACGTTTTCCACGCGCTGGAGATCGCCCGTATGGCGCGCGACGTGCTCGGCGGAAACGGCATCATGTACGCCTACCCCGTGGGCCGTCATATGATGAACCTTGAGACGGTCTACACGTACGAAGGCACCCACGATATCCACACGCTGATCATCGGCCAGGACATCACCGGTATCGCCGCGTTCGACGGCTAGCAAGCTGGTGAAAA
>JAHDCI010000216.1 GCA_020629955.1 Myxococcota bacterium | reverse complement strand
GAGCGAGATCAGGATGTCCTCGATGCCGCCTTCGATGCCGAGCGTATCCATCACATGAACTTTCGCGCGAACGACCGCGGTGTTGCCAGAGGCCGCGAGCAGAATATCAAAGCTCTTGTCCTCGGAACGCGTTCCGAGCACCGCTTCGCTCTTCCAATCCACGAGCGCCGCGGCGATCGCGCCATCGAGCTGCATCACGTCGTCGAGGCAGGCGGCGATCGCTTTCGAAGAGAACGCGCTATTCACGGCGGCTACTACCGCACTGTCCACCGGCGCGGAGGCCGCGTTTGAAGGGGAACCTTCGAGCGGGTTCATCAACTCACCGACGACCATGCCTTGAACCTGTGACTCGAAATCGATCTCGTCGGCGCAAAGCCGTGAGGCGTCAGCGTCTTCTTCAAGCGCATCGATGATCGCCTCGAGGTGTGCACGGTTATGCTTTCGAAGGGCCGACTCGAAGCTCTCCTGCGAGACGCCGTTTTCGCGGAGCACGGCCGAAAACGACCTTCCCGAAGCGCGGCATTTCGCCACCAGCCCCCTCAACGTTTGGAGTTGAACTCCGGAGACTTCGCTTAACGCTCGCATAAGACCGCCCCGAAGCGCCTTCGCTCGTGCCCAAACGATCGTGCCTTGGCGAAGGACGATCGAACCGGTCTCGCCACCATCCACGCGGACAAGCGCGCTCGGCCATTGGCTCGCGTCTTCGAGAACCTCGTGAAGCCACTTCGTGAACCCTGCCCGGTCGTGAAAGAGCTGCGCCGGCGGCGGAAAACCGCTTGCGGTGCGCTCGATCATCTTCGCGATCGCTTCATCACTCACCCAAGCCCCACAGAACTACGGGTCGAACCATCCGACATCGGGCATGGGAGGCGAAAAGCTTGAAGAGCGAACATCGCTCAGGGTTCTCATGCGCGAAAGAAGCGTGTCAACGCACCGGCTTCATTCACGGAGGAGAAACGTTGTTTCCGCTATGAATCCAAGCGATCTTTTTTCGGTTTCAAACGGTAGGGACCGCGCGCCCCCTCGCGCTCCACCTCATCTGCGAGTTCGAGCAGGCCCTGGCGAATATGATAGGGGGAGAGGCCGGTCTTGTTTCCAAGTTGAGCAAGCGTCGCGGATCCGGCGCTCAAGACAGCGCGCAGACGTTCCGCACGATGGCTCTCCCGAACCGGGGCCTTGCCGCGCCGCTTGAGGAGCGCGCGGAGCACGCGGTCACGCTCCGGTACCTCCGGCGTCACCACGACGTAGATCAACTCTTGGTTTCTCAAATGGCTGATCTCGCCGACGCGTTTGCCGCTCGGCGCGAACTGACCGATCTGAGCGCCGACATACCGCCGATAGTCACGCGCAAAGGTGACAACCTCGCCGCGTGACTGAAGCATCGCCTCCATCTCCGCCTGGCCGAGATAGCCTTCGTCATTAAACGACACGACGAGGTATCTCGCGTCGATCGCATCCACAATCGCACGCATCGCATCGTGGTGCTTTGGTTTGGAGTTCAGCGCGCTCTTCCGCGTCTTGCAGTCGATTCGTTTGCGGGCAACGCCGTAGGCTTCCGGCGCGTCCCAGCGAACGAGCGTCTCCCAGATATGATAGTTCGAGAGATAGCTGTGCTGATTATACGGCGGGTCGAGGTAGACCAGGTCCGCGCTTCGTGTTTTCGCCGCTTCGAGCGCATCGAGCTGCGATACGCTGCAGGGTCCATGTTCCGCCGCGGGCGCGAGGTCCGGTACGCGGAGCGTGAGCGGCTGATACGATCGCTTCGCCCACTTCTTCACGTACGCCATCTGCACGCCGCACGTGGAATCGACGCGGTCGGCGGCCTCCATCAACGAGGTGAGCAGGACCGACTTGAGAAGTGGCTCGTAATCCGCGTGTTCGATCGCCTCGCGAATCGCGTCTACCCGAGCGCCATTTTCAGGCTGAAAGAAACGCGCCTCTTCGCAGAAGGTCTTTGTAAAATAGCCTGGCTTTGGTGTGAGGGTGGAGAGCTTCGTGAGCTCTTCTTCCGCGCGTTCGAAATACGTCCCCCGGTCGGCCGCGACATAACATTCGGCAAGCGTCTTCGCGTAGCTTGCGTAGTCGTTCGAATGAACCTGATACCCTCCGCGTTTGAGGGCATGCCCGACGCGACTCGTCCCGGCGAAGAGGTCCACGGTTGAACGCGTACCTTCGCAGAGCTGAACCAACGAGAGCAGCTCGTCGATCAATGTTCGTTTGGAGCCGAGGTACTTAATCAAAATACGAGGTCGAAAAAATAGTCACAAAAAAGGCCAAGCCGCGGACCCTCACGCAGCTTGGCACTTCTTTATCGGAACTGCGCGGCATTTGCCACGCGCGTCGTGGGTCAGCCTCCGAAGAGACCTCCGAGGAGCTTCTGTCCGGCGAGCTTCATGAGATCGTCGGTCATGTCTCCGTCACCGTCGGCATCGAGGAAGGACGTGATGGCGTTCTGCGCGCCACCCGCAAGAGACTGCGATTCGCCCTGCAGCATGCTCGCGAGACCGCCCGCGTCGAGGCCCTGCTGCTGACGGGTGCGCCCGAGAGCGCCCATGATCATCGGTGCAAGCGTCGAGAGAAGCTGTCCGGCCTGGCCGGCGTTAAGGCCGCTCGCCTGCGCAACGTTGTTCTGGACCGCGCCCTGCGCACCGCCAAGAATATGACCGAGGATGCCGGCGCCGTTGACCGTACGGCCGCTACCATTTCCAGGCGCGCCGCCGAGCATCGAAGCGGCCATGCCCAGCAAGCTGCCGGCTCCGCCACCGCCGCCGCCGCCGCCGAGGAGGCCGCCAAGGGCACCAAGCGCGCCGGCTGCGCCGCCACCGCCGCCGCCACCGGCGAGGGAGCCAAGCATCGGCCCGAGGTTATCGAGGAGGGATCCGTCGTGGTCGCGGTCGAGAGCACCCGCGAGCGCGTTCGCACCTTCGGGGGTCTGCGTATTTCGCGCCAGGCCGCCAACAAGCATCGGGAGCGCTGCAGAAATCGCGCTCTGCGTCTGACTCGGATTCGCGCCGATCTGCTGACTGATCTGGCTGAGGGTGGAAGCGTCCAAGTTGTCGGTGAGGGTCTTGAGAAGCTGGGACATCGGTCCTCCTTAGTTGGCGTACGCGCCGTGGTTTTGCGACCAACTATACGAAGGAGTGGACAGTTCTATTCACGCGCCCCGATTCCCCTCGCATAGCGTGCTTGGCCGGCACCCTAAGGCGTCTCGGTCGCCATGCGCAAGGTTTTCTGAACCGTAACGGATACAGTTTGATCAATTCTCAAAGGAAACAAGGAACCGGCGTTTGCTCTCACGCGAAGAATCCACCCCGGATTTCCTCCCCGAGCTTCGCTGATCGCTTGCGTCTCGAAAGCGGTCCGTCCAAAAGCAAGACGTGGAAGAGAACGTCCCGCCGCAACTCCCGCTCGATGAGGGGCCTGTTCCTTACGAGGGAGAAGGCTCGTGGTTCGGCCGATTTGGGCGCACGCTCCGCGATGGGCTCCGGCCCCGCGCGAGCGCTGCCACCTTCGGCCAAGGCCGCGAGTCGATCGCACCGGCGCTCGGTTTCGCTTTTCTGACGTTCACCCCACTCGCCGCGCTGCAGGGCATCATCCCGTATACGCACACCATGGTGTTTAAGCCGGGCCTTGGAATGGAACAGACCGAGGTCGCCGCGCACATTGACACGACCACGGATATCCTTCGCGCGGCCGGGCTCGGCCTGCTGATCAATACGCTCTCATTGCTCGCGCTCACCCTCGCATTTTCAAGCCTCGCAGGAGCGTTCGGCGCAGAGCCGAAGGAGGGGCAGGTTCGCTCGAAGGCCGCCGGCGCGCGCGCTTGTCTCTACCGCGCCTGGCTCTTCCCGATGCAAGGCGTCCTCGGCTTGCCCGGAATGTTCTTCGGTTGGCTCATCCCGAGCGTCGAGCTTGGCATGCTTGTCGGTCTCATCACCGGCGTCGCCTTCGCCGTTGCGCACTTTCTAGGACTCTGGCGCGCTGCCGAAGTTTCCGCGCGCACCAGCCCAGGAGGCGCCATGGCGGTCGCGATCGTGCCCTTCATCTTGGTGATGGTGGTGCAGTGGATTCTCGTCGGTCAATCCGGCGCGCTCTTGCCCCTCCTTCCCGCCCAATTCGCGCAAGCGCCTCTTTGATCGGGCGGGACCTTTGCACCCGATCGTCACGACACTCTCTTCCCCATTTGGGCCGATCCCGATCTATTCGTTCGGTCTCTGTCTCACGATCGGTGTGCTCGGCGCTTGGTACATCGCCCTGCCGCATGTGAAAGAGGGCGAATCCTTGCCAGCGCGGGGACTTGCGAAAGCCCTCCTCGCGGGCCTCGCCGGAGCGTTGCTCTTTGGACATATCGTGGACGCGGCGATTCACGGAGGCCAAGTTCTCGCAGGCGGCATCGACGGAGCGGCAGCTCTTTTCGGCGGGTTGATGGTACTCATTGCGCTGCGAACGCCCTGGAGCCCGCGCCTTGTGCATAGCGCTTCGGTCTTTCTTTCGTGTTTGGGCCTGGGGCATTTTCTTCATGGATCTCACTTCGGTCGCGTCTGGGAGAGCGCGCCCGGGTGGCTCTCCTCACTGACGCGCTTTCCGCAATGGCAGGAGCACCAGGGCAGCCCCGCGTTTCAACATCAGCTGGAGCTCGGCCTGCTGGCCGCCGATGTAACGGAAGCTTTGCCCACCATTCCCGTCGCCGCAGCGTCGACCGTGCTTCCCCTGCTTTGCGGCCTTGTCGCGGAATCGAAGGACCGAGCCGCGGCGATCTTTGTCGGGCTCTTTGCCCTCGGCGACGCCGCGCTCACCCTCGCCCGTCCGGATATTCCTCAAGCTCAGCTCCTCCTGCACGGCGGTTTATTGGTCGTCGCATGGCAGCTTGGAAAACGTGCGCCGAAGGAGTTCGTTTTGAGCCCATCCGGCGCCAGCTCCGAGGAATAACTCAGACCCGGAAGAGCCTCTGAGTTGCGACGCTTGAAACGAACTTCTCCCTGTTCCGAATGCTGTCTATATGGCAGGCTTAAAACCCGTGACGGATGCAACACAAGCTCTCCTCGATGAGCGATACCGCCTGGGCGAGGCGATCGCGGAGGACCATCACAGCACGCTCTATTCAGCGTGGGATGAACGCCTCGCGCGAGATGTCACGATCCGGGTACTCGCCGGCGCGACCGACGCGGAGCGCTTCGATCGCGAGATTCGGATCCTTGGCGCAGTGGCCGAGCCCGCGATGGTTCGAGTGTATGACGTCTGCCTTACCTCCGAGATTCCGTATGTGGTGCTCGAACCGTTGCACGGAAAGACGCTCTGCGAGTTTCGTCGTCTACAAAAGAAGCTCACCGATCGCGAGGTCGACAACTTCGTCGACGGCCTCGGCAAAGCCCTGCTCGCCGCCCACCGCCTCGGCTTCGTACACGGCGCAGTCCGCCCGCATACAATTCTGGTCTGCGAAAACAAGCACGAGCGATGGGTGAAACTGCTCGGATTTGGGCGCGCTTTTCAGTCAGGCGCACAAGTCAGCGAGGGCTTCCGCGCCGAGAGCCTTCGGGCGGTTGGTTTTGTCGCCCCCGAAATCGTCCGGCAAGAGCCCGTTGACGCACGCACCGACGTTTACGGACTCGGCGCGTTGATGTTCTTCCTGCTTAGCGGGAAGCCGCCGGTTCCAGGAAACAATCCGGGCGAACGCCTCGAGGCGATCCTCCGTGGCGAACGCCGCAATGTCCAAGAAGAGCTCGATGTCGATCCGGAACTCGCGGACGTCATCAGCAAAGCCCTGGTTCCCCAGCAGTCGATGCGGATCGGATCTGTTCAGGATCTGCTCGAAGCCTGGAGAGCGGCGCGGACACCCAAAAACGCTCGCTCCGCAACCAGCATCCCGGTCGGAACGGTCTTCGAAGGCGGATTCCAGGTCCGCGCTCGGCTCGGAAGAGGCGGCCACGGTGAGGTGCTGCTCGCTCGCGATAATAATCTGCAGCGCCCGGTCGCGATCAAGGTGCTTCACCAACAGAAAAGCTCCGATCGAGAGATCGAGCGCTTTCACTCGGAAGCGCGCGCGATGGCATCGGTCGATCACCCGAACGTCGCGCGCATCTACTCGGTCGGAAACCACAAAGGCTCTCCGTTTCTTGTCATGGAGTACATCGCGGGTGAACCGCTCGATACGGTGCTTCACGAGAAGGGGCCACTCGCAGCCGCGGATGCACTTTCGGTCGTACGGCAGGTCAGCGATGGACTCGAAGCCGTTCACGCCGCAGGCCTTACCCACGCGGACATCAAGCCGGGGAATGTCCTGGTGGGTCCAGGCTTTCGAATCGTCGTCACAGATTTCGGCCTCGTCCGCCCCACGGATTCGTGGACTGGGAATAGCGCGCTCGCCGGAACCCCGCAGTACATGGCGCCCGAACGGATCCTTGAAGAGGTGGAGCCCGAAACGGCGCACCTCGTCGATGTCTATTCACTTGGAGTGATGGCCTACGAACTCTTCGCCGGCGTGCGCCCTTATCGCTCGCAGGACCCGCTCAAAGCGCTTTTAAACCACATCAAGGGACCCACGCCGCCTCCGCCTTCAACACACCAGCCGACGCTTCCAAGCGGTGTCGACGAAGCGATCATGCGAGCGATTCGGCGCAATCCGAAGGAACGAACGCAGAGCTGTCGAGAGTTCTCCCGAGAGCTCGAGGCCGCGATGCAAGGGCTCGCGACCGGACAGTCGATTCATTTCCTGGTGGTGGATGATGATGAAGCGATGTGCGATTTGGCCGCGCTCTATCTTGGAGAGGCGTTCCCGGGCTGCACCACCGAGCACGCGCACAATGGGACGGACGCACTTGAGGCGCTCGAACGAAACAAAAACTCGGACAAACCCTTCAGCGCCGTACTGCTCGACCTCTTCCTGCCGGATATGGACGCAAAGGCGGTGGCGCGAAAGCTCCGCTCCGACTTTGTCGACGTACCGCCCGTCGTCGTCATGACAGGCACGGGAAGCGCGGCGGACTGGCAGGTCTTGAGCGCACTCGGGGTCGCGGCATTTTTGGTGAAGCCACTCGACCGTGACCTCCTCGGTCTCACCATGACCCGGCTCGTGGCAACAGATTCTCCGTAATCCGATGGAACAAGACGGTGGTTCGCAAGACAGGGGCGCCCCGCTGGTGTACATCTAATGCGGTAATCAACGCCGAGAAGAGGCTGCGAGGGACACACGAATGAGCCACGAGATCGATCAAGCGACGCTGGACACTCTGAAGGAGGTCGGCGGCAATGCGTTTTTGCAAAGCGTTATCGAGGCATTCGAGCAAGACGCCGCGCCGCTGATGACGCAGCTCAAAGCGGGCATTTCCGGAGGCGATGCCGAGGTCGTATCGCACGCTGCGCACGCGCTGAAAGGCTCCAGCCAAAACCTCGGTCTGACGCTGGTCGGTTCACTCTCCGCGACCATCGAGCAAAACGCGAAAGCCGCAAATCTTACCGACGCTCCTCAGCATCTGGCCGAACTTGAGGCGGCGCTGGAAAGCGCGCGGCTCTTCTTTGCGAAGATGGGGCTCGGGTGAGCGCGGCGGTGGGGGAAACGGGCATGCGATCTCGCGCGATGAATCTCTCTCCTGTCCTCTGTCTCGGGGTTTTGCTCGGTTTCGGTTTCGCGAGCCAGGCGGAGGCTCAGCGGACCGAGAATATTAGCGTCTCGCTTCATTCCGAATTGCGCAGCGTCGATTTCCGAACTCTGGCGAATCGATTGGCGCAACACGGGATCCACGCGACTCCAGCATCCGAAACGGGTCTGCGCGGACGCGTGATGTTGATCGCGATCGACCGCCAGGGAAACACTGTGATGACCTCGAGTCGCGGGCCTTCGTTTCGAACGCGACGTTTTCAGTTGAGCCAAGACCAGACGATGCGTGATCTCTGCAGCCGAATGGTTAGCGCCATTCGCAATCATAGCGTCAGCTCCGAAGTCCTGGATCCGTGGTCGCGTCGACCGCCGCCCCCTCAGCGGGATATCGCGCACGACCTCCTTCGTCCTCAAGTCGCTCCGACCCGCGACGAAGCGAATGCCTCACCGCGCGAGCGCGCGAGCAGTTCAGAACTTCTGATGCCAGAGGGTTTCGGTCGACAGCCAGCGCCGGCGCAGCACGAGGGCGCGCAGAACGAGGGCGCGGAGAACAACCGCGCGCAGAACGACAGCGTGCAGAGCGATCGCGCCCAAAACGAACAGACTGAAAACGATGGCGCGGAAAACGAACTCGCGAGCGACGACGCATCCGCGGATTCACAACCCGAGCCCGCAGAAGCTTCGGAGTCGGACGCGTCGCATGAAACGGCAGAGAGACTCGCGGCCCCACCACGGAGCCGTGAAACCGGCGCACGATAGACTCCTAAGAGCTTTCACAAGGGCGAGGCGTGATGGTGGATACTGGCTAG
>JAHDCI010000215.1 GCA_020629955.1 Myxococcota bacterium | reverse complement strand
GTATATCGAAGGAAGAGCGAAGCTCGGATCGGCGCTCCTGGCGGAAGAGGGCCCTTCTAGCGATTTGAATCACGCACTATCTGTGGCAAGACTGTTTGCGACTCGACGAGCTGGAAGAAACCGACGATCTCGCCATCTCTGCCGGCCGCGTCTAAGCCCTTCTCGGGGTACGCAGCGTTGCGAAACCGAGTTTCGAGGTCCGCGATATGATACGACTCGAGCGTGCACGCGACTCCTGAACTGACCATGCTCGCGCTCTTCGCGATCGCTTCGGCGATTTCGATCATCGCAAAGCGCTCCGGCTTTCCTTACACCGTAGGACTTGTCCTCGGAGGTCTTGCCCTGAGCGCCACCCAGCTCGTTCATCCTCCGCGCTTGACCCAAGAGCTACTCTACGTGGTTTTTCTGCCAGGCCTCCTCTTCGAAGCGGCATTCCACTTAAAGGTCAAAAGCTTTTGGCAGAACAAGGGAATCATCGTCGGTCTTGCGGTACCCGGTGTAATGGTCGCGATGCTTCTCACCGCAGGACTATTCACCCCCCTCGTGAACGCGCTGGAGATCGTCGAAAGGATCAGCTTCGGTCATGGTCTTCTCTTCGCGTCGATCATCGCCGCAACCGATCCGCTCGCGGTCGTCAGCATCTTCAAATCACTTGGCGCTCCAAAACGCCTGGGCGTCCTCGTCGAAGGGGAGAGCCTCCTGAACGACGGTACCTCGGTTGTGGTTTTCGGCATCGTGCTCGCCTCGATCGTAGAGGGACATTTTGAACCCCGGGAGGCCGCTTGGGATTTTGTGAATGTCGTGGGCCTCGGATTGCTCATCGGCGGCGCCGCGGGGCTCACCGTCGGCGCCCTGCTGAAGCGAGTGAGAGACCCGATGGTGGAAATCACGCTGACCGTGATCGCCGCGTATGCCCCGTTTGCAATCGCGGAATCGATCCACGTCTCGGGTGTAATCGCGACGGTCGTCGCTGGCATGCTTTGCGGTCACGCGGCACCGAGCGGAATGAGCCCCACAAGCCAGATCGCGGCCGGTACGTTCTGGGAGTACTTCTCCTTCGTTCTGAACTCGATCGTCTTTTTGTTGATCGGCGCTTCTCTCGACCCGCACGAACTCCTTGGCTACTGGCAACCCATCTTGGTGGCCTGGGCCGCGGTGACGCTCGGGCGCGCCGCGGTGGTCGCAGTCATCAGCGGCATTGCAAAACGAACAAAAGAGCGAATCCCAAGCTCCTGGGCCGCAGTGCTCACCTGGGGAGGTTTGCGAGGCGGGCTCTCGATGGTGCTTGTGCTCACATTGCCAGAAGACTTACCTCATCGAACGTTGCTCCTGAACGTTGTTTTCGGCGTCGTCTTCGTATCGATCATTGTGCAAGGCACCACGATGGAGTGGCTACTAAAGCGCCTTCGAATCGTAGGAACCGTGAACCGTCGCCATGAATACGAGATGCGACGCGGAGAGCTCATCGCGGCCAAGGTTGGGTTCGCCGAGCTTGATCAAATCGAGAAGGAAGGTTTCGCATCCGACGCTGTGATTCAACGAGTGCGGGCGAGTGCCGCGGAACGCGTCGAAAGTGCCGAGCTCGCCTTCGAGGAACTGGGGATGAACGATCGCGACCTTCAGGAGGAGGAGCGTCAGGCAGTGGAGCGACGGCTCCTATTCGTACAGAAGCATGAGCTGCTTGAAGCGCGGCGAGCCGGGCTTCTTTCCGAGGAAGCATTCGCGGAATTGGCCGAGACGATCGACCAGAAGATGCATATCATCGACCACGAAGATGAAAAGCCTCGGCCGGCGCCTCAAACACCTACCAAAACCGAAGAAGAAGAGTAGGCGCTTCGGCCGTTCGTGGATCGCCCCCGCGAGTTAGCGGGAAGCGCGAATGGAAAGCCCCGCCGCGCCTTCGCCCGGGATCTCCGTGTGCAGCCGGAAGCCATTGCCGAGATCGCCATGCGAGCAATGGCGCTCCTGATTGATGCAATGCTCGGTGAAGGTATCGATGACTTCCGGATGCCAGGCCATGTACCAGTCGCCATGTGCGGAAGCGCCGCCTGCACCAATATCGGAAGGATAGGTATCCGAGGATAGGAACCAATCGGAGGTATCGCCGGTGGGGCCGGTCGTCTCTGGCATGACCGGATAATAGATTTGGTAGCTGACCTGCGGAAGAAGCACAGGGTGCGTCGCCGGACAGCGGAAGAAGTTCCCGGACTCGACATACTCCGGATAAGACATATGAGATTTGTGGTCCGGGGAATCGAGGTTCATCCCATCCCAGCATGGAGGAAAGAGCACCGTCATGTGCACCCGCCACGGGATGTCCGGGAATGTCGGCCCGATATTGCAGGTCGGAATCGTCGGGCTACCGCCTCCACGTTCGTCGTGACAGGACCACTCCGTGATCGTCGGGTGCTGCGGCGAGCGAGGCGTGGCGGAAGCGTTTCCAGCGATCATACGCAGCCCAAGCGGCATCGCAGCCACGGGTTCACGGATGCTATAGGCACGCTTGTAGTAGATATCCGTTCCGTAGTTACCAGTGCTCATTAGGGCGCCGGAGCCGTCGCGCATCGGCACGCCGTTGTCATCAAGCCACCACGAGTTGAGTGGGTGCACGACCACGTAGCCACCGGTCGGAATCGGTTGACCAGAACCGTCGCGGCGGTAGCTCCCGTCAGCGTTCTGCTCGTATTCGGGACGGAGCACGGTGGGAACCCAGTAGCCGCTCATGTTGAGTTGGTCGCCCTGGCACGTCGATCCACGGCCGACGTTCACGTTCTCAATCGTCGTCGAAAAATCAAGGTCGATATTTCCGAAGTAAGTATGGAGATGCGAGTTCCCCTCCATGCCGGGGAACACAATCGCGTCGTCATAGTTGAGATGACTCAACGCGCAGCGCATCCGGAATGACCCGAACTCGTCCGTGTCGCTGCCGGGGGCGGGAGAAGACGCTCGAGAGAGGTGGGAGTGAAGCGGATGTCCTGAGTCGAAGACGCTTCCTTCCGGGTCTTCGCGCGAACATGCGCTCGAACAGCCATCTCCAGATGTCGTGTTCCCGTCGTCGCAGGCTTCGCCGCGTTCCACTTCGCCGTTGCCGCAAACCGACTCTGGACGCTCCGTCAGACATTCGGAAGAACAGCCGTCGCCGGACGTCGTATTGCCGTCATCGCAATCTTCACCCGCTTCTTCAACCCCATTGCCGCACTCGGGCTCCGAAACCGTTTCAATCTGACACGTCGCGTCGCAACCATCACCATCCACCCGGTTTCCGTCATCGCACTCTTCGTCGCGCTCAAGGATATTGTTGCCGCAGAGGGAGGGGCGCTCTTCGAGAGTGCACGTCGCAGAGCAGCCGTCCCCGCCCGCGATATTCGCGTCGTCGCACTCCTCAGTGCCTTCAAGGATTCCGTTGCCGCACTCCGAGGGTTCGTCTTCTGGACGGCAAAAGGGCGAGCAACCATCTCCCGCAATGCGGTTACCGTCGTCGCAGGCTTCCCCGGTGTCGAGCTGACCGTTTCCGCAGGCTTGCTCCATTGGAGTGGTCAGGGTTCCCACACACCCCGAGAGGGCCAATAGTGCGGACAAAGCAACAAGATGCGATCCAAGCGAATGCATGGGGAAAGTGTAGGGGCTAGAGAATGGACGGCAAGTCATTCACGACGTGAACGCGCCACCTGTGAACAGGGCTCACCGCCCGCTACGCGGCATCCTCAAGGAGCGCCCGTGCAGCGCCGGATCCCCTGACAGGTTTAGAATGTCCATGAGACTCGCGTGAATATCGAAAATCTCGGCATCTTCACGCCCAGGGGCGATGCCATGCCCTGCGAGCAAATAGATGCCGTTCCAGTCATGATTGCATCCGTCGTGCCGATCGCCGGGAACCCTCAGGGCATCTCCCTCCCCGTGTCCGACCGTGCCGATCGCTCGGATGTGAAGGTTATCGAGGACGACCAAAAGCGCCGGTGCAGCTCCGCGCGCCACCCCAAACGAATGCTCCGGCCAATACGCTTTTGTGCCCGGAACGGCGCGTTCAAATAGCTGGGCAAGCTCCCGGCGGGAAGCTTCGATGGCGGCCGGGGCAAGCACGCCGTTTTCGTCTCGGCCCGCGACGTTCAGAAACACCCGCGCGTAGTACCCTCCCTCCGCCCATGCTTTGGTGCGGCTCCAGTCGATCACATTTCGGAGCGGCTCCACGCCCTCCGGCTCTCGACAAAAGTGCAGCCACCCTTCCCTGCGGAGAAGCTCGTTGACCGCGAAACCGGATTGCATGGTTTTCGCCCCATGATCACTCACCACAAAGACGTAGTCGTCGTCGCTCGTGTCGGCGAGAAGTTCCCCGATATGCGCGTCGATTCCCTTGTAATAGTCGAGGGCGCGCTGCTCATGCGGATGACCTTCGATATAACGTGGATGCTCCGGATCGATTCGGTGCCACGCCGCGTGATGAAGACGGTCGGTCCCGAGCTCGACCATCGTCAACAGCTCTGGCTTCTGCTCGCGCCAAATCGTTTTCGCGATCTCAAAGTGCTGGTCTCGCATCGCCTCGAGCTCATCGAAGATGCGGTCGAGATCCCCGTCCCGGAAATCCGCAACGTCGACAATCAAAGGCCCAAACCGTTGCTGAAGCTCAGCTTCCAGCGAAGGAGGATAGGTTGCTGGCCCATCGGCGTGCAGCATTCCCGCGACCATTGTCCCCGCCGAGGGAGACGGCGGCGCCGTCAACGGAACAAATAGCGTTGCGGCCTTTCCACCACGTTCCTCAACCCTCTCCCAAATTCGCTTAAAGCGAACATCACGCGATGACGCGATCCGAAGCCGGCTCGTTCCAGGAATCCTTTGACGGAAGCCGTAGAGGCCGAGTTCCCCCGCGTTTCGGCCGCTGAGCATGCACGTCCACGCCGGTACCGTGATCGGCGGCAGGCAAGAACGGAGGATTCCATGTTTCGCGCGTTCGCGAAGCGCGTTGAGATTGGGTAGGTGAGCTGCGTATCGGTCGAAGAGAAGCGAGGGCGGCGCGCAGTCAAGTCCAACGACCAGACACCGCGCTTTGCCAAAGCCGCTTCGAGAACCGTTCACTGGAGGGTTAACGTGCCGCAGTCCGCGCTATCATCCCCGCGCGTGATCGTAACCGGGCCGCTATTGTCGGTTCGGGCCTGAATCTCGGTCGGCGTAATCAACCGAATCGACGCGATATTGCCGCCAACCTTCACCTCCATGCCTTCCTGGACGAAGCCGGCTCCGGAGATCGCAAAGTTCCCCCCGCCCGCCCGCGGAACGGTCGTAATGGTGAGCCGGCAAGCGAGTGCGGGAACCTCAGGGCTTTCCGGCGCTTCGGCCGATGGGGTCGCCGGGACGTCGGGGCGTTCGACCTCCGGCACGCAATCTTCGCCCGTGCAGGGAAGATTTTCGCCTCCGGACGTGACGGCATCCTGCCCCGCTCCAGCCACTTGGCTCACACCATCGACCGCGCCTTCCGCAGCATCCACGGCGTTTGCACCGGCGCTATCGAGCACGCCATCCGTGACGAGCACACGCTCGGGGAGATTTGGCACGGTCGCAGATTCAATGCCGACCTGCGAAGGAGCGTGCAGCTGAATATTGCCCGGCTCTCGGTAGGAGGGTTCGGGGCTCTCTTCTTCGGGGTGAAAATAGCCCGGCCAGTAGTCGTAATCATCCCCATCGGCGACGCAGACGGGCGGCTCCCAAACATGCCCAGGCCGAGGCTCTTTCCACGCGCCGGGAACCCATTCCCATTGACTGCCGGTCCAAGCCCAATGGCCTTCCACCCAAACGGCGTCGCTGGTCGGCTGCGGCGTGGCAGGACGGTCCGCGCGAACTGGGGGCGGCGCCTGCGTCACTCGAACGGCGCGGGTTGGACGGGTGTAGAGCGTCGCCCGTACGGTGAGTGTGACGGTGCAGGCGGCCGACAAGAGGGCGAGACCAAGTATCGCCGCACGACGGAAGGCCATGCGCACAGCAGGCGCCGAAGCAGAACCAAGGAATAGACGGGTCTTCATGGAGCGCGAGAGTAGAGCGGGGGTGAAGGCGGACGCAAGCAGAGCGTTACCGAGTGATCCTTCGCGCCCTTGCGTTCTCACGAAATTCCTCTCATTGCGAAGTCGTGTCAGAACGACGGGTCATCACGGAGCATGCTCGCGCGACGTGCGGGACCGTCCCGTTCGCCTCCTTGCTGATTTGCGCGACGCTCACGCTTTGCCTCAGCGCATGCCGCAGAGCCCCCTACCCATCCGCGTTGCGGCAACCAGGTCGCACCGAAGCGATTCTTTTCGCGACGGTTCATCGACATCACTTCGCGACCGAATCGGAGTACCCGGCGGCACGACTCGAGCAGGCAATTCGCTTGGCGAATCCGGACGTCATCGCCGCGGAAATTCCGCCCGGGATTCTTCAAGAGGTGCTCACAGCTGCACTCGACGAGGCTGCGCACCCTTGGCTCGACTCGCATCCAGAGCAACGCGCGCTGCTACGATACGCGCACGAAAGAGAGATTCGACTTTATGCGGCCTCCGCATGGACGCCCGCGAGGACCGCAGCCTGGCAGACGTATTGGGCGAGCACGCCAGAGGGTCCGGATGAACTCGATTTCCAGCGCACATTTGACCTGGTGAATAGTAGACTCAAACGTGAAGGGCTGAGCCCGAATTGGGTGCATAGCGCCGAGCACGACGCGCTTCAGGAATGGCGAGCCGGGGTCGTGAGTAGTTACATTCCAGAGCTCGGCGTCGCGGACCCGCTCGCATGGGCGCAGGCGCATGCACGCTACGTCAACCAGATCGTGGCAGCGCATCCAGGAGAGCGCATCGCTGTCGTTTTCGGCCACCGGCGCATGTGGCGAATACGCCGCGCGATCCGAAGCCTCGGCAATGTCGCGATCGTCGACCCGCGACGCCTCTTCGAAGATATCGAGTAACGCAGGGGCTCACGGTCCTGTCGCATATGATAAGAACGCGGCATGGACGAAAAACGAGCACATGAGTTTTGCGCCAAGGCCTGGGACGATTCGATCATCGCGGAGCTTGAAGCCTATATCCGGATCCCGGCCCTGAGCCCCCACTTCGATGCGAACTGGAAAGAAAACGGCCATCTCGAAGCCGCAGTGACGCACATCTACGATTGGTGCGCCGCACGAAAGATCGAGGGCTTAAGCGTGGAAGTCGTCCGAATCGGTGAGCGGACTCCGGTCATCTTCATGGAAGTGCCCGCCTTCAACGGCGGCAGCAACGATCGAACCGTGTTGCTCTACGGACATCTCGATAAGCAGCCCGAGATGGAGGGCTGGGATGCGGATAAGGGCCCGTGGAAGCCGGTCCGAATCGGCGAGAAACTTTACGGCCGCGGCGGTGCAGACGACGGCTATGCGGCCTACGCCTCGCTGACGGCCATCGAAGCTGTCCAAGAACAGGGCGTAAAGCACGACCGCTGCGTGATCTTGATCGAAGCCTGCGAGGAGAGCGGCAGCTACGACCTTCCTGCGTATCTCGAGCATCTTCAGCCGCGTATCGGTTCGCCGAAGCTCGTAGTCTGTCTCGACTCGGGCTGCGGGGACTATGACCACCTCTGGACCACGACCTCGCTTCGCGGTCTCGTTGGCGGCACCCTCCGCGTCGAAGTCATGGAGCCGACAGAGGACGGTTCTCCCTCCGGCGTTCACTCCGGGGATGGGAGCGGCATTGTTCCCTCGACCTTCCGCGTACTTCGGCGCTTGCTTGAGCGTGTCGAAAATACGGAGACCGGCGAGATCTTGCTCAAAGAGTTTCACGCAGAGATCCCAGAGCAGCGTGTGGAGCAGGCCAACAAAGCGGCCGAGATTCTGGGCGACCAGGTCTGGCAGAAGTTCCCGCTCAAGAAGGGCATGGCGCCCGTCGCGACCGCCGGCGAAGCTGTGCTGAACCGAACGTGGCGCCCCTTCCTTGAAGTGGTCGGCACCGATAGCCCGAGCCTCAAGGGCGGCAATGTGGTGAAGGGCAGCAACGCCTGGAAACTCTCCATTCGGTGCCCGCCAACGGTCGATGCGGAAGCGGCATCGGCTGCTCTGACGACTGCGCTTGAGGCAAACCCACCCTACGGCGCGAGCGTGACCTTCGAAGCAGAGCAAGCCGCGAGCGGCTGGAACGCACCCGCCCTCGCGCCCTGGCTCGGTGAGACCCTTGAACTCGCAAGTCAGGCGCATTTCGGAACGCCCGCAGCCTATATGGGCGAAGGCGGCACGATTCCCTTCATGGGCATGCTCGGCGAGATGTACCCCGAGGCCCAGTTCGCCATCACTGGCGTGCTCGGCCCCGCTTCGAACGCGCACGGCCCGAATGAGTTCCTGCACCTCACCTGCGGAAAGCGCGTCACGGCCTGTATGGCAAGCGTGCTCGCGACGTTCGCCACGCTCCCGTCGGTCTGAGG
>JAHDCI010000214.1 GCA_020629955.1 Myxococcota bacterium | reverse complement strand
GGGAACCATCATCTCTACGTGTCCGAAACCGAACGCACGCTTCCTGAACGGAAACCAAACTGGCTACGCATTCGCCTCCCGCGTGGAGAAGAGCAACAAGAGCTAACCGCGCTGCGCGAGAAAATGCGAAAACTCGACCTGAATACGGTGTGTGAGGAAGCGCGCTGCCCGAATCTCTTTGAGTGTTGGGGCAAGGGAACCGCGACGATCATGATCCTCGGCGAGACGTGCACGCGTGGGTGTCGTTTCTGCTCCGTCAACACGGGGAACCCAGGTGGCGTCGTCGATCCGCGGGAGCCGGAGCATGTCGCGAAGGCGCTCGGCGAAATGGGCCTCGCCTATGTCGTGCTCACGATGGTGGATCGTGACGATATTCTCGATGGTGGCGCCGCCCATGTCTCACGCACGATTCAGCGCATTCGTCACTACGCACCGAAACTTCTCGTCGAAACCCTCGTCGGTGATTTCCAAGGGAAGAAGCGTGACGTGGCGGCGCTTGTTCGAGAAGGTGCGCCGGACGTTTACGCACATAACGTGGAGGTTGTACCGCGACTTCAAAGAGCGATCCGAGACGCGAGGTGCAGCTGGGAGCGCAGCGTGGATACGCTTAAGTGGGCCAAGGACGAAGGCTCTCAGCTCACCAAATCGTCGCTGATGGTGGGCATCGGCGAAGAGGAAAACGAAGTCCTCGACGCGATGCAGCTTCTCCGAGATGCGGATGTGGATGTACTCACGGTGGGTCAGTACCTGCGCCCGACCAAGAAGCACGCTCCGGTCGACCGCTACGTCGACCCCGAGGAGTTTAAGCGATACGAGGACGCCGGCTATGAGATGGGCTTCCGCTTTGTCGCATCAGGGCCACTGGTTCGCTCGAGCTATCGCGCGGCCGAGGTATTCCTTCACGGAGTGCTTACCGGCGAAAAGGCGGAGAACGTGGACCGCTACGGGAAGAAGCGACTGAACGTCGTCACTTGAGGTCGCGCGATGCGTCTCTCACCGCTCACACTCGCGCTGTGCCTTCTCCTCGGGAGTGGGGCATGCGACGATGGTCGGTCATCCGATGTAGCGCAGGAGAACGTCCATCGTTCGGCTCCGCCAAGCCCGGAATCGATTGCGGCGAACGAACCCGAAGCTCCAAACCGAGAGCCTGCACGCCCCCGCGTCACAAACGGCCCTCTCCACGATGAGGGCGATATTCCGGCTGCCGCCGCGCGTCCCGGCGCCTCCGCACACGAGCGTCCCGAGCTCGCGCTTCAGCTCGGTGAAACGGCAGCCTACGCTTTTCACAGGCATGCGCTCGGCGACTCACGTTTTCTGATTAGCGACGGGCAAAGCCTCTCGATTGTCGACGGTCCCACGGGAAGAATCTTGACCCGGCGCGCGGACACGACGCGGCGATTTGAACCTCTCGGAACGAGCCGCAGTGGCCGGTCGGTCCTGCTCGAAGATACCGCCGCGCCCGAAGAGGGCATCTGCGTGTGGGATACAGACTCGCAGCATATTCGGTGCGCCCCGCTACGCCCTCCCGCACAAATCTCCCCCGGAGGCCGACAAGTCATCGGGACCTCACTCGAGTCGCGCGAGCTCTACCGATGGGACCTCCGCACGAGCCGCGTCGAACTTCTCGACGCCCCTCCATTAAGCGAGCGCGCCGAGCCGCGTCTTCGCTGGTCACCAAGCGGAACATTCTTGATCGAATCGGACCCATTGCGCGTCCGCGAAGCGGAAACGGGAAGAATCCGCTGGGCGCACCTCGGGGAGACCCTGCCCGAGGGAGGAGCTCGCCCCTGTGGAGGTGCGCTGGTCTCTGTTTCCGAAGGTGAAATTCGTTTCCGTTCACTTCGAAGCGGCGACCTCTTGCGCCGTCAATCACTCCCTTTCACTCCAACCAAGATTTTCTGGGAAGAAGAGTGTGCCTCGCTCGTGGCCTATCGATTCGACTACCGCGGCGCGCATGCGATTCGGTTCGAAGGCGAACGAGGGAGACAGATTGGCCGAGTCGCATTGCGAACGATCGAGCACGGCTTTCACACCCCCGCGTTTCATGGCGAAGGCGGGTTCGACTATCTTGAGGAATACGAGAGTCCGGCACGTAACGGCCGCAGCGCTCTCACACTTACGCATGACCGAATGCGCACCCGGAGGCTCGAAGGCGCATCGGGGGGCCGGCGGATCGCGAGTGCGCGTGGGGCTCGGTTCACGCACGCTGCGCCACTCTCGGATGGGATACGCCTCAGCGCACCGGACCTCACAATCGAACTCTCCACGCGCGGGATCTCACTTCGAGAGCACGGGTTGCTTCGAGCGGAGCTCGCCGACGAGAGCGAGGCCGATCCTGCGCTTGAAACCAATCTATTGACCGAGGACGCATTTGTCTCGGTGAGCGCTCCGGGAGACCCCTACCCCATCTCGATTCGCGCGCGTTCGGGCGAAGCCTTTTTGATGGGAACCCAAGCGATTCGGCTTCGGGATAGCGCCGCCATCGCCTGCAGCGCATCGATTCGAACCGACGCTCGCTGTTTCGCAAGCGCGCGATCCCTTGGAGAAGAGCTGTTGGTCCAAACGCCAGACCGCTTTGCTCGCTATTCTCGTGGCGGTGTTTTGCTCGAGAGTGGAGCTCTTGAACAATGCTCGGAATCTTCGATCAGCAACGAAGACGAGGCCTATCGCGAAGCGGTCCAGAACAGCCGTACCCGCATTTGCTGCGCCCGAGAACTTTCCGAGCATCCGGTCGATTCGCTCTGCGATCTCGACGCCGAACGGGTGCGCGAGACATCCCTGGCGCCGAGCGCGCTCGCAGGTCGCATCCACCTCCGCGGCGATGGGGCGCTCGTGCGGACCGGCGACAGCCTCCAAGTGCTGGTGCCCGGCTTTGGAATCGACGAGGCACCGAACCAGCGATTCGTCGTAGCGCCAGACGGTCGACATGTGGCGCTTGTTCGTGGTCACCGACTGATGCTCATCAACGCGGAAGATGGCGAACGAATCGCCCAGCGCCGTCTCCCCCGCTCTCCGCTTGCCCTTCACTACAACGACGCCGGTGAGCTTCTCGTCACGCTTCGCGGCAACCCGGGCCGAACGCTCTGGCTCGGCGCGCAGCTTGAGACCTTGGCCGAGCGAGAACGTCGCGGCTTCCGCGCAGAATCGCCCGAGCTCGATATCGCGGTTCGCTGCGAGCGCCGGGTTCTCTTTGTGGAAACCCTCTCGCGAGAGAGTGAGAGCCGGAGCCTTGGGCGCTGCTATCCCGATGCCGAAGTGACGATCCTCCCGGAGCATATCGTTCAGCTCCGCGGCTTCGATGCGCAAATCAGCGATCTCCGAACGGGCGCCTCGCTCTGGGTACAAGGCGGCCTTCGCATTGCTGGAAGCGAGACGATCCCCTTCGCCGCGGCGCTAGACGAGCGCGGCGCCGCAGAAAGTGACGGCCTGCTCCCAGAACAACTCTTTGTTCGCCGAGGCCGGATTCGTTTCGAGCGACCGCGAAGAGTGCGCAGCCAGGAAGGCCTGGTCAGGGACTACTTCCGCAGAGTCGAGCGTTCTGTGGAACACAACGAGGAAGACGCAGAACGTCTCGAAGAGCCGACTCCCGAAGCAGAGGAAACGCCCGCCACTCCGCGGCGCACGGAAGCAGGCGGGCGCCCGGTCTAACCATCACCAGAGTCGCGTAACGACTCCGCTACTCCGCGAATGATACGAATCAAATCCCTTTGATATCAACGTCTTAGATCGCGGTCATTTTTCTCATCGAGAATCACTCCGCTCAGCGAGGAGGCCCCCAAACCGCTCCTACACTGAATCTCAGATAAGGAACTCGCCCGGAGGAAAACGATGGCACGACGACTACGATTTGAGAAACATGACTGCACCCACTGTGGAGGCCGCTTGGCGTTTCGCCTCTTGCTCGTCTCACCGATTGTGGGCCCACCTGCGCTTCGTTGCGAAAAGTGCGGCACGGTGAAGCAGACGGCGCGGCGTCTCTATCGAGACCTGGCGGAGGCGGACCGGAAGACGTTCGATAAGCAGTACGGCCAGAACAGCAAGCTCCTTGGGATCGTGGTCGCGCTGCCGGTGACGGTGCTCATGCTGCTGGCGATGGTAGCGATCACCGATGCAGCCGGAATACAGATGGATAAGTCGAACAAGAACATCTTCTTGATGGCGTCCTTCGCCGTCTTCTTCGCCATCTCGATCGGCATATTCCTCGGCCGCAAGTTCCGACTGAAGTCGCGTCTAACAGCGGTCGCCACAGACTTCGACCAACAGCAATTTCAATCCCGCGACTTCTTCAACTTTTGAAGCGCACCAAATCCGCGAAGCGGATCAGCGCATTCTTGATGCTCTTCGCCTGTTCGGAAACAAGTCTGCCGGCCACCGAGCAAACGCCGCCCGAACCCGATGCGCTCGCGTTGCTGGGGACACGATACGAGGTCGAGCCCTTCTCGTATCTCTCGCTGCCAGGAGTGAGTGTCTATCGCGTACGAGGCGACGGGCGCGACCAACTTGTTGGCATTGAAGGAACTCCTGCAAACGAGCGTTTGCTTGAGGGCGCGGCTCTCGTCGAAGCGTTCGCGGCCGTCGATGTCGATCCCGAGAACTATGCTCGAATCATCACCTACACCCTGCTCTCCGCCGACGCCTACGTCGGTCTTCATGGAAACGATCTCGTACACGGCCCCCGATACGACGACGCTGGCTTTCTCTTTTCCGCACGTGTCGACGGGGAGTGGTCGGTCTATCGCTGGCACCCCGAAACTCGTGCGCTCGAGTCCGAATCTCTCGAAGAAGCGAACCGTCGCGCCTGGGCAGAGCAAGCAACAGGGGATTACGCCTGTGCCCCCGTCGAGTACTGCGGCTGCTGGCGTTGCGCCAGGATGGAGGCCCTTCCCGGTCCGGGGACGCCTCATCCTCATCCAGGGCGAGCGAACTATCGAACGCTGTTTCGAAACGGCGGGGGCTATTCGTACGCAACTTGCGACGAAGACGAAGGGGAGCTGCGCTGTCATATTGTGGTCCGTGCGTGCACCGCCAGCTGTCCCCCGGAGGCGCCGAGCTTTCGTTGCGAGGCCTCCGGTACGGCGTGCGTTTCCCTCCCCAAGTGATCGCGCTCAGCTCGCGGGCAGGGGAATTCCCTCGCGAACGACCCGTTCGACGAGCACTTTGAGATCTTCCACCATTACTCCATTTTCGGGCGCAAGCTCCGGGCTCAGCAGGCTCAGCATCACCGCACCTCGAACAATCGCGAGACTATAAAAGACGCGCCGCGAGATCTCCTCGGCAGATTCATCTGGCAAGAGGATGACCAGCCAGCGATGGAGACGAGTCGCTGCCTCTGAGATCACTTCTTGGAGCTTCGAGAGCGTCCAATCGAGGGGCATGCTCACGTTGAGAATTCGGCGAAAGCGAACCTCTCCCGGAGAGAGATCGGCGAGCATACGTACACACGCATCCACCCCAGAGGCGATTGTGGTTTCCGGCAGCAGCTGCTCGTCCATGTGGAGCAAGAAGGATTCATGCTGCTTCCGAAAAAGTTCTGCGAAGAGCGCGCCGCGATCTGGGAAGTAGCGGTAGATCGATGCGATCCCGACGCCCGCGCGTTTCGCGAGTGCCTCGGTGGTGAGCTTCTGGTCTTCCATTAAAAGCTGCCGCGCGGCCTCGAGCACGGCATCCACAATCTCAACGGAATCGGAACGTTTGGGCTTGGGTGACGAGGGGCGGCGAAGGTTGCGCAGCATTTCCCCAGCATATCTCGAATTCGATCGGATCAGGGCGTTGCTCCCCGGCGGTTGGTCGTTCGAACCGCGGAATGGGATTTGGGAACCCCCAATCCCACTATCGCTCACGCTATTCACGCCAAGGATGAGCCCATGCTAGATAACCCTATCGTCTCAGGAATCGGCGCAGTCGCTGTCGGCCTTGGTATCCTCTACTACCCGCCCGAAGAGCTTGCGGATATGCCAACAGAGGGTGTTGGAATGATGGCCGTCTTCATCGGTTTCGCGCTGATCTATATGGGCATGCGCCGAAAATAGAACGTTGCTCAACCCGTCCAAGGCGCGGGCGGATCGTCGTTCTGAATCGACATCACGGTGGGCGAAGTCCGCATCTGACTTCCCGGGAGGCTCCAGTCGATCCCATCGTCCCTTGGGGGCGTCGTCATCATCACGCTGGGCGGCCGCACCTGCATCGGAGTAATGTACGGCGCTGGGGGGCGAGGAGAACCTCCTCCGCCGCCGCTCGACGCCCGGCGCGCAATGGTCACGGTCGCTCGGAATTCATCGCTCTCCGGAGCGCCACTAAAGCGGATTTCGTATTCGCCAGAGCTACGGAAAGAGTACTGCCCCGCCCATTGCTCTGCGGCCGCATCGCTCACCCCAAGCACCCGATTGGCTGTCACGGTACGAACGCGGCGGCCCCGCTTGTAGATTTCAAACCGGCTGCCCTCCGGCGCATGCTCTCCGAGAGGCATGACGACCAAAAGCCCGATCGGCTCTCGCACTTGGGCACTCTCCGGGCTGATTCGAAGGCCCGGCGAAGGTCCCATAACGCTGGGTGTTTCAAGTTCTTCCACGGCTGCTTGCGCTTCCGCATCCGAGGGCGAGAAGGCCAGGATATCGTGCAGGGCGATCAGCTTCTCTTGCGGATCGTCGCTGGCTTCGACCCGGGCACGAAGTGCCGTGAGGGCCGATGAGCGCAGCTCCGCGAGCGCCTCGTGTTCGGGAGCGCGCTCCTCGAGACGCTCAAGGAAGGCGAACACACTTTGGTCCGCGGGACGGACGTAGTTGCCTGCCTCGAGAGCTTCCCGAGCTTGGCTTTCGAGGATCGCGATCTGCTCGCTTCCGTCGCCCGCCCAGCTCTCCTCGAACTCATGCGCGATGATCCAAAAGAGCAAGGCGCCAATCAGGAACGCAACGGCCATCGCCCACCAGGGACGCTTCTTCTGACCGGGCAGGCCCGCAGCCGTATAGGGCCCGCTCGGCGTTTGGTTGCTCGCGAGTGTACTCACGCGACGACCGGGGAGCTCGATCGCGCAATGCTCTGCCGCGTCTTCGAGCGCCTTTCCAAACTCGCTCGCGTCTTCATAGCGCTCGCCTGGCTTCTTCGAGAGAGCCTTCATCACGACGTCCGCGAGCGGCACGGGCACCCGTCGTCCTTCGCCCATATCGCGAATCGGAGGCGGCACCTCGTTGACATGCTTGAGCAGCATCGTGACTGGCGAATCCGCCTCGTAGGGCGTCACGCCCGAGAGCATCTGGTAGGCGAGCACCGCGATGGAGTAGACATCACTGCGCGCATCCGTCGGTTCGCCTTCCGCCCCTTCCGGCGAGATGTAGCGCGCGGTACCGAAGATCATCCCACTCTGAGTGGCGACGGTATTGTTATCGCCCCAGAGGATCCGAGCGATGCCGAAATCAAGAACCTTGACGCGATCCGGATCTCCGCCCCGCGGAACCAACATGACGTTCTCCGGCTTCACATCACGGTGCACGATGCCTTGCGCATGGGCCGCGCCAACTCCGGCGCAGACCTGAAGCAAGATATGGAGCACCCGTGAGATGGGCATCATGGCCGCCTGCTCCATCGCATCGCGAAGGGTGCGCCCATCGAGATACTCCATGACGAGGTAGAGGTTCTTTTCTTCCGGGATCTCACCGAAGAGCAGAACATTCACCAAGTTCGGATGGTCGAGCTGAGTGGCAACCCGCGCTTCGCGGTGGAAGCGGCGAACCGCATCGTCGTTCTTGGTGAGCTCCGGGTGGAGGATCTTCACCGCAACTGGGCGATGCAGCGAGGTCTGCGCGGCGCGGTAGACCGTCCCCATTCCGCCGGCTCCGATCTCTTCTTCGATCTTAAACTGGTCGAGAAGAACTTTGCCGAGGAAGGGGTCAACTCCCTCGTCGTCGAGGCGGGTACCGTCGTTCTGACAAAACGTGGCCGCAGCACCATAGACCGTTTCGCATACGGGGCAGGTTTTTGTCGCGCTCACCATCCTGTTTTAACGCGTTGTGGACGTCGCCGCACCCCCCTAGTGCGGGGAACACATCGATGGAAGGGATGATCTTCTGTCAGGGGTGCCGAGGCGAGCTTCGGAGAGCGAACGACCTGCCGAGTAGTTCGAAGGAAGAGCGAGGCTCGGATCGGCGCTCCTGGCGGAAGATCATCCCTTCCATCGATGTGTTCCCCGCGCTCGCGCTCAAACAAGCGCGATGCGAAGCGATCGACCGTTTTCGGCGGCGAAGGCCACTTGCCGAAGGTTGAATCCCCCTTCAACGAAAAACCTTGGCGAGCGCCGCTCACGAGGTTCGTATTTTCACATGGCGTGCTTTTTCGTATGCTGCCTCGCGTGAAGAACTTTGGAGAAATGCGCGGTGAGTCCGATGCGATGATTCGCGCGTTCGACCTGCTTCGACG
>JAHDCI010000023.1:29245-44092 GCA_020629955.1 Myxococcota bacterium | reverse complement strand
CCGACCCTCGGGGGAGCAAGGACAAAGAAGGAATGGAAGACCGCGCACATCAGCTTGGCTCTTCAGAGGTGCTGAAAACGCAGCGCCTTCCGACGATCCGCTCTCAGAGCTACGACCAAGTCCGGACCGTACCGGGCAATTACTCGCAAAGCGGGGCCTCGCTCGCGCTCGACGAGTTTCCCTCCATCGCCGACGAGAGTCTCGAGTCGCCGACCGCGGAAAATATGCGTTCTGACCTTCAGTCGGCGCTGCTCGATACCCTTGCAGACGTCGGAGATAGCGCCGGTGGAGAAGCGCCGCTCAGCCCGGACTTATTTGAGCTGCCAGCCGTTTTGCGTGCGCCGGATCCGAGCCTCTTCGATGACTATCCGGTCGAGATTCAGCGCCGCGTCATTTCTCCGACCGATACGGACGAAACCCGGGTCGGCTACGCTCCTTCGGAACGCGAAGCGGTTGGGCTGGCCGATGATGCGAAGCACGATGAAGATCGCGACGAGCTGGAAGAGTCTTCCGAGCGCGCCGTGACGACCCCTTTTGCGGAGCCTTTCTCCGAGCCACTCGGCTATACGCCGCCGGCGCCGCCGGGGCGGGACCCGCTCGAAGCCCTCGTGCTCGACTCGCTTGAGCTCTCGCTTCCGGAGATGGAGCAGCCTTCACCGACAGCGCTGCGATCCGACCTTTTCGATCCCTGTGGTCTTGAATCGCCGACCGCTCCGATCGCGACCTCTCTTCGGGAGAAGCTCCGGAAGCGCGCCGAAGGAAAGCGCCCGTCGATCGACATTGTGAAGCCGGTGCGCAGCGAAACGATGGTCGAGTGTCTTGAGCAGCTCGAACTTGGTCTCGAGGAGCAAGTGGTTCCACTCACGACACGTTCGGCGGATTGGCTGGCCACTCTGCCCGCGGAAGCGCGTGCCGTGCTGCTGGAATCACTTACTCCGGCGAAGCCGTGGCCGCGCTATCGCCGATTGGATGGTGCGGTTGCTACCCCGCGGAAGTGGATTCCCTCCCTCGACGAGAGCTGAAGCACTGCGCTATTCACAACTCGGGATGCCGGTGCGCGCATCGTCGCAGACGGCCTGCCACACAAATCGTTGCAAAGCGGCCCGTTCCTCCTCGCGAAGCTCCGAAGGGCCGGAGAGTCCCTCGGGGGAGCGCTGGGTGAGTACGCTCATCGAGACCAAGCTTGCGACGTACACGCCAAGATTGCTCGGATGAATATCATCGCGATCCCGTTCGGGATGGCGTAGAGGAAGCGCGAGGACTTCTTCCGCCGAAGGACCGTCCCCGGTGGATTCTGGGAGCGGCCAGCTTTCGGGCCATGGTTCTGAAGGGTTTAACATGAGGGTTTCGGAGCGGAGCGGAGCCTCCCCGATACGGAGCTCCGCATCGTCGATTGCTGCGAAGACACTTGCGACGGGAATCGAGAAAATCGGGCTCTCCGAGTCACAATGGACGCCGGCATCGAAATACGATTCGATTCGTGTTCCCGGGGAGGGCACATGTCCTGTGGAGCCGAGATCGGCGAGTAGATCCCACATCTCCCGGTTTTCGCGCGCGCGCGCGTGCCAATCGAAGGTATCGACAGGACCGTAGCCCGCTTCCGGATCGCTACCTTGGCGGTGTTCCCAGGATTCATAGAGATACACGCGGCCCTCTGGATTCTGTTCGAGAAACGCGCACCGGAACGCCTGCAGGTAGTAGGCGGTATATTCGCGCACTTCGCTCAATCCAACGGGGATGCCCTCCGTCAAAACGATCGTATCCGCCGCATCGCCCTGAAATAGGGCTTCGCGACGTTCTGCCATTTCAGGCTCCGGCCGGTTGTAGCTATGCGGGCTCCCGCGCCAAAGTAGGGAGAGCGAAGCCCCGAAGAGAGTATGGTCGATATTGGTAATCTCGTAGCCGCGTTCTGCGCCCAGAGTCTCTGACCACTCGATCATATTTTGCGCGTTTTCGATCGTCGCATCGCGGGCGTTTACCAAGCTATGCCCCACCCAAATGATTCGATGGGGACCCGCGGGCATGGGGGGGGCGTTTTCTCCGGAGAACTCACGCGGCGAGGGCCACTGAGGCGATTGCAGGCCGAACGCCAGGAAGGCGACCACGATGCCGAGCGCGGCGGCGGAGATGAGTTTGGTGCGAGTCATTCTTCCGGTTCTTCGCTTAGAGCAGTGCGAAAATCTTCGTTGGGGGCAGTCAGTCGCATCGCCGTCAGCACAAGGAGATCCTCGAGCGCGCTATCGTCCGAGGTACCGAAGAGTGTTTCTCGATCCGTCTGAGGCATAACCGCCAGACGCACCGCCATTGTGCAGAGGGTGTCGATCGTCATCGCCATCTGTGCCGGGGAGATGGGCAGGTACTGAAGTGCTGCCGCAGCGGCGGCGCTGACGGTCTGAAAGTACTCTTCTCGCAGTACAAACGCGAGGTCGCCGCCTCGCTGGTCGAGCAGAGATCGCAGATCGACGAAGACCGCCTCGTCATGAAGGAGTCGAAAGAGATTTCGGACCGCATTCTCCACCGCTTCGCGGGCCGGGAGCTTCGTGGCTTCCGCGATTACCTGGAACGCTCGGGTGCGCAGCTTCGATTCATGTTCGCGTAGACATGCGCGCAAAAGCCCATCTTTATTGTCGAAGTAGTACCCGATGGTCCCCACGCTCACGCCGGCTCTTTTCGCGATTTTCCGTAGAGAGATCGAATCACGAGGCTGTGCTTCGTGCAGCTCTTCGATGGCAATCTGCAATATGGTGTCGATGGCGTGATCGCGTTCGCTCACGGCTTCTAAACTCGCCTGGACGCCTCGCAGAATCAAGCGCCGTTCAAAATTCTTCTGGGCGAGTGCGTGGTTCAAATCGCTAGAAGGGCCTCTTCCGCGAGGGCCTCCGATCCGAGGTTTCGCTTTTCCTTCGATATACTTGGTATGTCGTTCGCTCTTCGAGCCTCGGGTCGGCGGCCCTGACGAAAGATCATCCCCTTCTAACGATTTAATCCCCGCACTAGCACCTCTGCGGGGCGAAGAGCGATTGCGGCGCGAGTGAAAGATCCCCACGCTACCCGGTATGCTTTCGGTATTTCGATTTGGGGAACCTCGCTACGAGCAGGCGACCGCCGCTCTCTCCCGCCGCGGCGACGAGGACCTCGCGAGGGTGGAGCCGGCGGTATCGGAGATTCTGAGGGCGGTCCGCGAGCGCGGAGATCAGGCGCTTTTCGAGTTCGTCGAACGATTCGAGTCCCGAACACTCCATCGATCCACGATTCCGCATCCGGAGTGGTCTCGTCTGAGTGGCGACGTGAGCGATTCTCTTCGGGGCTGGATCGACCTTGCTGCAACCCGAATCGAGACCTACCACCGTCACCAGGGCATTCAGCCCTTCGAGTTTGAACAGGATGGTGTTCGCCTCGGACAGCGAGTGACCCCGCTCCGTTCCGTGGGCGTTTATGCCCCCGGTGGTAAAGCGCGGTATCCAAGCACCGTTTTGATGACCGCCATTCCAGCAATGGTTGCGGGGGTTGAGCGAATCGTCCTGGCCACGCCGAATCCGAACGGGGCCCTCATCGCTGCGGCTGAGCGCTCTGGGGTGACGGAGATTGTCGATGCTGGAGGCGCGCAAGCGATCGCGGCACTCGCCTATGGAACGGAAACGATCGCGCCAGTCGACAAGATCGTCGGGCCGGGCAACCTCTATGTCGCGTGCGCGAAGCGTTTGGTATTCGGGCACGTAGACATAGACTCGATCGCCGGGCCGTCGGAGATCCTTGTTGTCGCCGATGATGGCGCGGACCCCGCGGTCGTCGCCGCAGACCTCTTGAGCCAAGCAGAACACGATGAGGCGGCCTATGCGCTACTTATCTGTCTCTCCGATCGCTTCCTTCACGAAGTGCAGCGCGAGCTCGCCGAGCAGCTTGAGCGCCTCCCGCGAAACGCGATTGCGCGCGCATCGCTCGAAGCGAACGGAGCGGCCTTTGTGGTTCCTGATCTCGACCGGGCGACGGAGCTCGCGTCGACCCTTGCAGCCGAACACCTCAGCCTTGCTGTTCGAAAGCCCGCAGATTGGATGCATAAGATTCGCTTCGCGGGTGCTATTTTTGTGGGCGATCACACGCCCGAAGCGGCTGGGGACTACGCGGCGGGGCCGAGTCATGTGCTGCCAACGGGCGGCGCGGCCCGGTTTTCGAGCCCGCTTGGCGTCCCTGACTTTCAGGTTCGTTCGAGTATTATCGAATACTCGCTCGATGCTCTCGCCGCGCAGGAAGAGCTACTGACCGGGCTCGCGGAAGAGGAATCTCTTGAAGCTCATGCTGAGGCGGTTCGAGTTCGAATTCGCCGCGCGAAAACCTGATTGAAGGGACGAGCTTTCGAGCTTCCGTTGCCGAATTTCGAAGCCAGGCTCCGGCGAATCACGCCTCGAGCAGAACACGGATGTGCGGGCGGATTTCGAAATGAGAATCCCGTCGTGACGGTCAAACTGGACGTCTCGCCCGAGATTGGGTACGCCAGTTGGGAGTGATGATTGCTCGTTCCCCAAGAAGCGTAGCTAGCGCAATCGGTCTTTTCCCGAAGGGGGAGGGTGAATCGCCGATGCGATGGGGCGAACGAGGCGTCTAATGCAGTCGTTCGGAACGCCGACATCTTATCTTGCGCTCTTCATGCTCATCCCGCTCACCGCGTATGTCGTGTGGGCAAAGCGCGCGCAGAACGCGGTGCTCGCCGTCGCGTTCACGGCGTTCCTTTTCGGGCCGGAGGCGAGCTTCTGGAAGCTGCCCGCGATCCCGCCGCTCGATAAACTGAGCCTTCCGTACATCCTCCTCTTCGGAGTCGCCCTTTGGAAATGGCGGTCTCGACTGCGGAAGGCGAAACCGCTGCGCGGTGCGGACTGGCTCATCATCATGGCGATGATCGGCGCGTTTGTGACTGCGTCGAACAACGAAGACCCTCTTCAATACGGCAGCTGGCGCGTCACTCGGCTTCCCGCTCTTCGCATTAACGACGCGATTCAGTTCGCGCTGCGTCAGCTCTTCGAAGCGGCGTTTCCGTTTATGTTGGGAAGAGCGCTATTTCGAAACCGTCGAGATCTTTTTGAGCTCCTGCGGTTTTTGGTGGTCGCCGCGCTCGTTCAGACCCTCTTTATCTTCGTTGAGCTACGCCTCAGCCCACAGTTCCACACTTGGATTTACGGCTATGGCGCCCACTCCGATTTCCTTCAAACGATTCGCTGGGGCGGTTACCGGCCCATGGTCTTTACCGCTCATGGTCTCGCGCTCGGTCTCTTCATGTGCATCGCATTTCTCGCGTCGGTGCTTCTCCTCCAAGCGCGGGTGCCAAAGATTACGCGTTTCAAGTCGAAGCGCGTCATGTGGTACCTCGGAGTCGTTCTTGTTCTTTGCAAGAGCACCGGTGCGATCGCGTACGGGATCCTCTTCGGCATTCTGCTCTGGAAGGTGAGCCCCAAAGCACAAATGCGTTTCGCGGTGGGCATCGCGGTGTTTGTGCTTGCGTATCCGATGTTGCGAGCCGCTGATGCGATCCCCGTCGAAGATGCCGTTCAGTTGGCGAACGATACGTTCGGGGCAGAGCGTGCGCAGTCGCTCTCGTTCCGCTTTGAGAATGAAGAGATCCTGATGGACAAGGCGCGCGAGCGAATCTGGTTTGGGTGGGGCGGACAAGGCAGGCGCTCGGTCTACGACGACTACGAAGGCAAGGAGATCGCGGTCGCCGACGGTTTCTGGATTATCACGCTTGGCATGCGAGGTATTATCGGGTTCTTGCAGTCCTTCGGTCTCTTGTTGATTCCCATTCTCGCGCTGTGGCGAGTGCTGCCGAAGGTGCGAGATCCAGCGGACAGACGATTGCTCGCGGGGTACGGATTAATTCTTGCCGTCGCGGTTTTTGACCTCATCCCCAACGGACTCTTTTCAAACTACCCCTATCTGCTCGCAGGAGCGTTGATGGGATTTGTTCAAGAGATCAAAACTCGCCCGCGAAATTGGGCCCCAGCGTATCAGCCTCCCCCCGGGAGGCGTCCCGCACATACGTTCTAAGGGCTGAAAGGCAAAACGCCCGACAGTGTCGGGCGTGCGATTTCGAATGGTGCAGTTTGGTTAGCTCGCGCGGCGTTGTTCGCCGAGTGCAGCCTTCGCGTTCGGGATTCGCTCATCGAGCTCTTCTCGAAGCGCAACGAGGGAGCCTACGAGCGCTTGCCGCCGTGTTTCGTCGAGCGAATCAATCTTCCGCAGAAGCCCCTCGAGTCGCCGGGCTGCGGAGCGTGCTTTCTCCATCGCATCGACTTCTTCGGCCCCTTCCGGGCGCGGGAAAACGATGGGATTGAAGTTTTTTTTCAGCACCGCGACGGGAGCCGCCTCATCAAAGACCGCCTGCCGAAGTTCTTCCATCGCACCTTCCTCTGGGGCGAGGTAGGGCGAATCGTCGTCCTCGACGGACCGGAGCGCCTTCGCGAAGTACTCGACCGCGTCAAGACGCGGCATCGGCTGCGCCACGCCGTCTCGAGCGAGCACCTGAGGTGCGTGTTCTTGTACGACCGCGTAGCTACCCGTGAGCTTCGTGACCGTTGCGCGGGTGAGCAAAAGTTCGGTCTGACAATAGTCATGAAAATCGCTGTAGCCCCACTCGGAGTAGAGCTCGCGTCGCTTCACGTGCGAAAGGCCTTCGGCCATGTCGACCCAGGATCGTTTAAAGAGGCGCGCGCGGCGCACGAGCTCCAGGCGAAGCTTGTCCGCTCCCTGGGCAGCGAGTTCTGATTCAAGGCGTTCGAGGCGGTCTGCGGATGACATTCGGGGATCATGGATCGCTTTTTCAAAGATCGCCACGATCGATTGGCCGACCTTGAATATTCGAATTTCACCATTTGTTTTAAATGTTTACGAGAACGCTGTGCTTGCCCGCGAGCGATGGAACGTGGAAACAAAGAATGTGACACTTGAATGTGACACTGGTGGTGTTATCTTCTTTCCGTGAGCGAAATGACCATCGGTGAACTAGCGGAAGCCGCGGGCGTCAGCCGGCGGACGGTCCGCTACTATGTTCAGCGGGGACTTCTCCCAGCGCCGGATGGCCTGGGAAGGGGCGCTCGTTACGGCGAAGAACATCTTCGCCGTTTGATCGAGGTACGTGACCTACAGGCTCAGGGGGTCTCCCTCGCAGCGATCGGAACGCACCCGACGGCAAGCCTTCCGCCGGTGATGCCCGCTCGCCCTGCGCCACCCAAAGCAGAGCGTTGGCTCAGGGTCGTAGTCGCGCCGGGAATCGAGGTGCATATCGAAGAGCGGCACCTGAAATCAACCTCCATCTCTGCGATCTCGGAAGCGGTCGCCGCCACCATCCAGCCCTCCCACAAACCAAAGGAACCCTCATGAAGAAGCCCCCAATCGCTCAACTCCTCGACATCAAGCACGGAAAGCCCGTCCCCGTGGTTGGCGTGCGCGTCGAAGGCGCGATCTCCGGCGCCATCGGCGAACTCGAGTTGATTCAGGTGTTTCGAAACGAGGAAAGCCACCCGATCGAAGCCGTCTATCTTTTCCCGCTCGACGACGCGGCGGTGCTCAATGCGCTTTCGGTGGAGATCGGCGATCGGCGGATCGAGGGGAAAGTGGAAGAGCGTGAGGCGGCGTTTGAGAAATACGATGACGCCCTCGCGGATGGCCACGGCGGATTTCTAGTGGACCAAGAGCGAGGCGATATCTATCGGGTCTCGGTCGGCGCGTTGATGCCTGGGCAGGAGGCGACTTTGCGCTTGCGTTTTGCTTCCGAGCTTATGCGCGAAGATGACGCGTTTCGGTGCACGATCCCAACGACCGTTGGGGCGCGCTATATCCCACCAGCGATGCCCCCCCAGCTTGGAGAATCGGCTGGGGAAGTGTTGAATCCCCCGCGCCGCGCTAGCGTACCCTACGGGTTAAGCCTCAAGGTTGATGTTGAAATGCCCGGTGGGATCAGCAGCGTCGAGTCACCGACTCATCCGATTCGCTTTTCTCTATCCGGGACTGGGGCGACAGTGGAGCTCGGCGCTGAATCGGCGCCGATGGATCGAAACTTGGTGCTGATCTTTCGAGGGCGGGATACGCCGGAGGCGTCGTGCGCGATTCAGCAGACCGAAGAGGGAGAGCGTTTTGCGATGGTTCAGCTCACGCCTCGTTTTGGAGAAGACGCAGCAGAGCAAGGGCACGAGGTGATCTTTCTTCTCGATTGCTCCGGCTCCATGCGAGGGGAGAGCATTGCGGCCGCACGACGAACGCTGGCTCTCTGCCTGCGGTCCCTCGAGGCGACCGACTCGTTTAATATTCTCTGTTTTGGGACCACGTCTCGCACGCTCTTTCCGAGTTCGCGGCCCTTTGATGAGGAGTCCTTTGCCGTCGCAAACGAACACATCGCGTCCATCGACGCGAACCTTGGCGGCACCGAGATTTTTGCGCCTCTCGCTTTCGCGATGAAGGCCCAAGCAGACTCCGACCGCGCCCGTCAGATCGTGCTCATTACAGATGGTCAGGTCGCGAACGAAAAGGAGCTCATCGAATTTGCGAGACAGCATCAAGACCGCGCACGCATTTTTTCATTCGGGATTGGCCATGGAGCAAGTTCCTTTCTTGTCCGTGGCCTCGCAAACGCGACGCGGGGAAGTTCCGAGATGATCGCTCCTTCCGAGCGGATTGAGAGCAAGGTCATGCGCACGTTCCGGCGAGTTCGTAGTCCATCGCTTCGCGACCTTTCTCTTTCGTTCGAAGGTTGCTCGGGAGAGCCCGCGAGGAGCACGCTCCCGCCCGTTTTCGAGGGGGATTCGATGACGGTTTTTGCGAAGCTCACGGAGGGTGAGGGGCAGCGTGTCGTCCTCAAAGCGGGAAAGTGGGAGTTCGCGGCGGCGCTCGATGGATCGACCCAGGTGTCGGGGGGAGCGATCGCCTCGCTCTGGGCGCGAGCTCGCGTTCGTGAGCTGCTCGCGGGGCCGACAACCGGTTCTGCGCAGACGCGTGGCGACCGACAAACGCGCAAGAAGAAGCAAGCGACCGAGCTCGCGCTAAAGCATCAGATCATGTGTGAGCTAACGAGTTTTGTCGCTGTCGAAGTCCGCGAGGAAAAGAACACCCAGCCCGTCGTCTTGCGGAAGGTCCCGATCGCGAATCTCGCGAACGCCCCTTTTGGTGGAGCGCGAATGGATATGATGACGATGTCGCTCGCCGCGCCGGGAGCTCCGCCCGCGGCTCGAAAGAAGTCGCGGAGGCGCCCGAAATCTGCTCCTCGGCCGCAGATGGCGCGCTCGGCGATGGCGCCGCCGTCGGCGCCTCGCCGGCCCGCACCGATGGCCGCGCGATCCGCACCAGCAATGGCGTCGCCCATGGCGGCCGGAACCTCCGGACCTGCGCTTGGGGGCGGCGGCCTTGGCTCGGATGGCAGCGACGAATCGAAGATCGTGAACTGCTTGATGACGCAGAGCATTCGAGGCAGCTTCCCGAAGAGCGCGGCGCTCGACGAGATTTGCTTGGTCGAAGAGAAAGAGCGCCTCAAGGAAGTAATCGCGCAGCGGGGTGAAGAAGCCGCCGTCACGGCGCTGGTCGTGCACATCCTCACGACGCGATTCAAGGGCCATCGCGACCTTTGGGCGCTTGCGGTGAAGAAAGCGAAGCGCTGGCTGAGCGAGAGCCAGGCAGCCGAATGGACTGCGTGAGCAGTGGCGCGTCAGGCTACTCTCTTGGCGCATTCGAGCATTGAGCGAATCGCGGGGCTCGCGCATAACGTTCATCGAAGAGCGGACGGACAGAGGGCTTCTCTCTCCTTCGCACAAGAGGACGGAAAATGAGCGAGACCCCGATTCGAACGAATGCCCCCATCATGGTCACCGGCGCGACCGGATATGTGGCGGGCTGGCTAGTCAAAGCGCTTCTCGATGCCGGGGCAACGGTTCACGCTCCAGTACGCTCTCCGGAAAACCCCGCCAAGATCGGACATCTCCAGGAGCTTGCCGACGCTTCGCCGGGCTCGATTCGTTTCTTTAAGGCCGACCTCCTGGAGGTCGGCTCCTACGCGGAGGCCATGAAGGGATGCGAGCTTGTATTCCACACTGCGTCTCCGTTCTTCACCGACGTGAAGGACCCGCAGAAAGAGCTGATCGACCCGGCCGTGAACGGTACGCGAAACGTGCTCGAAGAGGCCAATCGCGTCGAGAGTGTTCGGCGAGTTGTCGTGACGAGCTCGTGTGCGGCGATCTACACCGACGCCGTCGATTGCGAGAAAGCTCCAGGTGGTCGATTGACTGAAGCGGTATGGAATGAGAGCGCTTCTCTTGATTACCAACCCTATTCGCTTTCGAAAACGCTCGCGGAGAAGGAAGCTTGGAAGATCGCTGAGCAACAATCACGCTGGAAGCTTGTGGTGGTGAACCCCTCGCTGGTCCTCGGCCCGCTCGTCGGCGGCAAGCCCACGTCAGAGAGTTTTCAGATCATGAAGCAGCTTGGTGATGGCACGTTGAAGATGGGTGCACCCCGCGCGAGTTTTGGCGTTGTCGATGTTCGTGACCTGGCGCGTGCGCACGTCGAAGCTGGATTTCGCGAAGATGCGGAGGGGAGGCATATTGTCTCTGCGCACGATACGAATCTGCTTGAGGTGGGACAGAGCCTGCTCTCTCGTTACGGCTCAGAATATCCGCTACCGAAGCGTGCTCTTCCGAAGTGGCTGGTCTGGTTGGTCGCGCCCGCGAGCGGCTTGAGCCGGCGCTTCGTTTCGCGAAACGTCAACATCCCATGGCGCTCGGATAACTCCAAAGGCATCAAACAGTTGGGGCTCTCCTATCGGCCGCTTCAAGAGAGCGCCGAAGATATGTTCGAGCAGATGGTCTCGCTCGGATTGCTCTGACGCGGCTCTCCCACTCTCCGGCCATCGGTTCTTCTCGGTCCTGAGGCTTCAAGACCCACGAAATCACCGTCAACCGATTCCTGGGGGAGGCCGATCGGGATGCTGTGCCAAGGCAGCGACCATTTAGTCATCCCTTTATGAACGTACCAACCCGCTACTCGCGGGAACAAGCCCGATACTTCTCTATATTCAGCAGACTTCGTAGACTACGGGCATGCCAACACTCTTCAGGCCGAAGCTCGTAAGCGTCATCGTTCTCGGCCTGCTCTTCGGATGTCCGTCGCGCACGCCTACAATGAGTACCCCAAACGAGGCTGGAGATGCTTGCCGCGAAGCGATATACCCCGCGGGTCCGACAATGACGCCAGAGCACATTGCACGAACGACGACCATCAGTATCGAGCCTCGGACCAACCGTCTCGCGACTGCGATCCCGGGCGAGAGTATCGCCGTTCTTCGAAGGGTGACGAACAACACGAACGACGCGATCGATCTTGGGCCATATGCGGAGGCTCTACGAGATGTTCATGGTTGGATTCCCGCTTCTTCCGCGGTGATCGAACTTGTTCAGGTCATGGAGGAAGTGATGCCGGCAAACGGAATGCTGCAGCCTGGATCGAGTGCAAGCGTTTGCCTTCGCTTTGTTGTTCCCGCGAGACGAATCGACGCGGGTCCCCAGAATCGGCTTGAGGTTGGGTTGGGCGATCGCTTCACGTTTCCGATGCCAATCTTCGAAATCGAGTATCCACAGGAGTACGGAGCCTGGCCGGAAGGCACATGGGGGGGCTTTATTCGCGTCGAACTGGAAGAAGGGGTGAGCCCGGTCGAGATTGCCCGAGCACTAGGGCTTCGCATTGGAACCGACCGAGTACTTTTTCGCCCGGAGCAGGCAAACGCGGGGGCACCCCAGTTGCTCTTCCAAGTTCCGCGAGGCCAGGATGCCAATGCGGCGGAGCGTTCGCTTCGGCAATACGAAGGTGTGTCCAGCGCCGAAATCATTCATCCGGGTGATCCCGGTACGGAAGGGTGCAGCGCGTATAGCCCGTGTCAGAACGGCTATACTTGCTGCTACACTTGCGGAGTCGCCGGATGTCCCAACTCGTGCGTGCGAGGCGGCACTTGTCCGACGGATATCCCATGATTAGCGTCAGAGGAATGCACCGCAATCAGATGCCGCGAAGTCGATCTTCGACGGCCTGCCGGTCAACGGCTCCTTGGGGCGCAAGTTCGAGATAGCGGCGGTAGTGTGTCGCGGCGCTCTGGCGGTTTCCTCGCCATTGAACGTCGCCGAGTCGGCGGTGGGCGTCAGCGAGCCAATTCGGCGCTTCGTCTTCGGCATCGCCGAGGGTCACCGCGCGTTCGAGCGCCCCTCCAGCTTCGCCGATGAGGCCATTATCAATGCGAAGTGCGCCGAGCTGGTACCACCAGTCACCATGATCGCCCTCTTCGCTGGTGGCGCGGGCCAGCTCTTGAATCGCGACCCGCGGTTGCCCAAGTCGGTCGAGTGCGGTCGCGGAAGATGCCCGTGCGAGCGAGAGGCCGGGCTTCAACTCGAGTGCGCGGCGAAACGACTCAAGCGCTGCGGAGAAGCCTGAACCGCGTAGATGGGTCAGACCTTTTACGAGATGCGCCTCGGCGAGCTCAGGATCTCGCTCGAGCGCTCGCTCAACGGCTTCCATCGCGCGACCAAAACTGTTCGTTTCAAGATGCGCCCAAGCTTCATACAGGTGATATACCGCGACGGTTGGGTCGAGCTGGACCGCGCGCGAGAGATGTCGGAGGGCTTCTTGCGCGTCACCTCGACCGAATTTGATGCGGCCGAGATAGTGCTCTCCATCCGGCGAGTTCACTCGGGTGCGAACCACTCGGTCGATGTATTCTTCGGCTTCGTCGTACTCTCCCGTTGCAACCAGCGCGGCGCCGAGCCGAAGGACAAGATCGAGATTCTCCGGATCGGCTTCGAGGGCCTGACGATAGCTGCGAACAGCGCGACTTGGATTGCCGAGGGCTTCGAAGATCCGGCCTCGTTCAATGGAGAGAGCCGGGTACTCAGGGGCGATGGACGCGAGACGATCAAGAGTCGCGGTTGCGTCATCGAGTCGTCGCAAACGCCTCTGCGCGTTGGCGAGGCCAAACAGCGCGTCGGTGTTATTCGGTTCCATCTCAAGGGCAGCGTTGAACTCGCCGATCGCTTCTTGAGCGCGTCCCCTTCGAAGTGCGGCATCCCCCATGAGATAACGGACGGTCGCGGTGAGTTCGACCGCCTCCGACGCGCGGGTCAGCACCTCTGCGGCTTCGTCGTTTTCCTCGCGACCGAAGTGAAACTGGGCGAGCGCGAGATAGGACTCAAATCGGCTTGGGTCGAGCTCGATCGAGCGCTCGAAGGCTGCCAGTGCGTCATCGGTCGCGCCGAGTTCTTCATGGCTGCGTCCCAGCCAGCTGAGAACCTCCGGGGATTCGGGGTGCGCTTGCTGAAGTTCGCCCATCAAGACGCCCGCTTGCTGCGGTTGCTCCAGCATGATGGCGCATCGGGCTCGACCAAGCTTTGCGCGTGATGCCGGTGGCAAAAGACCGTCCGCGTCGACCATTCCTTCGGCCGCTTCCTCTGCCGCTTGGAACGTGGTCTGAGAGTCTCGGAAACGCCCGTCTTCGAACTGCACTTCGCCAAGCCCCAGGAGAGCGTCGACAAAGAATGGCTCGGCTTCGATCGCCGCTTCATATTCTTCGCGTGCAGGACCGCGCTGGGCGCGCTGCGCGTAGATTGAGCCCGCGAGAGCGTGGGCTTCGGCGCGCTCCTGGCGTGACGCGCGAACCAGTGTTTCCCCGCTACCGCTCGTGATCCGCTGCACCGTCGCAAGGGCGGCCGACGCATCGCTCATTGCCTTCGCGCTCGCGATCAACGCACCCGCATGGTTTGGACTCGCCTCCAAAGTGGCCTGCGTCGCGGAAGCGGCGGCCTCGGCATTGCCCGCCATCGTCTGGGCGCGTGCGATTCCCCAAAGTGCTCTTGCTCCCGCCGCGGACGCCTGCTCGAACGCGGCAAGGGCCGCCTCCGCGTTTCCGCGCCGAAGCTCAAGTTCGCCGCGGATGAGCGCGACGTATGGATCGGCAGCGCTCGCGCCATTGAGGAGATTGTTCGCGTCATTGAGCTCGTTTGCGCGGACCGCCATCGCGGCTTTTGCAAGTCGTAGACCGGGAGCGTCGTCACCACGCACGCGGAGCCGCTCGAGGATCTGAGATTCCTGTGCCTGTGCGTTGCTATTATCACCGAAGCGAACTTCGAAGAGGGCGAGATGCATCGCAGAGCGAGCGAGTAACTCGCGATTTAGGTAAGCGCCACGCCGAGCATCGCCTAGGGTTCGAAGAGAACCGCGAACATCCGCGTAGGTATCGCTCATCGCTTGGCTTTCCGCCTCATCGATCTGACGTTGCACCGCTCCCGCGTCGCCAGCTCCCTCAAGATAAGGTTCGATGGCGTAGCGTCCAAATGCTCCGAACGGCGTGTAGTGAAGGCCTGCGCCTGCTGCGCCCAGGAGCAGCAGGCCTCCAATCGCGATAACGGGGCCCTTGCTCTTCTTTTTCTTTGCAGGAGCCTTCGAGGGGCTATCGGGCTCGTCTGCCTTCTTCGCTTTCTTCCTCGCGAGCGCCGGATTCACCGCACCGAGGTCATCCGGAAGGTCGAGGTCGAGACCGTCGTCGTTCGGACCATCTCCAAGAAGATCGTCATCCGACTGCGGGAGGTCGAACTCCATATCGCCGCCGCCGCCAAGGTCGACTTCTCCGTATCCCGCGCCGCCAGCGGATGCAGAGGGTCCATCGTCAAGACCAGGAAGATCGAATCCTCGCTCCTTGGGCTCCGGAAGCGAGAGGTCGTCGTCGTCATCTCCAAAGGAGCGCGGCTCGGGGAGACCAAGGTCGAGATCGTCATCGAGGTCGAGCCCGCCGCCGAGATCGGGGCCACTGTTCAGATCGAGATCGCCCCCGAGGTCGAG
>JAHDCI010000023.1:0-29145 GCA_020629955.1 Myxococcota bacterium | reverse complement strand
TCGAGATCGCCTCCGAGATCGAGATCGCCTCCAAGGTCGAGCCCACCGTCGAGGTCGAGCCCACCGTCGAGGTCAAGCCCGCCGTCGAGGTCGAGCCCTCCAGCGGGCGCGGGAAGGTCGATCCCGCCTCCTCCTGGCGCTGGAAGGTCCATCACATCACCACGCGGGGTCGGAAGGTCGATGCCCCCTCCGACCGGTGCGGGAAGATCGATTCCCCCCGCGCTCACGGGTGTTGGAAGGTCGATTCCGCCCCCCGGAGCGACTGCCGCCGGGAGGTCGATTCCGCCCGATCCTTTTGGGGCGGGGAGGTCGAGGTCGCCGATTGGGCCAGTCCGACGTGAGGCGGGCAGACCGCCTACTGGACCGGTCTTGCGTGGGGCGGGGAGGTCGAGCCCGCCGAGGGGGCTTGTGGGCTTCGCTGCGGGAAGGTCGAGATCCGGAATCGCGTGCTTGGGAGCGGGCAAATCCATGCCTCCCACCGGTCCCGTTTTTCGCGGAGCGGGGAGATCGAGGTCTCCGACAGGGCCAGTCTTCTTTCGAGGCGCGGGAAGGTCGAGATCACCAATACCCGCCGCTGCGATCGGCGGCGCGATAGGTGCTCGTTTCGGAGCTGGAAGGTCTGCGAGCGGAGGAGCGATCGGGGCTTTACGGGGAGCAGGCAGGTCTGCAACTGGCGGCGCGATCGGTGCTTTCCGCGGAGCGGGCAGGTCTGCGACCGGAGGAGCGATCGGCGCCCGCTTCGGCGCCGGAAGGTCGGCGATGGGAGGTGCGATCGGCGCTTTGCGTGGAGCCGGCAGGTCGGCCACCGGCGGCGCGATCGGTGCTTTGCGTGGAGCGGGCAGATCGGCGACGGGTGGGGCGATGGGTGCCTTCCGCGGCGCCGGCAGGTCATCGAGTCCCCCTGGACCGCCGACGCCCGCGATGGTCGCTTTCGGTCTTGGTGGTTCCGAGAGCGCCGTCTCACCCGTTCGCTGTACATGAAACGAAGCACCGCAGCCAGGGCAGCGCATTCGAAGCCCAGACGCGGGAAGTCGGCGCTCATCGAGCTCGTAGGGGGTGTCACAAGTGGGGCAGGAAACGTTGATCATGGGTCGTAATCGTTGTGCGCCGCCGGGGCTTTTGCCCGGTGCGTCACACTCCCCGTTCCGGGGAAAAAATATCGAACCCTAGGCTACACGAATCCTCATGATCTTGCTGGATTTGAACGCGATGAACCGATTCCCGAGAAGCAGAGCGCCTAACCCGTGAGAAGGCCGTGCCAATAGGGCCAGCCGTCTTGTGGAGCGAGTAGGGGCGGACGCTGTGCCAATCCAAAACTGCATGCCCGCGGACTAAAGCGTCGTGGCATCCAGGCGCGAGGATCTTCGCGATTGTGAACGATGAGTTTCAGGGACTCGCCGTGCCCTTCAAGCAGCGTCCGAATCCTATCGGGGGAACAAGGGCTGATGAGCTGGGAGCGTAGCCCGGAAGCCCCGAGCGTGACTGTTTCTTCGGTCCGAAGAATTAGATGCGTTGGTCCTTTCATGACTCGACCAAGCGCCGCGCCAATTTCAGAAAGGCGCTTTTGCTGCACGCGCTGAGCTTCATCGAGAAGCCCGCGGGGCAACTCAATCTCGATTTTGGCGAGCGCGCGATGCAACGCTTCGGCGAGTTCATCGGCTTGGTCGACATCTCCTACGACGTAGGTGAGCTGGGGGGAAAAGCAGCCGCGTTGGTCGTATGCTGCAATATCTCGCGCGAGCCCCTCCGCCGCGTCCTGTACATCGCCTGCAGCCGGGTCGAAGACGCCGACGGCGTATCCGTGACCATGCGGTACGAAGAGAACGCTCGGAGGAACGAGTTCGCGGAGAGATTCGATGGTCTCGTTTGCACCGTAGACGTGCACGCTTCGCATGCGCGCCAAGAGACCGGCCCGATCGAAGGACTCGATATTCTCTTCGACGATACTCAGGGCATCCCGAAATGGCGCGGGCAGGCACGCTCTGAGCGCCAGTGGGAGTGCTCTATTACGGCTCGAAGTTCGTGCGATCACGGGGCTACCGCAGAGCAGGGGGACGACGAGCGCGCGAATGACCGCGCCAAAGACGTTTCCCGCCAACACGACCAGCGTTGGCCTTTGGTCGACGACTCTCGGAAAGAACGCGCCCTCCACCTCGCTTTTCATAGGCAAGGAGGTGAGCAAGCCGTAACGTGCGTTTTCGATCGAAAGGCCCGTTTCCCTGGCGATCTCCGAAGCGAGCGTTTGGTCTGTGCTGAGACTTGCGAGGCGCTTCGCCAACTCGCGGCGTTCTTCCACCGTCTGAAGAGCCAGCGATTCTCCAGTGACTTCCGCCGAATAGACACTCGCACGTAGACTTTCGAGAGCGGCGTTATCGGGCATGCGCCTCTTCCACCGCGAGGGAACAGCCGCGTAGGCGCGTGCCTGGCTGACGACCAAGGATCTCAAAACCGTCCCCGATCGCGCGTGCTCGATCACCGGTCAAGATCGAACAAACCGAATCGAGATTTGCTAAGTCGTCCACGCGCAAAAGCCCCTCCTCTGCGTTCGTTTCCTCAAGGGTTAGCGGGTTGAGCAGCGTGAAGCGCACCCAGTGCGGAAACAGGTGTCGGCGGTTTCGGGTGATGCCGCTCTCGAGCCCCGTTTCATAAGCTTGTGAGCTGAGCTCGGTCATTCCGTACTCCGAGATGATTCGCGACGAGTCGAGAGCGAAGCGCTCCGAGATCTCCGCGCGCAACTCTCGAGGGGAAACCGATCGGCTCTTTCCTTTGGTTCCCCCAGTGGTCATCACTCGACTCTCCGGTGGAAGCGTCGTTCGAAAAGAGGGAAGAGCATCAAAGAGATGAACAAACGCAAAGCTGGTTCCGAGCACCGCGATGGGTCCGACCCGCCCCTCGAGCACCTCGCGGACCAGCTGAGCATCGAGTCTGCCGTCTCGCCAAGCGTGAAACGTATCCCGTCCAAACCAGTCACGAAATCGCGAGAGCATATAGCTAAGCGAAGAATCGGGTGCTTGCTCTTCTTCCGGCGCGAGAACAAGAAGGTCGATCTCCTCACGATCGAAGAAGAGCATCTCTTTTGCGAAACGCCGTGCAGCCGCGTCGTAGAGTTCAAGATCTTGAAAGTAGTGGGCTCCTCGAGCGCCGCTTGTCGTGCCCGAGCTACGAAAGATCCGGACAATATCTTGGGGGGTTCCGGAATAAACCCTCGTGTAGCGAAAGACTTCGGTCGGTATTGCGGGCGCCGCGGAGCGCCCTTCCGAGAGGCGTGCGTACGCAGGGACGTTTTCGCGTTGGTACGCCTGGACGCGGCGCAGGAGAGCGTCCCTTCTCTCTTCGTCTGGCCCTCCCTTGATGAGGTCCAGAATCTCACTCTTTAGCTGCGCCCGTGTCTCGAAACTCATGCGTGCCACACCTGGCGTAGAGTCTCTGCGAAGCCGTCGATAAGTTCAAAGGGCATCGTCAAAGGGGGCACGATTTGTACAACGGAGGCGTCGGGGCCAGCGGGCAGCGTGAGGTATCCAGCGTCGAGCAACGCTGAGACGATGCGGAGCGCTCGGTCGTTTGCGACGACGCCAATGAGCGCCCCGCTCCTTCGCATGTCGAATCCCGAAAGTGCTTTCTCAAACCTGGATCCGAGCTCTTTGGCGCGGGCGATGAGATCGTTCTCTTCCAGTAGCTGCAAGCTCCGAAGTGCCGCGGCACAACTCAGCGGGTGACCGAAGAACGTTCCGGTGTGCATTGGGATCTGATCGGGTTGTCCCCAAGCGCCCATGACTTCCGCGCGTCCGATACAAGCGCTGATCGGCATTCCGGCGCCAAGTGCTTTTCCGATGCACAGGAGGTCTGGCTTCGCTTCCGCCGAAGCGAAGAGCTTTCCCGTCCTACCGAGACCGGTGAAGATCTCATCCGCGATAAGCAGGGCGCCACGCCGGCGACAGATCTCAGCGAGCCCCCGCAACACCTCCGGTGGAACGATGTGCACGCCGCCTCGAGCCTGCACAGGCTCGATAAGCACCGCTCCAATATCGTCACGGATCGCGGTCTCGATCGCATTGAGGTCTGCCAGAGAGCCTGGCAACGCGCACTCGACGATATGTGGGTTGAGTTGCTCAAGGAAGGGCGCCTTAAAGGATGGGGCGTAGGCGCAAGCGGCGAGCGGACCGTAGGAGAGACCGTGGTATCCGCGCGAAAAACAGATCACACCCGGTTTGCCGGTCTTGAGCGCTGCGGTCTTCAGCGCGGTGGTGATGGCGTCGGCTCCCGAAAGGGAGAGCACCGCACGGGCGCCTTCTTCCCACGGACCCATTGCGACCAATCGCTCGAGCAGTTCGATCTTCTTATCGCTTGGATGATAGTCCCCAAGCCCGTGAATCAAGACCTCGGATTGTTCGCCGATCGCACGTACGATCTCCGGGTGGGCGTGGCCTAGCGCAGCGACTCCGAAACCCGATGTGAGATCGACATAGCGGTTTCCGTCCACGTCTTCGACATTGCATCCACGTGCGCGCGCCCAGACGATCGGATCTTGAGAGAGCCCGCTTCGTTCCTCGCGCCTCGCGCGGCGCGCGGTGAACGCCGGACTTTCGCTCTCCGCGAGCCGGTCGATATAGGCTTGACCCCGGGAGGTCGACGAGACCCGCTTTGGAGGAAGAGTTCCAAACCCCTTTTCGATGGACGCGCGTGTCACCACTTCGTTGGCTTGTAGTCTTTGAGAAACTCGCCTGAGAGATGTTCCCCGGTGTTAAGACCGTGAAAGATGGGGTCCAGGATTCGCGCGGCTCCATCAACAATATCGAGCGGGGGGTGAAAGCGGTGAATCTCTTTCTTCCGGGCTGCGATCTTCGCGGGGTCTTCGTCCGTCACCCAGCCCGTATCGACCGAGTTCATGTGAATACCGTCGGTGAGGTAGTCGGAGGCGGACGTGCGCGTCATCATGTTTAGCGCAGCCTTTGCCATATTGGTGTGTGGGTGTTTGTCCGTCTTGTACGAGCGGTAGAACTGCCCCTCCATCGCGGAGACGTTCACGATGTGTTTGTCGCGTGTCTCGGTTCGTTTCATCAGCGGCTTGAGTTTGCCGTTGAGGACGAAGGGCGCGATCGCGTTGACCAAAAAGACCTCGACCATTTCGATCGTTGGGACATCTGCGAGCTGGAGGCGCCAGCTATTGTTCTCGCGCAGGTCGACTTGCTGAAGGTCTTGGTCGAGCGCGCCCGTTGGAAAGAGCGCTTCAGAACGGTCGAGATCTTCCGCGAGGAGTGCGACTTGGCTAAGTAAGGGCGCCGCGTTTAATCCGACCGCGCGGGAATCGAATCCGCGCTCATCGATTTCGGCGGAGAATAATTCGTGCTTCTCGACGAGCTTTGCGGCATCCGCAGGGAGCGCCTTCACTGGGGCTTTCTCAGCCTCGAGGAGATGCTCGTAAAAACCGGATGGGCGCCGGACGGTCTGACACGCGTTGTGTACGACGAAGTCGAGCGAGTTCGTGTTTTGTGCGAGGTATTGGGCGAAGACCTCCACGCTCGGTGTATGTCGTAGATCGAGCCCGAAAATATGAAGGCGGTGTTGCCACGCTTCAAAGTCAGGCTCGGCTGCGTAGCGCTTTGCGGCGTCCTTCGGAAAGCGGGTTGTGACGACAAGCTCGGCGCCCGCGCGGAGTAGAAGGATGCCGGTTTGGAACCCGATCTTCACCCGGCCTCCCGTCAGGAGTGCGGTGCGTCCATTCAGGTTCGCGGTCTGCGAGCGCTTCTCGTAGTTGTACGGCGCGCAGCTCGGGCACATTTGATCGTAGAAGAAGTGGAGCCGGTCGAAGTCCTTCTTGCATACATAGCAGTTCCGAGGTTGTTCGAGCTGTGGCCACTCCTCAACGGGAATCGCGGCCTCCTTCGGGAGCGCCTTAAGTTCCTCCGCAGGAGGCGTGATAAAGACCTCGTCCCGCCGTTTTTCCCGGATCCGGGTCTTGTTCAGGAGTGCCTCTTGTTTGGCGCGCTGGGCGAGTTTTCGCTGTTTGCGATATGCGCGATGGAAGCGTTTGGTCTGGTCTTTCGTCGGTCTCGAGACGCGGCCGGCGGCGACCAAAAAGCGTTTGCGAACCGGTTCGGAAACCGTCGTGAGCAGTGCCCTATCCTCGATCATCGCTTCGAGAAGATCGGCGACTTCGTTCAGGCGCTCGTCGTCGAGAGGCGACGGGTTTTCAGGCTCATCGGACATCGCGGCGGTATGTCAGAGTCTCGTCACCGTCTCAACCCGGAGGGCCTCACGGTCTCATGGCGCCGGTGATGCTGCGACGAGAACCTTCGAGATCGCGGGGAGTCCCAAGAACGCCCAGTCCCGATCGAATGCACCAACCCGGCCGTAGTGTGCTCGACTCTCGGAGGGACAAGGATCGTTGCGGACGATGCGCGTCACTCCGTCTTCACCAATGTCGAATTCGGCGTAGTACAACGAGCCGGTATCGCCCTCGCGATCGTTTCGGGCGGAGATCCATAGAGTGCAATCATGACCGCTCGTGTCGCCGCAGATCGCGGCGACGCTTCGTCCGAAGTTTTGATGCGCGATCGGCGTGCTGCTCTCGAAATCCACCGGGAGCTCGGTGAGCGTTGGCCCGGTCCAGCGGAAGACGCGTACGCGACCCTGGTTCACGAATTCCCCGCGATATGTCGGGTCACCAACAAAAAGAAAATCCCCGGCGAGTGCCACGTTCGCGCCTTGTTCGCCGCTGCCGCTGATCGTGATCTGCGTGAGGGGAGTCCAGGTAGCGTCTGCGGTCGCCGCACGGATGAAGGGGCAAATGAGACCTTCCTGGTCGTTACGGATCACCATCCGCTGTCCGTCACTCGAGAGCTCGACGTGAAAGCGATGGTCGATTGCCGCCATCGTACCGCATCGGTCGGTCGCGCTAACCCGCCAACTTCGACCTTCTCGCATCATCGTATACACGCGGTTCGGTGCGGTGATGCTGGCATCGATATCGGTCGCGACAAGCGCAACATCACCGCGGAGTGCGACGTGCCCGCCGAAGCGCTCGTGCTCTCGGGCGGCTCCTTCGACGGGAGAGGAAAAGCGGCCGACGTAGGCAAAGCCGCATTCCGTTCGACGATATTCGTAGACAAATCCCGGGCGGCCATCCTCACCAAATGAACCCCGGGGGTCCCCGACGAGAAGCGTTTCTTCATCGAGCGCGAGCGCGGCGCCCATATCGTCTGCGCCAGGAACATAGACGGTTTGGGAAAGACGAAGCTCCGAGTCCTGCCGTTCGTAAATATTGACTCCGCCGGTCGCGAAACCGCGATCGTTGACCATCTCCGGTCGACCGACGATCAAGTGCGACGCGCTTATTGCGAGCGCGGCTCCGAACTCACGATCGTCGCCGGAGAGCGGATCGAGACATGAGCCCGAGCTGGGGAGGGATCCGGAGACGAGGCCCTCACATACCAGCGGCGCTGCCGCGTCGGTCGGGGCATCCATTCCGGAGTCCGCTGGCGCATCTGGCGCGCCGGTGTCGGGTGGGAATGTGTCCGGCGGCGATGTGTCTCTCGGGCCGGTATCTCTCGGGCCGGTATCTTGGGCTGCGTCTTGAGCTGCAGCGTCGAGGCCGGTGGAGGCGTCCGTAGGCGGCGCTTCGTCACCGATTGTGAACCGTCCGGTATCGGGAAGGCACCCGAACATGAACATGGCGAAGAGAATCGCGGTTTGAGCATGGAGTGAGAGATCAGGACGCATCGAGAATAGCCACCGGAAGAAAATCCATCGCTTGGGTGGACGCGACGGATTTGCGACGCAGTATAGCCCCTTGTCGCAAGTACATGGAAATACGAGCGGGCTGAGTCCCTCCCAAATTCGTTCGCTGGAACGCATCTACCGGCGCCGGGTCCCGATGGACCAGCTCACCACCCCCGAGCTTAGCCGTTCTCTCTGCGAGTTTTCGCATGAGACGGGGCGTCAGGCCGGAGTGCTGGTCGACCGAAGCGGTCAGATTCGTTTTGTGATTGCCGGCGACGCGAAGCAACTCTTCTTGCCCGATATTGGCCGCGGTCGCGCGGGACTTGGGCGTCTTCGCGGCCTGCGTCTGATCCACACGCATCTACACAACGAGCCGCTCACGCGCGACGATATCGTCGACCTTACGAAGCTCCGGCTCGACATGGTTGCTGCGCTCTGTCTCGCGCCCGGGGAAGCGCGTGCGCTCTGGGTCTACTACGGGCACTGTCTGCCGCCGTCGAAGGATGGCAAACCGTATGAGACGTACGGCCCACTTTCGGCCGCTCGACTCAAGGTGAACCCTGCGGAGGTTGTCGCCGCGCTGGAAGAGGAGTTTGCGAGGGCCCAGAAGGCGAAGCCGGTCACGGCCAAAGACGGTCGCGCGATTCTGGTGCATGTTTGCTCGAAGCGTGACGCCCGTTTCGCAGAAGACTCACTACGGGAGCTCGAAGAGCTAGCGAAAACCGCGGGCGTCGAAGTGAGCGAGACGATCTTGCAGATTCGAAACAAGGTCGATCCGAAGTTCGTAATGGGCAAAGGGCGTCTCGAAGATGTCGTGATCCGCGCGATGCAACACGACGTCGAAGTACTGGTCTTTGACCGGGAACTCTCGCCGGCTCAGCTCGCGGCGGTCGCGCAGATGACCGACCTGAAGGTTGTCGATCGCACGCAGCTTATTCTCGACATTTTCGCGCAGCGCGCTCAGTCGAAAGACGGGAAGCTCCAGGTGGAACTGGCGCAAATGAAGTACCTACTGCCGCGCCTTGGCCAGAAGTACAACGGTCTCTCGCGTTTGACCGGCGGTATCGGTGGACGAGGTCCCGGCGAGACAAAGCTCGAAATTGGAAAGCGGCGCGCTCGGGATCGCATCACCCGGTTGAGCCGCGACCTAAAACGTCTTGGGAAGCAGCGAAAGCAACGGCGAAAGGGGCGCTCGCGCGTGCGATCGGTCGCGATCATCGGCTACACAAACGCCGGAAAGAGCACGCTTCTCAACGCTCTCACAGGGGCGAATGTACTCGCGGAGGACAAACTCTTCGCGACCCTCGATACGCGTACGCGGCGCCTTCACCTCGATTCCGGAGAAGTTGTCGTTACGGACACGGTCGGGTTCATTCGGAATCTCCCCAAAGATCTTTTTGCGGCGTTCCGCGCGACCTTCGAAGAAGCGGAGGATGCTGATCTTTTGCTGCACGTCGTAGATGCGTCGGACCCTCGGTACCCGGACCACCTGAAGACGACCGAAAAGGTCCTCATCGATCTCGAGCTGGAGTCGCTACCGCGATTGGTCGTGCTCAATAAGACCGATCAGATGGACGCTCGCCGTGCCGCAGTCATGGCGCACGAGCACGATGGGGTCGCGATCAGCGCGCTTCAGAAAGAGACGCTCGTGGCGCTCACGCGGCGTCTTGACCGCATGCTTTTCCCCGCCGTTGTTCCACCCCACCTCGACGCATCATTGCAAGCGGAGTGGAGCTTCGAAGAGGAGTAGGCGGCCGGCCTCTATTCTTCCGGCTCGGGATCAAAGGGGAGGCTGCTCAGCCGGGCGACCCATGATCGTAAAAGAGAAGGGTGCTCCGCGAGCAGGTTCAGCGTGCGGGCTGCCACGGTCGGCGCATGGTAGGGGCCGGGTTCCTCGGGGACATCCTGGGCGGCAACGCGCAGCGCGCGCTTGGCGAGAGATTCGGCGCGGCGTGACGCGTAGAGGCGCGTCGCGACATCGAGCGGCTTCATCTCGATTGGACTCGGGGGGAGCGTCGCCCGTCCTTCGAGCTCTTGTTTCATTTGCGCCGTGCGCTCTTCCGGGCGGCGCACTTCGCGCTTCGGTCGAGTGCTTCGGAGAGCGAAGTGCACGGCGTTGATCTCGCCCCGCTCCACCATATTGAGCAAGGCTTCACGTCGGTCGCTCGGCGCGGACACGATCTTCTCTTTGGTCTCTGCGCGTGCCAAATCCATATCTTCGACAAGCTTCGTGAGCGTAATCTCGGCGCGTTCGGCGAGGCGTACCCGCGCTCCATTGTGGCTCACCTCGGCGGCATCCAATAAACGCTCGACGAAGCGGAGGCGGGGTAGGTCAAAGTGCGCAGCGCCACATTGACGCGCGGCTTCAAGTTCGCCGCGGAGCGCTTCGAGATCCGGCGCGTCAGCCACCTGTCCACTCCTCAAGAAGCGGTCGCGGGACCGGCGAGATTTCGACGCGCCGATTGAGAGCCCGGCCCTCTTCGTCGTCGTTTGAAGCGACCGGATGCTGAGCTCCGAAACCGGCCGCGAACACGGCGGAGGGCGAGAGCCCAGCGCCGATCAGCGTGCGCGTCACCGTGAGGGCACGTTCGGTGGAGAGCTCCCAGTTGTCCGCGTGTGCGCTTCCGCGGCGCAGAGGGGTATCGTCCGTAAAGCCTGAAATCATCACCGCCTCCGAGCGACCGTCAAGATAGGTCCTCAGTGGCTCGGCCAGATCGGCGAGCAGGCGGCGTCCTTCGCCGCGAAGTTCCGCGGAGTTGACATCAAAAAGCACGGCTCCGCGAATGCCGATACGGCCGTCACGAAGCGTGATGAGACCCGATTGCAATGGGCCTGCGAGTGCCGATTGAAGTTCCTCGAGTCGCGCTTCGGTCTCGGCGTGCTGCTCTTGCTCTTGGCGAAGGTCTTCGGTGAGCGAGACCTGAGTCATCACCATCCAGCAGAAGAAGAGAACAAAGATGCCAAAGAGGCACGCCATGAGGTCGCCAAAGGCGGCCCAGATCGGCGGGCTCTCGATCTCCTCATGCCTGTACATCCGGAGCCTTCCCGAGCTGCTGCATTAGCTCTTGCTGGAATCCAAGCTGCTGGTCGAAAAGTTCGTGCGTTCGGGTGAGATACTCACCGAGGACATCGACGGCGGCTCCTTCGCCCGCGTCGAGAACTGCGCGTTCGACATCGCCAAGCGCGGTGAGCCAGCGCTGCGCGGCTTCGTTGTGTCGCTCCACCGATTCGGTAAACATCGCGACTGCCGCTCCGAGTTCGGCGCCGCTGGCATGCACGATCGATGCTGCGCTCGATGTGACGGATGCGGCCTCCGCAAGTTCGGTTCGCTGCACCTCTGCGTAGCTCGAGTAACGTTCTAGGATTCGCGTTTCGAGATCGTTTAGCTGAGCGCCTTGCGCGCTAAGATGCTGGCTTGCCGTGGCGATGAGCTCCTGGATTTGCGCGCCCGATTGCGCACTGGCTTCCGCGAGCGTCTGCCGCGCGACTTGCGCGATCTCGGCTGCGTGCTCGGTCTGCTCCTGGCCAGAACGTGAGACGCTACTTGCGAGGTTCTCGAGTTGCTCAATGCTTGCGAGCGTGCGCTCGGTTGCTTCCGCTTCCGCCTGCGCCAGTGCGGTCTTTGTTTCTTGCACATGCGTGCCAAGAGATTCGCTTTGAGATTTTAACTCGTTCAAGACGTCCTGCATCTTCGTGAGCATCTCGGTGCGTTCGTGATCGAAGCTCTGGAAACGTTCGTCGAATCCCGCGCGAAGTGTGGTGACCTGCTCGAGTGTCGACACGCTTGACTGTGTCACTTGTTCGACCGTTTGCGCGCTCGACTGTGTCACTCGTTCGACCGTTTGCGCGCTCGACTGCGTAACCTGTTCGAGCGTTCGGGCGCTCGACTGCGTGATCTGCTCAAGTGTTTGCGCGCTCGACTGCGTGATCTGCTCAAGTGTTTGCGCGCTCGACTGTGCGATGCGCTCCTCTACCTGCGCGCGAAGGGACTCGAGTTTGTCGATACCCTCCGCATGCGTCGTTGCGATCGAGTTGGCCAGCGCGCTCGCGCGCTCCTCCTGCCGGGCGATCAAAGCGTCGATCCGTTCGAGCTGATTTGCGATCGCGAGCGTTTGGTTTTCCTCGCGCTCACGGAGTGACGCAAGCGTGCTCTGCCGCTCCTCTTCAAGGGCGCCGCGCACCTCTCGGAGATGGTTGGTGGAGAGCTCCTGAGTACGCTCGGTGATCGTCGCCAGCGCGGGGGCGATGGCTTCTCCGGCGCGGGAAGCAAGTGTCGCAACGCCGGTTGCGAAGCGTTCGTCCAAGCCTGCGACCGCGTCCGAGAGGAGGTTCGCGTGGCGTTCGGAAGAGGCGTCGAGCTGCTCTCGCTGTGCGCTGCTTAGCTCGCCCAGCGAGCTCGCTAGGTTGGTGAGTTCTCGAGCGATATTCTCCGACATCGCAGAGGTCGCCTCCCGCAATGTGCGCTCGGAGGCGGCGGCTGCGCTACCAAGCTGTTCGAGGTGCGCGTTCGCCCGCTCCTGGAAGGCGCCCGCAATGGCTTCTCCCGATTGAGATAGTGCGCTCGTATGGGCTTCGCTGGCCTCGCGGAGATCATCGCGGAGCGACCGGATCGAAGACTCGGCGCTTGCGATCAGCGCGCTATGCCGTTCGGACGCTCGACCCTCGAATTGATCGATCGCGCTCGCTTGCGCCTCTGCCAGTTTACGAAGCTCTGCGCTCACCTGCTTCGCGGTGTCGGCCGCGGAGGTGGCGCTCGACTCGGCCGCTTCGCGCTGCTTCTCGAACGTCTTGAGTACTTCCGCCTCCCGCTCCACGAGGCGGGCCGCCGCGCGCTCTTCCTGCTCGGCGATGCTCGCGATCATACGGTCGAACTGGGTTCGGGCTTCTGCGGCGATCGCCTCGCGCTCTTCGTTGGATCGCGTCTCCAGCGCCTCGCGCGCGGCGCGCTGTTCCTCGTTCGTTTCGCGCAAAAGGTTTGCGGCTTCGGTCAGCGCCGCCACGGCGTCGGGCCATGCGGCACCTTGTTCCGCCAATGCTTCGAGCGCGCTGAGCTGGCGCTGAGAGGCACCAAGATGAGCGAGGGGACCGGCGCATGCGCTGTGAACGGCGACCTCGAAGCGGCGCGCGTGATTCCGAATCAAGACTGCGCCAAGGCCCAGCACCGCCGACGAAGCGACGCCTGCCGCCGAAGTTCCAAAGCTTCGCATCAGGCCTTCCATCGGCTGGCTCAAACCGGCGCGTAGGGAATCGATGTCCGCACTGGCCGCGAGCGCGGAGTGTGCGCCGCGGAGCGTTTCGAAGAGACCGAGGAAGGTCCCGAGCAATCCGAGCATCACGAGCGCGCCGATAAGGTAGGGCGTAAACACTGGAGCGGACGAAGGCGCAGGATCTCGCTCGAGGTGGGCGCGGAGAACCGGCGCGATCTCGCCGCGCAGTTCTTGAACCCGGGAGGGTGAACTCTTGACCGCGTCGTTGAGCTGATGCCCAAGCTTCGTGCTTCGGCGGTACCGCATCGCGAGCTCGAGGAGACCAAAGATCAGCGCGCCGGCCATGATGATCGTGATGCCGAACGCGAGGGGGTCGAGCGTCCGATAGAAACTCGCCGCGCGGCCGACGATGTACAGGCCAAAGCCCGCCAGCGCGATAAGAAAGAGGAGAGTCAGCGGAGAGCCAGCGCGATAGCGTCGCTCTTCGTTTCGAGACTCGTCGATCGAAGGGGTGGTTTCGGTCATGGCTATTCTTGCTCAGCCTTTGGTGCGTCTTCGACCATCGAGGTCTCTGGCGCGGCTTCCGGGTCCAACATCAAGGCGAGGGAAGGGGTAGGGGGTTGGTCGGCGCGGGCGATGCATCCTTGGATGAGCTCGACCAGAAGTTCAGCCTCTTCTTCGAGGCAGAGTTCGGCATATTGCGCAGCCTCGGAGACCAATCGTGTGGCCCACGCGGGCTGCCGGGTGGGAAACGCTCCTCGGCTCTCAAGGGTCGCGGCGAAGCGGTCCCGCATGCCTCGGACCGCGCGCTGATCCCGCTCTGCGATGGCCCGAACCGTTGCGGCTCGGAGCGCGGTATCGACCTTCTCAAGACGTGTCGCCTCGGGGCCGAGGTCGCGGAGAGTTCTCGCCGCCTCGTTGCGTAGGCGCTGGGTTTCCCGCCGGATGACGTTGAGCAAAGACGCGAGCCACGATCCAAAGGGGCGCGCGAGCTCGAACGCTTCGTGGTCCGCCGCGCGAGTTTGTAGCGCGGACCAACGCGGAAGGGGAGCGCGTCCCTCGTAGGGTGCCTCGATGCGTCGAGCGAACCAACGCCGCAGGGACTCGAGCTCTCTCTGGGTGTGGGCGAGAAGCCAACGTCCATCATCGAGGGTCGGGAGAGGAAGCTCTTCGGAGGGGCGAAGCGCCTCTGCAATCATGACGCACTCCCCCACAGAGGCCGCTTTCGCGAGAGCTACGGGAGCTTCGGTGTAGCGAACTTCGGGGTCGAGGCGCTTGAGCGCGCCGGCAACGTCAACCTGCGGCAAGTGCATGAAGCGTCTGGCTTATCGATCTCTTCTTTTGCTCACAAGGCAAATTGGGGGTGAGGGAAGGCACGTTAGCCAACGGAAACTCCGGGATCGTGAACGAAACCCTTGTCAATATCGATACTTGCTTCGAGAAGCAGAAAATTCCCCATTTGGGCAAAAGTGATCGCCTGCTTGTCGAAAAGCAGATCGCTAAGATCGCGCCATCAAGTCGCGAATCCTAGAAATGATGTTTTTCATGGCAAAAATGATGTTGAAAACATCTTTTGTGACGGCGGGCTTTGAGTTTACTGGCTTTTTCCGTTGGAACAGTCGCTGCAATGCTTCTGTGGCATGACGCAAGAAAACAGTGTGTTGGTCGCCCTCCAGGAACTTCAGGATCTGGAGGAGGAGAGAATCGAAACGGAAGTCGCTGCCCGCCGGGCGGAAGAGGAGGCGAAAGCGGCGGAGAAGGCGAGGGCAGCTGAAGAAGCGGCTGCACGTGATCGCGCCGAGGAGCTCGCGCGCGAAGAGAAGCGAGCGCACGCTGCAGAGCTCGCCCGCCTGGACGTGCAGCAGGCGGTGTCCACTGCGGTCGAAGATTCCGAAAAGAGGATCGAGACGATGCGCGATGAGCTGCGGGCGATCCGTCAAGAACGCGAACTCCTCCACCAGCGTATGCTGGAGGGCATCCGAGATGAACCGCGCAAACGTGCGCCTTGGGGCGGGATTGCGCTCGGACTGAGTGTCCTACTCAGCGTGGGCCTGAGTGCGGCGCTCGTGATGGAATGGAATCGACCCGCCCCTGTTCCGCAGGTGATTCTCCGCGAAGTGCCGGTCGCCATGCCGAGTGCAGCTCCTGCGCCCGCGCCTGTGGAAGCGGAGGTGGTCGCGCCGGATCCGGAGCCGGAGGTTGAGGTGGTGGCTGCGCCACGCCCACGGGTTCGACGCACCCGCCCGCGTCGTCCGCGTCCGGTGACGATGGAGCGTGATGGTCTCGGCGGAATCGACGATTGTGGAAACGATCCTCTCTGTGGGATCTAAGAAGCTGCGTAGCGGATCAGAAGCGAAGGCCAGCGCGGACGCTCGCCCCGAGCGAGAGCACGCCGCCGCTGTAGGAGAGCACTTGTAGCTCCGGCAACGAAGCCTCGAGATAGAAGCCGCCGCGAACGTTGTAGGCCATCAACGCGCTCCCGCGCGCGAGAAAGCTTGGACCGCGGTTGCCACTGAAGCCGATCAGCATTCCGAGTTCGAGAGAGGCGCCGAGATGAAGGGGCGCGCTGAATGGGCTGAAGAGGTAGGCTGCGCCTCCGAACACATTGAGCGCGCTCGTCGCTCCGTAGACGACCTCCAGCCCACCCCGAAGCTCCAGTCCCGGAATCGCTTCGAAACCGCGCCCAACGCGAAGTTCGACGCCTCCAAGAAACACTCCCGTTCCCTCGGACGCGACAATGAAGCGCGCCGCGACGCCTGCTTGAATCATCGTCAAGCCATCCGCAACACCGTAGCGATCTCGCTCCGCGAACTCCGCTTGCTCCGCCGCCAACGCCTCAGCGGCCTCGCGTTCTTGACGCTCCCGCTCTGCGGCGGCCTCCGCTTCCGCCTCCGCGAGGGCCCGCGCTTCTTCGAGTCGCCGCGCTTCTTCCTCGGCGGCCGCTTGCGCCGCGAGCCGCTCTGCTTCGCTCTGCCTTCCGGTTTGGTCTTCGCCAGCGAGCGCGATTCCTTCTTCGCCGGCTCCCCCGGGCCGGATCATCAACGTGAGCACCCGCTGGAGACGTTCGGATTCGGTCGCTCGACGAACCTCGATATCGAGCTCCTCGAGCGAAGCGTCTGCGGCGTGGCCGACCCGGAGGGTGGTCCAATAGGCGCTTTCGTCCGCGTCGTGTACGATCGCAACAACGACCCAGTCCGCCTGATGTACTTGCGCGATCGCCTGCATTTCTCCGGCGTTCTCCGGCAGAACAGAATCATCCGCGTGGAGGGCACCCTGTTCGGCGACGAGCTCGTGTCCAATGGCCGTGAGCGATTGCGCAACCGCCAGCTGGGCATTCGCGAGTGTCGTCTCGTCCACGTCGCCGGTCGCTCGGAGCACGATCACGCGGTCGGCTTTGGCGGTATTGGTCACCGTGGCGCTGAGCAGCACGGCAAGCAGCGAGGATGTGACAAATGCGCACGCCCGGGAGGTGGAACGCGAACTCCGGTTGACGAAGAGGCTAGAAATGGCGCGAGCGGTCATCGTGCAGAACGATGAAAGCAAGGATTGTGCGTGGCAAACCGGCCGAAACCGCGTCACCCCCTCGACACCGTCGAGCGACGCTCGTTTGGGATAAAAACGGCGAGACGTGCACGGAGCGCAGAGAATTTCGGAACCTCGTTGACGGGGTGGGATCCCATCGGCAAGCTAGCGCTCAATCATGGGAACCTCGCACATCGTCCGACAAACTCGCGCTCTCGGCGCCAGGACGAAACGTGCGTGCCATGAGGAGAGCGTTCAGTGAGCGGTTGGGCCAAAAACAATAGCCCTGCCCTCGATTTCCTGACCCGGGTTATCGACCTGCTTCTGATTGTTGGCACCCATTTCGCGGTGGTCTTCAGTTACGGCGAGCACTGGCGCCCCCTCCATACGACCGCGACGATCGTTGCCGTAGTGGTCTACTACCTCGGCGCCGCGAATATGGGGCTTTACCGAGCGTGGCGTGCCCAGCGCATTGGCGCAGAGCTCGTGCGCGTTTGGGCGGCCTGGGCGATCGCTCTTGGATTCTTGATCGTGCTGGCCTTCGTATCGAAGCGTTCCGCCGAGTATTCTCGTTTCATCACGATCGTCTGGGGCGGCATTGCGCCGGCGGTGATCTCCATTTGGCGGGTGACGCTCCGTCTCGTTTTGCGCCGCGCGCGCGCGCAAGGACGCAACACGCGTGCGATCGCGATCGCGGGCATGACCGAGCTCGGTGCTCGCGTCGCTCAGGTGTGCCAGGACAATCCGTGGATGGGGCTCTCCGTAAAAGGCTTCTACGAGGACCGCGTGCTCGAGCGCTGTCACGAGATCCCGGAAGCCACCGGCAAAAAGATCGGCTCTCTCGATGACCTGGTGGAAGCCGCCCGGTCGGGGGAGCTTGATATGATCTACATCGCGTTACCCCTCCGTGCCGAGGAGCGCGTAAGCGATTTGGTCAGTCGACTCTCGGATTCGACCGCCTCGGTCTATATGGCAGCCGACTTCGCCGCATTTGATTTGCTCAGCGCGCAGTGGGGGAACTTTGGCGGCGTGCCGGTCGTTAGTATTCACGAGACTCCGTTCTACGGTGTCGACGGCTGGCTCAAGCGACTCGAAGACCTCGTGGTCGGTTCCTTGATCCTTCTCCTGATCGCCATTCCGATGATCTTCATTGCGATCGGTGTAAAGCTCACATCGAAGGGTCCGGTCTTCTTCCGCCAGCGTCGCTATGGGCTCGATGGGAACGTGATCTATGTTTGGAAGTTCCGTTCCATGACGGTCGCCGAAGACGGCGACAACGTGAAACAGGCGACCAAAAATGACGCGCGAATCACCCCCTTCGGAGGGTTTCTTCGCCGAACTTCGCTCGATGAGCTTCCGCAGTTTCTTAACGTCATCACCGGTCAGATGAGCATCGTCGGTCCCCGGCCGCATGCCGTTGCCCACAACGAGGCGTATCGGAGCAAAATCCGAGGCTATATGCTGCGCCATAAGGTCAAGCCAGGGATCACCGGGTGGGCGCAGGTGAACGGCTGGCGCGGAGAGACCGATACGCTCGAGAAGATGGAGAAGCGAATCGAGCACGACCTCCACTACATTCGGAACTGGTCTCTCTTTTGGGACATTCAGATCATCTTCTTGACCGTCTTCGGCCGTAAGGTTCGCCAGAACGCATACTAGCGTCGATCCCTTCACGAACTGTCGAGGCATCGTTGCTAGCGAGTGCGTGGTTCAAATCGCGAGAAGGGCCCCCTTCCGCCAGGAATGCCGAGGCGAGCTTCGCTCTTCCTTTGATGTACTCGGCATGTGGTTCGCCTGTCGAAGTTCGCCTCGGGCGCCCCTGACGAAAGATCATCCCTTCCATCGATGTGATCCCGGCACTAGCCCGGATCCGTCACCAGGAACGTGATGATTGTGAAGGATTGTGCGAGAGCGCGAATCCTGGTGACGGATCCGGGCGAGGATCGGCCTGGACGGCCCCCAACAATCTGGGGTCGGTCGCGTGAGTCGAGTCGCCGTCCAATGCCTGCGCTGGTCACAAGATCCAGTCCGCTGCGATTCGCACGAACACCCTGTCTCCCGATATTGGGGGTTCCCTATTCCCCGGGCGGGAACGCGATGATCCAGTTTCGAATCAGGCGCACGCCGGCCGTGTCGATCTCCTCGGTGCCGAGGGGCGGCATCTGAAGGTCGCCGCGCTGGTTCATGCGGACATAGAGCTGGCTGAGATCCGGGTCTCCTGGCGTGACGATATTGTCGACGCCGGGAATCGAGGCGAGGTCGTGGCCAGCCTCCGCGTTGACCGTCCGGTTCGCGGGGCTCATCGCGGCGATGGGCTGCGTAGCGTCAATCCATAGCTCCATCTCCACGCCCTCGGTAAAGACGATGTGGTTCGGATTGTGGCAATGCCCACAGTTTCCGTGGAGAGTCCCGAGCGCCAAGCTGTCAGCGCCAGTCGTGTTCACATCGAACTCGAAGGCTTGCGTTCCAGCGGGCAGAAAGCCATCCGCGACAAAGGTGTCGATGGTTCGCTGCTGCAGCTGCACCGGAGAGAATCCGAGAACAATATCTTGCGATCCACGGTGGCAGAAAAAGCATGAATCGGTGGAAGGAATATCGTGCTGCGTTCCGAAGGCGTCCGCCCCTCCGGCCGGAAGGGCGATTGCTTCATCGGGCGAGGACCATGCGTAGGAGACCCATCGCCACCCGCCGACGGCGTCATCGATCTTGTGAAAGAAACGCGTCTCGATCGGTTGGTCGTCGATCGCGAATTCTTTCCAAATACGCGTCCCTACCGGAAAACGCCACGCGTTCGGATCGCTCGTGTCGATCTGGGTTCCGGGGGGAAGGGCGATGTACCGTGACTTGGTGGCGCTGTCGCTCCACAGAGGGTAACGGACGCTATAACTCACGACGTCCGACGCGAGGGTGCGGCTCGCGATGTTGGAGTAAAGTCCGGTCGCGGAGAGCGTGTCTGGGAGGGGCGGGATGGCCTGGGGCACATCCGGCATCGTGTCTTCTGGACCGGTATCGGTGGACCCAGCATCGGAGCCGATCGTGGTGGGTTGGCATCCCGTAACGATGGGAAAGCAGAGCGCTGCCCAAAGAACGAAGCCGTGTCGCATTGTCTTCGAGACGATCGGTCGAATCACGTCCAAGAGATGCTGCAGCGTTGCCATGTTCTTCAAGGTAACAAACCTTCCCCAAAATGGGAGAGTTAGTGCGTATGAGCGTGAGACGTCTCGCGCCGCCGCTCATTCAGCCGCCCATAAAAAACGCCCGCGACGGGCGCGGGCGAAAGATCAAATTACCGCTGCCGCTAGAGCATCTCGGCGAGATATCGCTCGGCGCCGAGTTTCTCCGCCAAGGAGAGCTGTGTTTCCAACCAATCCACGCCTTCCTCTTCATCGTTCAGAATATTCTGAAGAAGCTCGCGGGTCGTGTGGTCGCCTCGCTCGAAGCAGAGGGAGATGCCGCGCTGGAGTCGTTCTCGTGCCTCCAGTTCGAGCGCGAGGTCGAGTCGGTGCTGCTCGATGGGTTCCTCACCGACGCGCACGGGATTGATGCGCTGCATATTGGGGATCCCTTCGAGGAAGAGGATACGGTCAATGATGCGGTCTGCGTGTCGCATCTCCTCGATGGACTCCGCGTATTTTTTGTCGGCGATCTTGGTGTAGCCCCAGTCCTTGCACATCTTCGAGTGAATGAAGTACTGGTTGATCGCTGCAAACTCGTGGGAGAGGCATTCGTTGAGGAGGGAGATGATATCTGCGTCGCCTTGCATGCGACCTCCGTAGCGCATCCATGAAACTTCGACAATAGGGAAGGCGCACAGCATTCGGGGAGATTTGCACCGCCGACTGCCCCGAATCCTACTCGGCGGCACGTTTACCGAAGCGATCGGTCTCGGTTCTACGCGATCCGACCTTCGAATCAGAGACGCAGGACTTGCAGAATTCATCGCGGGCGTAAATCGACGGGTTCAAGTCGGTCGCGTTCGGGGAGGCTTCGTTCAGACGCGTTTCAAGTGCGGGAACGATTTGGGCCCGAAGATTTGCTATTTCGGGCGCGGATTCTGGTAAAGTTGCAGCGGTTTGAGCGCATCCGCACATGAAGTCGTCGCGCGAGCGAAACGACTGATCTCCGAACGCAAATATCAAGATGCGGTTCGGGCGTGCCGCCGTGTTCTTCTGACGAAGCCAGACGAGGTCGAAGTCCGCCTGCTTTTGGGGCAGGCCTTGCTCGCGCTCGGACGACACGACGAAGTCCGAATCGAGATGATTGCGCAGGCGAAGCGTACGCCGTCGATCGGCGCCGTCTATCGCTTGCTCGGCGAGGCCCATATCCGCGGCGGGGAACGCGACGAAGCGGTCGAAGCGCTTCGCGCAGCTCTTCGGATCGATCCTGGGGATCTGGAGGCGCGCGACCTCTTGGAAGAGTGTGGGGATGTCGATGGACCGCCGCGGCTCGAAACGATCGATCGGTGGTTTGCCGGTGGTGACGAGGACGACGAGGAGACCCTGCCGAACTCGAAGGTGGGGATTCCCCAGGAACCCACGCGTCCGGCGACCGCTCCTGCAGGACAAGCGCCTCCCTCGGTGCAGCTCGATTTGGGGTACGTGGATGACCTCGAAGGGGTCCCGACCTCCGCGGCGGCAACGCCTTTCCGGGACGAAGAAATGCCCGGCGCACCGACCGCGCCAAGCGCGCATCCGCCGCCGTATTCTGCTGGGCTTCCGCCCGCTCCCGCGCGGCCGTCAGCTGGTCCGCCACCTTCCATGCCCCGTCCGCCGGGCGGCTCACCGGCGGCCGGACCGCCTGGTTCCTTCGGAGGAGGCATTCAAAGCATCAGTAGCTCTGGAGGCCTTCCCGCGCCGCCGGGAGCGCGCTCGGTTGCGCCTCCACCGCCAGGCGCGGGAAGACCAGGAGCAGCCCCTCCGCCGGCCGGGATGCCGAAGAACACGATGCGCGGTTTGGGGGGCTCCGGTGGGCTATCAGGTCCTCCTCGCAGCGCTTCTGCGCCGGCCGGTATCAAGCGCACGATGCAGGGCCTTGGTGGCCCTTCGCCTTTCGGTGGCGGAGCTCCCGATCCCTTTGCAGCGCCCGGCCGCGCGCGAATCCAGGAAGCCGTCGAGACACTCGACAGCGATATTCTTGAGCTCGAACCAGATTCCATGACGAGCGAACTTCCCGCGAAGGGAGGTGCGTTTGAAGAACTGGATGAGGGGCTCCCGCCCCTCGAAGGCGAAGCGACGATCGCTCGTGAACCTGCGCCCTCTGCGCCGCTTTTCGCCGAGCGCCGCGGTCATCAAGGGGACTTCGATGATGACGCGCAGACCTCAATGCTTCGGCCGGGCGATGATTACGAGGCCCCTACCCAAGCGGGGAAGCGGCTAAAGGCATCGGCGACCCCGCATGATGAGCTTGAGGCGACAATGGCGCGCCCGGCGATCTCCGAGTTCCCTTCCGATTCCATCGGCGGGATGGACACGGGGTTGCCCCCTCTCGAAGGTGAAGCGACGCAAGGCCGCGCGCCGCCTGAGCTCTCCGGAGGTTTTCCTGTTGGTTTCGACCAAGCGCCTCCCGGGTTTGCCCCGACGTCTCGACCTGGCACCTTTGACGCAACCGCTCCTCCTCCCTCTCAGCCGGGGGGCCGTCCGGGCCCAACGCAGAGACCGCCTGCGCCGAAGGCCTCCGGTCGAAAATTCCGTCTCGGGGGACGAAAGCCCATTTTGCTTTTTGCTGGGCTCGGCGTTGCGGCGCTACTGTTGGTCGCGATCGGTGGCGGCGTTCGGTGGTACTTGCATTCCCAGGGGGATGAAGATGTCGTTCGGACCATCCAGACGGCTCTTGGCGATGGGAGTATCGCTCAGCTTGAGGGCGCGATCGCGGCTCAGCAGGAACACGAAGCCGAGGGGCCGATCGCGTTCGCTCGCATCTCGTTTTTGCGCGCGCTTCTCGCCTTCGAAGAGGGAAACGTCTCGGTTGATGAACTCGCAACGGCGCTTGCAGCGCCCCCAGAAGGGGCCGATACGGAGCCGGCAACGCAGCTTGCACGGGCGTACCTTGCGCTCACTCAAGGCGATGTAAATGCGGCCAATCAAATCGCTCAAGCGCTCGATCCTCAGTTGCTCCTCGGCGAGGCGGGGCTCCTTCGCGCGCGGGTTGCGGCGGCCAACGGTGATTTCGCGCGGGCAAAGGTGGAGGCAGAAGCGGCAACCCGAGCGCAACCCGGTCAGCCTCGTCCCGCCGCGGCCCTCGCCAGGTTCCTCGCCCGCTCTGGCGAGCTAGATGATGCAGACCAAGCGCTGATTCAGATCGCGAACACCGAAGCTTCCGCGATCGCTCGACTCGCACAACTGGAGCTCCGGGTTCTTCGGAACGAACACCGCGCAGTTCTGGGAGAGGCGGAGGAGATCCTCGGGGCGATCGGTTCGGGCGGGGGGCCCTTCTTGGTCGGCCGGGCGAAGCTCGTGTTCGCCGAGGCTGCCGCGGCGAGCGCCGACCGCACCGCGACCGCAGCGTGGGTAGATGCCATTCAACCAGCGGAAACTCCGGTAGACGAAGACTTTGCACTCCGTCGTATCGAAGCGCTCCGAACGGTCGGCCTCAACGAAGAAGCTGCGGTCCTCCTCGAGTCGCTTCCCGAGCGGGTGATTCAGGCGTCTCGGCGTTCCATGGTTTCTGCGGAGGTTTATCTGGCAAACTCGGACTACGAGGCGGTCGAACGGGTCCTCGAAGGTGCCGGCGATAGCCCCCAAACCTCGTTCCTCCGCGGCCGCTTGAGCGAAGCCAAAGGCGAAGCAGATGCCGCCATCACCCACTACGAGGCGGCTCTTGCGGATCCGGCGGAGTTCTTCCGCGCGAGTGTGCGGCTCGGCCTTTTGAAACTGCGCGGAGGGAACGCTCAGGAGGCGGTCGCTCGTCTAGAGCCCGCCCGGCAGCGCCAACCCTCGCATGTCGACGTCGTCACGGCGCTCGTTGAGGCACATCTTGGACTTGAGCAAGTCACCGAAGCGCTCCGTGTGGTTCAGGGCGCGACCGACACCGCGACGGATCCACGCGTGCAAATGGCTCGAGCTCGAGTTGATCTCGCACGAGGACAACCCGAAGCGGCGCTCTCCGTGCTCAGTTCGCTTGCGGAGACTCGGCCCGACGACGCGGAGGTCCACGCGACGCTTGGTTCCGCAGCGATGCAGTCTCGGGATTTTGCCCGCGCCAGGACCGCTTTCGATCGCGCGATTGAGCTTGAGGCGACCAATCGCATCGCGCTCCTCGGCAAGGTCGCGCTCGCGGCCCGGGAGATGGATGCGAGCGCGCTTGAAGCGGCAACCAGCGCCGCAACGGGTGCGAACTTAAGCGACCCGGTTCTCGAGGCAGCGGGGCCCCAGCTTCAGGTCTTACGGGGCGGTGGACACGACGCCGGGCGCGCGCTTCAGCCGCTCGTGAGGGCGCAGCGCAGCAATGTTGTGCTCGCGCTCTACTACGCCATCTCTCAGGTTCAGGCGGAGAATCGGCGAGGCGCTCAGAGTTCCCTTCGAAACGTTCTCCGTGCGGACGAGACCAACTACGAAGCCCATATGGGCACCGTGTACGTGCACCTTCGCCAGGGTTCTCTTTCGGCCGCCAACACAGCCATCGAAAATGCTCAGAGGCATGCGCGAGCCCAGAACGCAGGCGATGCGGTTGAAGCGCGCATCATTGCTCTTCGAGCACGCTTTGAGCTGGAATCCGGCCGCCTCTCTCGCGCGGAAGCGAAGGCGCGGGAAGCGATCGAGAAGGATGCCAACTGCGCTGACGCCCACTACGTGCTTGGCGTTGTGGCGATCGAGAACGGCGGAAGCCCGACGGCGCATTTCCGGCGCGCGCTCGCGGGAACGCGTCCGCCTTCGGAGCTCTTTAGCCAGCTCGCCATCTACGATTCCTCGGCTTCCGACCGCTGCGAACTGATTCAACGCTACTTCGCAGCTGCGCCGAGCGGTATCGATGCCCGAGAGCTTCGCGCTGATCGCCGCCGCTGTCGCTAGGCCTTAAACAAGCGCGGCGCGAAGCCAGGGGCTTGTTTCCAGGGCTCTATCCGCCCGCGAATCGAACGCGTCTGCGCTCCCGGAACTTCCACGAGTTAGAGCGGGAGTAGATCGACGGACTGCTAAGGCCTTAGGAAGACGATTTCAGCGACTCGGTCCGAGCGGTCGAGAAGCTCAACGAGTTCATCGAATAAAGTTTCGCCTTCTTCGCTCACGGCGCGTGAAAACCATGCCTCGAAATACTCTTTGTTCTCCATTTCGAAACTATCGATCCGCGGCTCAGCGAGGCTTATCTCGCGATACACCCGAATCAATTTCTGAGCGCAATAGTCCTTCGTGGCGGAATAGCCGAGTCGGCTTACGAGCATGGAGCGCGACGAAACTTCGAAACGATATGGGGGCGCGGTTGGGGCGAACCCTCCGTAGAGACAATCGGCAAACGAGGTGAGATCCCAGCCGAAGTACGGCGTGTCGAGCGCCACAGCGACCAGCCGGAGAAAGCTGCTGAGCCCAAAAACACGGCTGGCGTCGATTGATACGGGGGTGGGAGGCTTCATCGGCGGTGCTCTTCTCGCGATGCGATGAGCGCAATCAACCCCTTAAGTCGTCGCTTGGCGAAAGCAATGTCTACGTCGGGCGATCGTATACGGACGCGCGCGTCAGCCGAACGCCTCCACGACTGTACGAATCAGCAGATAAAAGACGATCGCGTAGGCCGGCGCTGTCGCGAAGACGACCCGCTTCGGGTTGATCTTCGCGGCTTCTTTTCCGAAGAGGAGCGGGTACGCTGCCCGAAGCACCACGTATGCCCCGCCGAGCATGGTGGCGACGCTCGCGGAGACAAAGATGGCATGAAGCCATAGCGACGCGAGGAACGGGACCATCTGTTCTTGGGTGTTGATGACCGCTCGGTCTGCGGCGAGCATTTGGGAGTCTTCACCAAAGTAGCGGTCAAACTCTTCTCCGCGCTCCGCGTATTCGCGTCTCAGTCGATATTTGGTGCCGCGCTGCAGCCCGAGCAACAAATAGTACCAGAGGCCGAAGTAGGCCGCGGTGACGCAGATAGGGCCTTGAAGATCGGAGGCGTTCATACGCGGAGGGTAAATGCGGGTGACGCCATGCGCGAGCCAGCAAAGCCCCGTTTGCGATGCTTCGCGAGAAAAAGATCTCGCGGCGAGCGCTTTTGATTCCCTAGGAGACGGCATCCTCGCGTGTTTCACCTCGGCTGTTCCAAACTGGAACACTCCGGTGTTTCGTTGTGGGACAAGTGTCCCTTCTTCTTGAAGTTTCGCTTGTGGAACAGCGCATGCATTCGGCCAACGCGTGTACGGAATGATTAACGACGCGATGCGAGAGATGGTGGTCGATACCGCCGGTCTTGCGACTTGGGAATCCATCTGCGAAGGCGCTGGGCTTTCGCCCTCGGTTCGATTTGCTTCGGACGAGACCTTCCCGGATTCAGTTACGTACGACCTCGTGGCTTCGGCGTCGAAGGTGCTCGATGCGCCCGCCGCCGCTCTCCTCGAGAATTTCGGGGCGTACTGGTTCGGGTTTTCGATGCGATCCGGTTACGGCGACCTTTACGGCGCTGCCGGGGCGAACCTTCTCGCCTTCTTGCAGCAGCTTGACGCGATGCATGCGCGACTGGCGCTTGCCATGCCCGAGTTCGAGGCTCCCTCGTTCCGTGTCTCGGATGTCGATGAAGAAGGACTAAAGCTGCACTACCACTCCAAACGGCCAGGATTGCATCCCTTCGTCAAAGGCCTCGTGGTGGCGCTTGGGGACCACTTCGGTCAGCCGGTGACGATGACCCTCATCCAATCTCGGGATGAAGGGGCGAGTCACGAGGTCTTCGCGTTGAAATTTGCGACAGGCGTAAACCAATAACACGCGGTCCAAGATCCGCTTTTGGAACACAGACGAGTGGGAACATCTGCTCGCGAAATCCGCTGGTGATAAGAATTTCTCGCAATGCGGTCGACCCAAGGGCTTCAAGGTGATAACCCATTAGGGTGAATAGCGGCACCACGGTTGCGTTGATTCAGAGAGCGTTTCCGTTCCATATCGAGTTTGATGATCAGCTGATCGTTCACTCGCTTGGGGAGCGACTCGCGGCCCGCCTAGGCGATGTCCAAGGCCGAAAGCTCAGTGAACTCTTTCACGCGGAGCGTCCCATTTCTCTATTCGATGGGGACGTCGAGGAGATGCTCTCGCTCTTTGTTCTCCTTCAAGAGAAGAACAGCGAGCAGCCGCTTCGGCTCAAGGGGGAGATGGTCGCCTCAGGAGACGATCGTTACATCTTCCTCTGCGAGCCTTGGGTTCGGTCTCTGGACGAACTCAGCGCGCTCGGTCTCGGAATAGGTGATCTGGCCGCGCATTCGGGGGTCGCCGATCTCCTCTACCTCATTCACGCCAAAGACAAGTCGATCACGTCGATGCGCGAGATGCGATCGCTGCTTCAAGAACAGAAGCAAGAGCTTCAGCAAGAGAAGGACCGCGCTGAGCAAGCGAGCGCTGCGAAGACGGACTTTCTCGCGACGGTCAGCCACGAGATCCGCACACCGATGAATGCGATCCTCGGCATGCTCGAACTGGCGCGTCAGATCGAGACCGATCCCGTTTGCGATGACTATCTCCGGCGCGCGCAGTCGAATGCGGGAGCCCTGTTAACGCTGATCAACGACCTGCTCTCGGTTTCGAAGATCGAAGCGGGTGCGCTCGAGCTCTCGAACACGAGCGTCGAACTGCACGATATTTGTGACTTGGTCGCAGGCGATCTCTACGAGCGCGCGGCTTCGAAGAATGTCGCGTTTCGATGTGTCCTCGAGCCGGAGATTCCTCGCAGCGTCACTGCGGATCCAGATGCGATCCGTCGCGTGCTCGTGAACCTCATTGGCAATGCGATCAAATTCACCAGCGAAGGCGAAGTCGAGCTGCGAGTTTCGCGAATGCACCAGAATGCGGAGCGGGTGGAGCTCGATTTTTCGATCCGAGATACGGGCATCGGAATCAGCGCAGAAGCGCAGAAAAAGATCTTCGAACGTTTCGTTCAAGCGGATAGCGGAACCCAGCGAGAGTTCGGCGGCACCGGGCTTGGGCTCTCCATCACCCAACATTTGGTCGAGGCGAGTGGCGGGAAGATCTGGGTCGAAAGTACAGAGGGGCAAGGGTCCATCTTCCGCTGCAAGATCCCATTTGAGATTCTCGATTCCACGCCCTGGATCGACCGAGAGCCTGGCGCTCTCGCAAAACGCGTTGCCGTCTGCTGCGATGATTTCTCAAAGCGACGAGAACTTGAAACCCTGATTCGATTCCGTGGTCATCAACTTTCTATGAGCCTCGACGAGCGACCGGATTTCGCGGTCGTTCTTGCTCCTTTCGCTGGGGAGATTCCAGAAGGTCAGTCCGTCATCTATCTCGGGTCCGGGCCTCCACACGTCGCGGCAACCAGCGTTTCGGCTTCGGTCGTTGACGTCCTGCGGCGCATTGAGCGTCCTCGTCGAAAGCGGACGCGAACGATCACTGAACGCCCCAGGCAGCACAAGCGCGTGCTGGTCGTGGACGACCATTCCGACAACCGGGTTTTCGTTCGTGAGTGCTTGGAGCGTGAGGGGTACGAAGTCGTGGAAGCGGAAGATGGCCAGCAGGCTGTCGAAAAGACCATGACAGACCATTTCGATCTCGTCCTGATGGATATCGAGATGCCGAATATGGACGGTTTCGAGGCGACCGTGGCGATCCGCGAAGCGGAGTACCAAAACGTCGGCTCGTTGGTTCCCGTAGTCGCCCTTACCGCGCATGCCGTCGAAGGCTTTCCAGAGAAGTGCATCCGAACTGGAATGAGCGGCTACGCCTCGAAGCCGATTCAGCGAGACGCGCTCCTTGAGCTAGCGGAAGAGTGGACCCAGCGCGCCCCCCGCATCATGTTCGTCGACGACCAAGAGACCAATCGCATGCTCTATGCGACCCTCGCTGCACGCTTCGGTCGCTATCGAATTTCACTCGCTCGCGATGGTCTTCACGCGCTTGAGATCGCAAATACAAGGCGCTTCGATGCCATTTGGCTGGATCTGGAGATGCCGAGAATGGGCGGGCTCGAAGCCGCAGAACATTTGCGTTCCGGGCCGCTGACGGAAGGTCCGATCGTTGCTCTCACGGGTCACGATGCCGACCGAGTGATGCCTCAATGCCGCGCTGCAGGCTTCACGGCACACCTTCAGAAACCCATCGCTGCGACGCACCTTCGGGAGTCACTCGACCGCTACGCGCCCAGCGACCCGCCGCTTGCGATGATCTCATCGAGACCGGGGCCTGCTCCGCTCGCGGCGCCAAAACCGGCGACGAACGGGAAAGCGAAGCTCGAGCCGGGGGAGGGTGAGATTTGGGTGGATCTCGATGAAGACGTCGCGGACCTTTCCATTCGCTACTTGGGAAAGCAGGAAGCGGAGCTTCGCGCGCTGAACGAGGGCCTCGTAACATCCGACCTTGAGGCGATTCGCTCCATCGGCCACAAACTGAAGGGGAGCGGGGCGGCGCACGGCTTCGCGTTCATCACCGATATCGGCCGAGAGCTAGAACGCTATGGCGAACAGGGCCAGTACGAGGAGGCGAAAGGCGCAGTGGAGCGCTTTGCTTCTTACCTCTCGAGGGTCCGCATTCGCGAGTAGATTCTGCGGGAGTGCGCCGAAGCC
>JAHDCI010000213.1:7071-8541 GCA_020629955.1 Myxococcota bacterium | reverse complement strand
ACGGGCTCATCGAATCGGAAGATGAGAAGACCCTCGACGCGCTGAAGGCGCTCGATCACAAGCTTCGGTAGCGATGATCACCATCGGCGCAGAGGAGGCCCGCGAAGCCCTCGACGCGTGGTGGCCAACGCTCGATGGTGCATTCGCGATCAATGAAAGCGCTGCCGACGGCCTCGCCAAGTTCACGGCGCTCGTCTCTCTTTGGGGACGTAAGACCGACCTCGTCAGTGGAAAGAATATCGAAGCGCTCCTCGAAGTGCTCTTCCTCGATGCGGCCTATGCCGCGCACTTGATCCCACCGCACGCATCGTTTGTAGACATCGGCGCGGGCGCAGGCGCACCTGCGATTCCGCTCGCGATCCTATTGCCAAATACGCACGCTTGCTTGGTGGAACCACGGCGAAAACGCGTCGCTTTCATGCGCCACGCCGTCGGTGCGCTCGGCCTGCAAGATCGCGTTCGCGTCATCGAGGGCCGAGATACCGACCTTCACGAGCGTTTCGATCTCGCGTTTTCTCGCGCGACCTTTGAGCCTTCGGAGTGGCTGCAGCGGGCCCATGCCCTCAGTGATCTTGCGATCGTTTGTCTCTCCCGCATGGAAGCGAACTCGGAGAGCTTCACTCTGGAAGAGCAGCGCGCCTACTCCACCAAAGATGGAGTCCCGCGAGAAGTTCGTCGGTATCGCGCGAAGTAGCGATGCTTCGACCGCTGCACCTTGCGCAATCCTCGATCCGCGCCTTAAGGTGCAGGTTAATGACGACGACTCCGAACACCCCCATCACCGTCACCCCCAAGGCCGTGCGCATGGGCAAACAGCGCGTGATCGAGTTTGCCGGCGATTCAGAGGTCGACCCGATCGGGCTCCGCGTTGGTGTCAAAGGTGGCGGATGTAGTGGTTTTTACTACGTCTTTGAAGTTGCTACCGAAGTTAGCGAACGCGATGAGACCTACACTTTCGATGGACTCAAAGTGCTCGTCGATAAGCGAAGCCTAAAGCTGCTCAAGGGTGGCGTGCTCGACTGGGAACAGAAGCTGATGGGTTATGGCTTCAAGTGGGACAATCCCAACGCCGTGGGCGACTGCGGCTGTGGCTCCTCGTTTAATATTGCCTAGTGCGGGGATCGCATGATCTCCCGTCAGAGGCGCGCCGGGCCAGTTTCGGAGAGCGAACGACATGCCGAGTATGTCGAAGGATGAGCGAAGATCGGATCGGCGTTCCTGGCGGAAGAGGGCTCTTCTAGCGATGTGAACCACGCACTCGCGCCAGCCGCCCGAAGAGCTTTCGAAGGTCGCTCTGCTCGCCCTCCAAACGACATAGACTTTCCCAAAGACGCCAAGTCGCGATACCTTGGAGCCATGTTTCCGTGGTGGTCGAGAAGACTCTCTTATCTTGCGTCGTTGGTGTTCGGCCTTTCGGTCGCCGTTCCGAACGCGAACGCTTTCTACCCTGAGCGCATCCCAAATGGTGCA
>JAHDCI010000213.1:0-6971 GCA_020629955.1 Myxococcota bacterium | reverse complement strand
TCGACGGGGACGGGTTATCGCCGGACGCGCCTGCACAACTGGTCGAGCGGCGTTCGCCGACGCTACGACGTGATCGGAACCGCAGATCGGTGTGCCGATATCAACGAATGCGCGACGAACCCGTGCGGCGCCGGTTCCTGCTCGGAGCGTGACCCCTTGGCGGGCTATACGTGCACGTGCAACAGCGGCTACACCTTTAACGGCACGACCTGCGTCAATATCAACGAGTGCCTCTCGAACCCCTGCGGTGCAGCCGGTACCGGATGCACCGACAGCACCCCCGGCTATAGCTGCACGTGCATGCCCGGATTCGTCTTTAACGGGACAACCTGTGCGGTCTCCGATGCATGCCTCGCCGGCACCGACGATTGCGATACAAATGCGACCTGCACCGCCATACGCTCATCGTACACATGCACCTGCAACGCCGGTTACCGAGGCGTCGGCTCTGCAGCCAACGGGACCGGCGACCGGTGCGCGGATATCAACGAATGCACGACCAACCCGTGTGGCGCCGGTACCTGTCGCAACACCCCAGGTTCCTACACCTGTAGCTGCAACGCCGGTTACGAGTTTAACGGCACGACCTGCGTCGATATCAATGAGTGTCTCGAAGATCCTTGTGGCGAAGGTGGCGTCAGCTGCGGAAATACGCCGGGCTCGTATAGCTGCGCGTGCGCGGCAGGCTACGGCTTCGACGGCACGACATGCATCGATATCGACGAGTGCGAGGAGGTCGATTGCGGCCGCGGCGAATGCCGACAGACCGCTCCACCCGGGTTCGTGTGCGCTTGCGAGGGTGGCTTCCTCTTTAACGGAACCACCTGTGAGGACATCAACGAATGCGACTCACCGGAAGTCTCGCAGTGCTCGGTTCGCGCGACCTGCACCAACACGCCGGGCGCATGGACCTGCACCTGCGATGAGGGGTATGCCGGCGATGGCACCGTCTGCAACGATGTCGACGAGTGTTCCGCCCCCGAACTCAACGAATGCGATACCCACGCCGCGTGCATCAACACCAACGGTAGCCACGAGTGCGAATGCACCGAGGGCTACGAAGGCTCTGGCGTCGCGTGCATGGATATCAACGAGTGCGCAAACGGCACCGCGACCTGCGGCATGAACGAGGTATGCGTAAACATCCCGGGCGCCCCCTACGAATGCGAATGCGCGCCCGGCTTTGCCCGAGGTGCCGACGGCAGCTGTGGTCGTTCCTGCGGAGATGGAGTCCGCATCCGCGGCGAAGAGTGTGACGATGGCAACACCGATGCGGGCGATGGCTGCTTCGAGTGCCAAATCGAAAACGGTTACTCCTGCGCGACTCCCGATCCAGCAATGCCGACTGTCTGCGATTACACGTGCGGAGACGGCCTCGTTCAGCCTCCTGGTGAAGAGTGCGATCTCGGCGAAGGAAATGCCGACACGCCCAATACCTGTCGCTCCGATTGCCAGCTTCCCGCTTGCGGCGATGGCATCGTTGACGAGGGAGAAGCCTGCGACGAAGGCGATGCCAACTCCGATAGCGAGGCCGATGCCTGCCGAATGGATTGCACTGCGCCAAGCTGCGGGGATGGAGTCGTCGACGAGGGTGAAAACTGCGACTCGGGCGAAGGCGAAGCGAGCGAATGCGAAATCTGTGACATGCCGGACGCCGGTCCAGAGGACGCCGGAAGCGTCGATGCAAGCGCCAGCGACTCCGGCGCCGATGCAGGCGATGGTGGCGCGAGCGGCGGAAGCTGTTCGTGTCGCGTCGCCCCAGGCGCAGAAGGTGAACTCCCCTACGCGCTTGTCGCGCTGATGATCTTCGCGCTCATCTGGCGTCGTCGCCGAAAGCGTTGATCGCATTGCCCTGGAAACGAAGAGCAGGTCACTTTGGCCTGCTCTTCTTTCTTGGCGCGCTTCTCTCGTGTGCCGGTTCTTCTTCGCGACCTCGTTCCGAGACGGCTGCGCGAGAGAGCAACTCGCTAGCCCGGATCCGTCACCACCAGGAACGTGATGATCGTGCAAGATTTCGCAATCGTAGGGGAAGTTGTCAGAGCGACCGATGCAGTTCGTATCAGAGCGAAGAGAACTTTCCTTACGATGGTGAAGGATTGTGCGAGGGCGCGAATCCCGGTGACGGATCCGGGCTAGAACAAGACCAAGCCTCCCAGAGCAGAAGCGTCAACGTGCCACGGGCCGAAGAAGGAACCGAGGAGCAGGTCGCGAGCGAGGGTTCGAACGACGCTCGGCATCTCGACAGCCAAGTGCGTCAGGATCATGAGCCCGAGGCCCCGACCCCCTGCGGAGAGCCGCCCCATCCCACGCTTGTTTGCGTTCCCGCAGGTGGGTTCGTTCGAGACGGGGTCAGCGTAAACGTCTCTTCGTTTTGGATGCAGCGAACCGAAGTGACGAACGCCGCCTACAACGAATGCGTCGCCCGTGGCGCTTGCGCGCCATCGTTTCCTTACCGAGGTTTCCGAGGTCCCGAGCAGCCCGCAGTCGCAATGCGCTTCGATGACGCGGAGGCCTATTGCGCTTCCCTCGACATGCGTCTTCCCACGGAGGCGGAGTGGATCCGAGCCGCATACGGGGATGCCTATCCTTCGCTTCCATTCGAGGTCACCAATGACCCATGCGAGTTTGCGCATGTTCGCAGCCACCGCGGGCGAGGCTGCGGAAGCGAAGTGAGCGCCGAGGTTGGCAGCTATCCGGCCGGTCCCTTCGGACTTCACGATCTGATCGGCAATGTCGACGAGTGGACCGCCGATCGATTCGCGCCTTGTTTCCGAGGCTGCGATCGAGAGTGTGGAGAAGCCTGCGAGGGCAACGATCCTGAGGGGCCAAGTGAAGGCCCACTACGCGTCGTGCGTGGTGGCTCGTGGTGGTGGCCAATCGATCACGGCGCCGCGGAGTTTCGTCGCGGGAAGCCGCCCAGCAACCGTGCCCATCATCGCTACGGTTTTCGGTGCGTCATGCGAACGATCTGACCATTTTTGTAACACTGAAATTTTCCCAAAAAAGTGAATTTATCAGATTTCCGTGACCCCAATTTGCTAAGGGTTTTGGTAGAATAAAGGCGTGTCCGATAAACGCCGCTCGCCCCGCCTACTCTCCGCCGCCAAGGTCCTTTGGCAAGTTCAGAACGAAGACGCATTTCAAGTCGATCGCGTAGAGAACGTCAGCCAGAGCGGCGCGTTTATCGTCACCCAAGCCGTTCCTCGGCGCGGCAGCATTCTCGAGCTCGAGATGATCTCCGATAGTGGGGAGACCCTCTGCTCGGGAACCGCCCGGGTCATCTGGGTGAACCCCGGACAAGGGATGGGCGTTGACTTCGAGAACCTCACGCTCGACGCCGAAACCATCGCGAGCATCGCTCCGGCCCCCCCGCCCCTTCCGGGCGCGCGACCGGCAAGCTGGAAGCCCCCCGAGAACGAAGCGTTTATCCAGCCGATCTCGATCATGCCCGGCAAAGGGGGAGCGATCATCGGCATCGACCTCGGGACCACACACACATGCGTCGCCGCGGTCGTCGATGGAAAGGCGCGGATTCTCCCGGGCGAGACCGGCGGCAACTTCATCCCATCGATGGTGCACTTCGATCCCGAAGGCGAAATCTATGTCGGCGAACGCGCCCTCGGACGACGCGTCCTTCACCCTGAGCGAACCGTGCATGGATCAAAGCGTCTTCTCGGCCGCACCTATCGCGAATCGCTTCGAGAAGAATCTCAGCCGCACTTTGCTTACCCACTCGCGCAGGCCGAAGGGCAACGGTTCGGTGTCACGATCGGGGACCGCGTCGTCAGCATGGACGAAATCGCGACGCACGTCCTTCGCAACGTAAAGCAGACAGCCTCGAAGGCGCTCGGAACCGAAGTCGCCGCGGCGGTCATCACCGTCCCTGCATACTTCTCCGAGGTGCAACGTGACGCCGTTCGCCGAGCTGCCGAAGCCGCGGACCTGATGGTCCACCGCGTCGTCAACGAGCCGACCGCAGCCGCCGTGGCCTACGGCGCGAAACGAGGTGAGGACGCGACGATCGCGGTTTGGGATTTCGGCGGTGGCACGTTCGACCTCTCGATTGTCGAGGTACGTGGCGAAACATTCCGCGTCCTTGGCACGGGCGGAGACAACTTCGTAGGCGGCGAGGATATGGACGACCTGCTCGCATCCTACGTGCTCACGAAACACAGCAAGGGCGATTACGAGCCGAGCGCGCAGCAGATTGCACGACTCCAAGAAGCGGCGCGAGATGCGAAGCATATGCTCACCGCGCAGACGGAGGTCGAGGTTCATCTACCAAGCTTCGACGCAGAGGGAGAGCTCCGAGTCGAGCTCTCCCGTGAAGAATTTGAACAGCTCATCGAGCCGCTGATCGCTCGCACGATTCAGATCGCAGAGGGTGTTCTCGGGAATATCGGCATCGAAGCCAAGGCGGTCGATGATGTCGTTCTTGTCGGCGGCAGCACCCGGATTCCCAAGGTTCAAGAAACCGTCGGGGAGTTCTTCGGAAGACGCGCCAGCAAGCGCATCAACCCGGACGAAGCGGTCGCGCTTGGAGCGGGCATGCTCGCGGATGAACTCTCGAATACCGACGGACCAACCTTGCTCGATATCGTCCCCATCACGATCGGCCAGGCGATCGCCGGCCGCCGATTTGCACCCGTCATCCCGAAGCTCAGTCGTCTTCCGCATGAGGCCAAGTTGACCCGGCCGCTCGATCTCTTCGGCACGCTCTTGATCCCGCTCTTCCAGGGCGAGGCGAACGACGCGACGCAGAACGAGTATATCGGGACGCTGAAAATCGAAGACGAGCGCTACGCCGATCAACCGGTGGATATCACGATCTCTCTCGACGAACACTGCGTGCTCGCAGTCACCGCGCATACCCAAGAAGGCAACGCCGTGACGGTCGAGATGGATCGCGAACAGCCCGTCGATGAAGTCCTCGCGGAGCTCGGCATCTATTCTGGACCGGAAGACGACGCCCCATGGCGGCTCCCGCAGTCGAAGCTCGGCAATGCCTTCAGCAAGTTCGCTTCGCTCTTCCGCGGCAAGAAATAGCGGAGCTCGGCGCGGGGTCGCCTCGATTCGGAACGCTGCTACCGTCTCGGGGCGATGTCGCAAGAGAGCGAAGGAAAGCACAGCGAACCCGAAGCGAGCCTATGGGCCCGAATCCGTGCGGCGCTCATCTTTGTGGCAATTGCGCTCTCACTCCTCGAAGGTTTGCCCGTTCCGCATATGCGCCGACACCACCTCGAGCGCGAGGTTGGACGACGCGAGCTGCACCGATGGGCCGAGTTCCTTCGGCGCTTCGATCCGGCGCTGACCGATGAGAGCCTAAAGGAGCAGGCGCTTGTTTACGGTGGAGAACTCGAAGGTCTCCACTATCGACTCGTCGAACCCTTCCGTCCACTCTTCTCCGCGCTTCAGGTACGCCAGCAGTGGTCGCTATTCCCCGTGGCCGATCCAAACCCTTGGTGGATGCATATCGATCTCCGCGAAGGGAATACGTGGCGCACGGTCTACCGCCCAAACGATCCCGAAGCGGACTGGGACTACGTCACGTTGCAGTATCGCCGGATCCGAGGTGTTTGGAACCCCGGAACCTCTGGGCCTCGATACGATTACCCTCGCTTTGTCGACATGGCGGCCGAGCGCGCGTTCGCTGCGTTTCCAAACGTGGAGGAAGTGCGCGTCCGCTTTCAGCAGTACCGCGTGCCGGTGCCGGTCGAAGGCGAACGTGAAGCGCCCGCTCCAACCTGGCACTTCGAAGAACGGCGCAGCCGATGAGCCGCTGGCAGCGATTTGTCCGGCGAATGGACCGGGAGGAATCTGCGAGCGCACTCGCGCTCATTCGGATCATGGTCGGCGCAGTCCTTTTCGCCGACTTCGCGTGGGCGGGTTCGCTCGGGTTGGTGGAGCGCTTATGGGGCAGCAGCGGTCTGAACCTCAGCTATCAAAGCGAGCATCCATCGCTCGCGATCGACCTGCTTGGGGAAAACGCCGGACAGGTTCTTTGGGCGCTGGCGCTTACGCTCGCGCTGACAACCACGCTCGGGCTCTTCTCGCGCGTCTCGGCGGCCTCGCTCGCGCTTGTCTCTGCACAACTTGCCGCCATCATGCCGCAATCCGATCGCGGCATCGACGGGCTCCTTCGAATCGTGCTCGTGCTCCTCGCATGCTCCGGCTGCGGGAAGACCCTCTCGATCGACGCGAAGCGCGCGACAGGAACCTGGGCGCCGAACGTTCCGATCAAGACATGGCCGCGCTACCTCATCGCGCTCCAGCTCCTCTGGATGTACTTCTCGGCGGGCACGCACAAGACCCAATCGGCCTGGTGGCCTTCCGGAGATCTCCGCGGTCTGTACGTCGTCCTTCAAGACCCACACTTCGCGCGCTTCGATCTCTCAGGACTCTCCGAAGGCTGGGATTCCGCGCTCTTCTCGCTGACCCAAATCGGCACGGCCCTGACGATGGCCTTCGAGCTCGGCGCGCCGCTCATGGGGCTCGCGATCTATTACCGCGCGACCGCCCATCGCGAAGGCCGGCTTCGATCCGCGATCAACACCCTGCGCGTCCGCGAGCTTTGGCTCGCACTCGGGATTGGGTTTCATATCGCGCTGATGATCACCATTCGCCTCGGAATCTTTCCTTATGGAATGCTCGCTTGTTATCCGGCGTTTTTCCGTCCCGATGAGGTCGCGCGATGGATTCGTAAAATGCGGCTCTCCCCCGAGTAGGCACGCTCATTCACAAACGCGCTGGGCCTCTCGACCAAAGCGATCGATGCACTCGCCTTCGTACGTCGAGCATTCCGCGTTCCTCGGGTACCCCATCGGAGCATCCCCGCCGCAGCGGCATGCGCACTCGTTTCGCAAGAAGTGGCTCCCCGCAAAGCTGAGGTCATGCTCGCTCAAAGGGTCGTTCGGATCCGACCCACAAGGACAGCTCGCCGCGAGGCATCCCGGAAGCATCGTCATCACGGA
>JAHDCI010000212.1 GCA_020629955.1 Myxococcota bacterium | reverse complement strand
GCTGCCATTTTTGCGCATCACCCGCAGTGGTTTGGGAGGCCGATCTGGTGAAGCGAAATCTATTAGAAGAAGAGCGTGGCGTAGCGTACGCCGAATTTCTCATCGCCTTTCCGGTGATGTTCCTCCTTTTCCTTTCGATCGTTCAGGTCGCCCAGGTCTACGTCGCTCACCTCATGGTCCGAAGCGCGTCGATCAAGGCGGCACGCTCCGCGATCGTGGTCATCCCAGACGACCCTGGCGAGTACGGCGGGGAAGAGGTCAATACCATCGGTGGCGAAGGCTGCGGCGGTGGCGGTGGTGACGGCGGCCTCGGCGGTGGCGGGGACCCCACGGCAGGTTTGGCGGGGATTACAAGTGGCATCCTCTCAGGCCACGATAGCTGCCGCATGCGCGCGATTCGTACCGCTGCCTCATTCCCACTGATTCCTCTCGCACCCGATTTCGGCTCCCAATTTGGAGGTGGGGAAGAGAACCTGGGTACGTCACTGACCATCGGTGCGGAGCGCCTTGGTTTTGGCATTCTCTACAATCGAGCCGCCATGTCGGTGACGTTTCCCGAGTCGCCGGGTTCGATGGACTTCCTCGGGGAGTTCGATCGGAACCAGCCTCTAACCACCCGTGTCACCTATCTTTACCAGTGCGACGTTCCGCTCGTTAACGATTGGGTTTGCCACGACCCGATTTCACTCGTCGTCGGAACGGGCGGAGATACTCTGCGCTCCATTCTCGATGGCGATATTCCATCGGACCTGCCCGGGGTGATCGACGCTGGCATGGATCTCTACGAGGGGTACATGGGGCGCCGCGAAGACCTCAAGAACGGTATGAGCGAACTCTATCACGCTGAGAGTTTCTGGTGGCTCGCGCCCTATCTCATGTCGGACAAACGTTTCACGGTATTGCGCGGTGAAATCACACTCCCGAATCAATGGGCGCCTTACGAGTATGAGTAGCGCTCTCCCTCAAAAATCGCTGCTGCGCGACGACCGCGGCGCGATGATGCTGATGTCGGTCTTCATGGCCACCATCTGCATCGGGATGCTCTATTATCTCACGGGCATCGGTCATGTGCTGACCTTCCGCGAACGCATGCAGGATGCGTCGGACGCTGGCGCGATGGCCGGAGCGATCACAATCGCTCGATCAATGAACGTCATCGCGGTTCTCAATATCGCTCTTGCTTTGTTGTTCTCGCTCGCCGTGATGGCGAACCGTGTGCACGATATGATCTGGCTCGGCGCATTCGCAGCCTCCAGTCGTTGCCGATGGTACAGGCCAGGCCCGTGTATCACCGCCCTGTGTCTGATGACTGCGGGTGACTGCGCAGGTCGGCAAGCAGAACGAAACGCAAATCGAATTGTGAACGACAATAAGCGCGCGATTCACTCCCTCGCAAACGCGGTGCGGGCCGCGGGACCGGGCTACGGTGCGCTGGTTGCCAACCGATTCGTCAGCGGCAACTACGACGACCCCGTTAATCTCGCCGTGACCGTTCCTCGCCGGTTGACGCTTCCGACCGAGCAGGATTCTCGGCGTGACGTCATGTGTGATCAGCTGACGCGTGGCGGAATGACCCAAAACTACATGGCGCCAATCAACTTTCAGGCATTTCGCATGGCGCGTGATATTGGCCGCCGTGAATGCGGAAGTGGCGGTCGCCGCTATGTGCAGCAGGGTGGGGCTGCTCTCGCGGGCCCGTTTATCCCCCCGAACGTTTGGTTCATTAGCCCCGCTTGCAACAGAGCGCATGGGGACACGGACCCGAGACCACATCGCCTAACCTCCGCTGTCGGGTCGGGGGATTTCCAGTTCTACTCATTGGCAACCGCAGACGACGATGCTTCTGGAATCGAAGAACATGACCGACGCGTGACGGCACCTGTGCTCTGGGGCCAGACTGCCGAAGACCCGATGCTCGACCTGCGAGCGATGGCGAACTACTCGATTTCTCAGGCGGAGTTCTACCCCCATTTCTTCCCGGATGATCATGTTCGCTGCCGAGGGGGAGGATTCTTTGGTGGTTCGGGGCCCTCCGAAAATCGCGGGCTCTTCAGCGGTCGATATTACTGCAACGAAGAGGGCGAGCGCTACTACGAGGATGACTACATCTGGACGCCCCGATGGCGAGGCCGGCTACGTCGTACAAGCCTCAACGGGTTTAGCGGCATCTGTGGGTCCCTTGGCGGTCTCTGTTCGGCCATCAACAACTTGATCGCGCACTGATATGACGACCTCGAAGAAAAAGAACGTTGGGAAAGTCGGGCTGCTCCGCGACGAACGTGGTGGAATCTTCGCCGAGGCAGTGATTGCGCTCCCGGTATTCGTTTTGGCGTATTCGCTGATCGTCTTCGTGCACGATGGGTACAACCAAGCGCATATCGAGGCGAAGGCAGCGCGCGCAACGGCTGCAGATCATACGATGCGTCGGGCTTGCGATGGAGACGTTGGCGGGGACCCTGATACAGCTCAGACAAATGCGTCCGGAATGGGCGTCGTGAGTCTTGGCGCCCTCGCTCTTTTTGGATCGCAATTCGCGACGCGCGTCGTTCCCCGTAACCGGGGATTAATGCTCTACCTCGGCACTGGCGGAATGTACGGGGTTCGGCTGAGCGGCTATCAATTCCAAGATTTTTCATACAACCGCACCGGTTCGATTGATCGTCCGCTTATTGGCGGGTCTTCGAGCACTGGCGCTTCGATTTCGATGCGGTGCAATGAGCTCGGAATTGGCCGGAATCTATTTCGGATTCCTACCGCGACGACCGCCACCATCAACCAGTACTACAACCGCATTAGGCCGTGAGCTGGGAGAAGGTTTGGGCTCATCTCAAACGTCGAGCGTGGGTGAGCGCTCAGATTTTCGGAGTGTGTGCAACGCTCTTTCTCATCTATTTGTACGTGGGGCATCGTAGAGCAATGGAGTCTTTTGCTGACGCGGGGAGGGACCTGCTCACGGCGCGACTTGCGCGGTACGAAGGGGAAGTCCTGGCGGAGTCCGACTTTGATTCGGGGACGCACCGAATGAGGCTCAACGGACAGCTCGTCTTTGTCGAATTCGGCTCTTCCCCGGAAAACCCATCAGATTTTGTAGAGCGACGTTCCGAGGAGTGTTCTGCGGGCGATGGAACGCATTCGAGCGACTCGAATCCCGGGGAAGGATTCGTGGCCTGCTTGACGGGGGAGGGCGACCCAATCAGTCGCTTCGATGAGTTCACCGATACCTCAAGGCTTGGAGACCTTGGAGAGCTTGAGTTCGTTTACGTGCAAGGTGACGAACACTCGAATTTTATCTCGCTCAAGCCCGGGGACGACTTCGATGCCGAGGCAATGTTCCCGCAGGACGGTGGCGAAGTCCCTGGCAGCGATCCGGTGGACTTGCCACGTCCAGAGCAGAGCACGCGAACGATGCATCTCGTTAGCGAAGTCGACCCCTACGCGCTGACGATTTACCGTTCCGAACTTGGTTCCGTGCAAGAAGGAATGGCGCGTTACCGCGAGACGGTAGACGCATCCATCTGGAATATTGATGAGACCAACGTGGAGAATCTTCTGATCGTCCAGCGGAAAGATAACCCTCTACGTATGACCTATATTCAGTTCACCGAACCCGAAGAAGGGGACTACACGATGGTCGCTTTCGCGGAGGCGCGGTAGTGAGGGTGGCGGTGATATTGGGCTTGCTTCTCGGACTCGCGTGTTCGGAAGCCAACGACCAGGAGATCGCTCATCAGAATGCCACTGAGCAGGCCTCGAGTAGAGCGCAGGAAGCGCCCGCTCAGGAGACTTCGTTGAATCCCGCGAGGCCAGAAGCGGCCGGTAACCTTGTTGGTGGGGGCTCGCTGGCGCCAGCTGCGTTGCCCCCGGGCATCGAGGACCGGTTGCAGGATATCGAGGAGCTCGCTGCTGGACGGGATGTCGGTCGCGGTGCGATCAGCGAACGCGATCGTGAGCGATTGTCTCCCTTCGAAAATATGGATGAGAGCCGCCAAGCGCAGATCATGGCGCGTGCGCTGCAGCACGCGACGACCCAAGGCGCGGAGGTGGGCGGGTGCGATCGAATCAAGAGTGCGATCGCCCAAGCCTCGCGAGAGGCGGGCACGGAGCCACCTTCCGAAGAGGAGATGGATGCGCTCTGCGAACGAATGGGGGGCATGAGCCAGTGTTTTCGGCCCCCAGAACAAATGCCTGACGACCGAACTCGGCAAATATGCCGTCGGCTCGGACAGGGAACGTATCTCTCCGAAGGTATCGCCGAAGGGGCACCGCCATCGGGAACAATGGTCATTCAGCGCAATTAGCGGCTATCCTGGGAGAATCGGTATGAACGACGATCGACAAATGAGGTTCGCATGATAGCGGAAGAAGCGATGGCTGGGCGCTCGTTGCTGCGCGATGACCGTGGGGCGATGATGATCATGTCGGTCTTCATGGCGACGATATGCATCGGCATGCTCTACTATCTGACGGGGATCGGCGAAGTCCTCACCTTCCGAGAGCGTATGCAAGACGCATCGGATGCCGGGGCAATGGTCGGTTCGATCACGATGGCTCGGTCGATGAATGTCATTGCGATGCTCAATATCGCACTCGCGATGCTTTTCTCAGTATCGGTCATGGCCTACCGCGCCGCGCATATGATCGACGCTGGCGGTGCGGCTGCTTCGGCAGCGTGTGTCGCTAGCTGGGGTTCCACCGGTTGCGGGGCAGCGTTTTGTCTTTTGTTGGGCGCGGGCAATTGCGCGGCCAACCAAGCGGTCGACAACGGCGAAGATGTCGTCGAGGACAACAAGGGTGCGATCGAGACCCTAATGAATCGCGTCAACGGCGCCGCTCCAGCCTACGCAGGCGCGGTTGCGAGTTCATTTGTGGCCAATAACTATGCTCCCCCGGTGGGAGAGAGTATGACCAACGCTGTCACGATCCCTCATCCGACGACGTTGACGCGGGGGCTTCCAACCGAGAGCGACTCCCGCCGTAAGGTCATGTGCGATCAGCTGGATCGAGGGGACAATGTTTGGCAAGGCTCCGTTCTTCGCAGCCATACCTCGGCAATCAACATCACCGCGATGGCGCTCGCGTCGCACATTGCGCTCGACGAATGCAATGGAGAGGCGGCCGCGTATGTCGCGGGGGCGGCAGCAGTCTACCAGGCGTGCTCCTCGGATTGTTGGGCGAGCCGGGCATGCAGGCGGGCACATCGCGCCACACGGCCGCGACCTCGCCGGCTGCAGGAGTCCGTTGGGACCAGCCGCTATCAGTTCTACTCTTTGGCGATCGCGCCGGAGGACAACGTGCCAGTCGATGTGCACAGCGAGCGGGTCGCCGCACCTGTGCTCTGGGGACAAACCGCTGAAGATCCGACCATCGACCTTCGCGGGCTCGCTCCCTACGCTGTCGCTCAGTCCGAGTTCTATCCCCATTTCGAGCCGGATGATCAGGTTCGCTGCCGCCGGGGCAGCAACCCGCGCGAGAACCTCAGCTGGGGTTCGCGTTACTACTGCAACGAGGAAGACGAGCGGTACTACGAGGACGACTTCATCTGGACTCCGAAGTGGAGAGGGCGTCTACGTCGCACGAATATCAACGGGATCGGTGAGATCTGCGGTTCCCTCGGCGGGTTCTGCAGCGCGATCAACAACCTGGTGGCTCACTAAAGTTCGCCTCTGACGCATGAACGAAGGACGAAAATGAGAAACCTACTCAAAGACGAGCGAGGCGGTGTATTTGCAGAAGCCGTGATCGCGCTGCCGGTATTTGTACTCGCGTACTCACTGATCATCTTCGTACATGATGGCTTTGATCAGGCGCACGTAGAGGGAAAGTTCGCTCGCGCACATGCCATGGACCACGCGCTTCGACGTGCATGTGAAGGCGAATCCGGCGACGAAACAACACGCACGGATGCCGTCTCGCCCACGTCTGGAGTAGTCGACGCCGTCGTTTTCGGCGCGTTTGGGGCTTCCATGGTTCCCATCATTGCAGACGTTCCTGGATTGATTGCTTGGGGATTCGAAGGTGGTGGATACGGCGGACAGCTCGCGAGCTATACGTTCTCCCAATATTCCTACCGTCGTTCGGGGGAGATTGAACGGCCGCTCATCGGCGGAAGCGCGCAATATGGGGCGCAGATCGCTCACCGTTGCAACGAGGAAGGCATCGACCGCGGACGGAATGCGTTCTGGGGAACCGAAGCGACGCTCCTCCGGTGGTACGAGACCGTTCGCCCCTGAATACCGAGTTTCCCAACCCTTTTCGTATGAGCACTTCGGCCGCCGAAACTCCGACGAAGGTGGAGCTCTCGCTCCCCTCTCGGCTTTTTGCGTTTCTGAAACGGCGCCTCTACCTCGCACTTCATTTGATCGCCGTCATCGGTATCGTCGGTCTCATTTACCTCTACGTCGGTCACCGAAATTTGATGGAGGCGCTCTCCGACACCAGTCGCGAACTTCTCACCATCCAAGTCGCTCGTTTTGAGGACAGTGTGCACGAAAACGCCGATTTCTCCTCAGGACCGCAGCGCATGCGACTCAACGGACAGCTGGTCCATATCGAGTTCGGAAGCTCTCATCTTTCTCCTCAACAAGCGCTCGAGGCGCGTGTGCACGATTGCGAGCGAGGCGATGGTGCTGAATCGAGCGATTTTCAAGAAGGCCAAGGGTACGTTGCCTGTCTTTCGGGTTCGGGGGACCCTGGCGATCGGATTCGGCAGTTCGCGGAGCACTCTCGCCTTGGTGCGCTCGGAGAACTTGAGTTTTCCTTTGTGACCGGTGGTGAACACAGCAGCTTCGTAACATTGAAACCAAGCCCCGATTTCGACTCGAGCGCGATGTTCCCGGCTGACGGTCAGGACGTGCCAGGTGAGGACCCGGTCGACCTCCCAAGGCCCCTTGATAGCCTTCGAACACTCGACCTCCGGAGCGAGATGGACCCTTATGCCATCACGGTGTTTCGCTCGGAGGTAAGTTCGCTAACGGAGCTTCAGCAAGATTTCGAGCGCCGCCTTGACCGGGACGTTTGGCGGGAGGTCGATACCGAGATCGACGGGCTCCTCACACTTCAGCGACGTGATAATCCACTGCGGATGACCTACGTGAGCTTTACTTCTTCCCAGAACGGGCCGTTCAGCGTAGTGGCCTTCGCAGAGGCTTCCTAGTGCCCATTTCCATCGATCTACTCCGATCCGTGTTTTCGGACTATCTGAAGGTTTCTCTTCTTGTTTCGGTCGCGTTCGCCGGCGCATGCGGCTCCGAAGATGCGGAGCTGAACGAGGCAGCGCTCGAGAATACCGAGTCGGCGCAAGAGTCGACTCCAGGAGCGGAAACCACCGATCGCGGCCCCGTGACCCATGTGCCGAATGCCCAAGGATCACAGTTTGGAGCGGCCGCGCTTCCCGAAGGTGTCGAAGCGGATCTACGTGCCGTCGAAGATCGACTTCGAGATGTTCGGCCGAGCGGTATGGGGATCTCAAGCGGTGACCGGGAGCGCCTTGACCGTCTCGATCGCATCCCGGAAAGCGCCCAGGCTGAGATGATGCGCGCCGCACTCCTTCGTGGTGCCCGCATGGGCGAGGATGTTTCCGCGTGCGATCGCATTCGCGAGGTGATGGAGACGGGGGCCCGCTCGGCTGGAGTTCCTCCTCCCACGGAGGAAGAGGTTCAGGCGGAGTGCAGTGAAATGGGGCCCGTCGCAGAGTGTTTTGGGCCACCGGAGGCGATGTCGAGTCAGCGGGTGCGTAACTTCTGTCGGAGGCTGGGGCGAGGCCATTTTATTGCCGATTCTGCGGCCGATCAGGAAGTTGAGGGGGAAGAAGGAGCCGAGGAAGAAGCGCCTGCCCCCGCGACGATGCGAATTCGCCGTCGCTGAGGCTATTTTTCTCAGCGTTCCTCGCTTTTTCTCGGAATAGACCAAGAAGCCCACGGGTTTCGCGGTCATAGAGACATGACGACGACTACCGCCAGCCCTCCCGGACTCCGCGTTCAAGACTTCGAAGCTGAAGCGATGCAGCATCTCGACCGGATGTATGCAGCCGCGATGCGGCTCACTCGTTCCGAGAGCGACGCGGAGGATTTGGTCCAAGATGCGATGCTCAAGGCGTTTCGCTTTCACGACCGATACCGAGCCGGGACAAATATGAAGGCGTGGCTCCTGCGCATTCTGACCAATACGTTTATCAACAAGTATCGTCGCAAGCGGCGTGAACGGGACGTGTTCGATGGAGCGCTCGCCACGCCGGTGGGCGAGGGCGTGATGAGCAACCACGCCATTCGTGGTCTGACGCAGCCCGTCGAGGCCGCGCAACGTCGAATGCTCGCATCCGAGATTCAAGGCGCGTTAGAATCTCTGCCAGAGGACTATCGCGCGATTGTGATCATGGCAGATGTAGAAGGGCTCGCATATCGCGAGATCGCCGAGGCACTCGAGTGCCCAATCGGGACGGTTATGTCTCGCCTTCACCGCGCCAGGAAAGTCCTGCGCACCCAGCTGGTGTCTCAGGCCGAAGCGATGGGTATCGTAGATGTCCCTCCTACCAAGGCCCCGATCTCTCTGAATGATTACAAACGAAAGAAGGTAGCGAAGTGATGGATTGCGCGCTCTTTCGAGAGCATAT
>JAHDCI010000211.1 GCA_020629955.1 Myxococcota bacterium | reverse complement strand
CCGGCGAGGTCGCTCGCGAGGTAGCGGACGAGCGATGCGACTTCGGCAGGCTTTCCAATGCGGCGCATGGGGATGTGCTTGAGGATCATATCGACGGGTGCGTCTTCGATCATGTCGGTCTCGATGAGCCCCGGCGCGACAGCGTTGACGGTGATTCCGCGCTTCGCGACCTCGATCGCGAGCGATTTGGTGGCACCGATAAGACCCGCCTTCGCAGCTGCGTAGTTTGCCTGGCCGCGGTTTCCGTTCACGCCGCTGACCGACGAGATATTGATGATGCGTCCGCGCCGTCGTCGGCACATCGGCATCACCAGAGGTCGCGTGACGTTGTAGAAGCCGTCGAGGGTGGTGCGGGTGACGGCTTGCCAATCGTCGTGGCTCATCTGCGGAAAGCTCGAGTCTCGGGCGATGCCGGCGTTGTTGACGAGGACCTCGACGATGAGGCCTTCCTCGACCAAACCTTCGATGGCGGCGGTCGCGGCGGCGTGGTCGGCCACGTCGAATTTCAGCAGGCGGACCTCGTGTCCCTTTTCGCGCATCGCGTCCGCGAATGTATTGGCCGCTTCATCGTTGCTTCGATAGGTCAGGAGCAGCGGATAGCCATCTTCCGCAAGCGCGCTCGCGATGGCGGCGCCGATGCCGCGGGTGCCGCCTGTAATCAGCGCCCAGCGCTTCGGTTCTTCTGCGCTACTCATTGCGCCTCTCCTCCGTGCGCGTGTCGGATCGCGCGCAAGATCACTGGGGTCCAGCTCACCCAGTTGTGCCCTCCCTCAAAGACTTCCTCGCGATACTCAATCTCATGCGACTGCAGGTGCTGCGAGAAGCGTTCGTTTGAGGCGATGAGCTGCCCGCGGTCGCCTTCGGCCCAGCCGAGGTAGAGATTTAGGCCGAGGTCTTCCTGCGAGGTCCACTGCTCGTACGGGTCCTCCCGGCGGATCTGCCAATCGGTCTGCATATCGCCGAAGATTCGGTGCGTGGGTGCAAGCAGCTGATACATCCGCCCGTTTGCGAAATCACGCATTTCGTCCGTGTTGAAGATCGGACCACTCAGTACGGTCGCGCTCGCGAAAAGCTCGGGCCGGTGGAGCGCAAAACGTAGCGTGCCGGCGCCGCCCATCGAGACGCCCATCACGTGGCAGTGCTCCGGACAGCTGCCGGTGTGGAACTCACGCCGGACCTTCGGGAAAAGCTCGTCGAGAATCCAATCCTCGTAGGGGCGGGTCCCGTCGTGCCAGTTCACCCAGAATCCGAAATCACCGCGGGGGAAGAGCACGATCACGGGCGGGATTTCGCCAGCCTCGATCGCCGCGTCGAGCGCGTCGGTCAAACCGTGCCGCTCGGCGCTGCTTTGGTCATCTCCTCCGCCGTGAAGAAAGAGCACCACGTCGAGCTCCGGCCCCTCGCCAGCGACATAGCCGGGCGGGGTATAGACCGCGTATTGGCCCTCCGTGCGCATCGTCGAGCTCGGCTCTCCACGGTAAATCAAGCGCTCGCGCGGTCCGGGAAAGAACGAGGAGCAACCTGCGAGGAGAGCTGCGCAGAGGAGAAAGGCGAAAAGGTGTTTGCCGAGGCCAGCGTGCATACCTGCGGTGTAGAGCAGGGGGGATAAGGAGCGCAAGGAGGAACGCGATCGATTCGAGCGCTACGTCCAATATGCGATCGCGGCGAGTCCGAACCCGGCGATGATCGCCGGCGTGAGCCCAAGCAGGATGTCGGCCGAGGTGCTCGTCGCGTAGTAGGCGAGCGCAGTATCCCGACCGCCAGCGATGAGGGTTCCGCCTTCCGGGAACTCTACGCTCGCGTCTCGATGTCCACCCATTGCAAGTTTCGAAAAGGAGCCGACGAGTGCGAAGCGACTATCGCCGCTCTCGGAAGCAAGTCTCACGCGCGCGCCTTCCGTTAGCGAGACGCCGCGAACGTTTCCGAATTGAGGGATCGCGCTGCCTTCGGGCAGCCGAACTCGGAGGTCTCCGGCGATGAAGTACGCGGGGCCGTTGGCGATCAAGGTAGCCCCTTCGCTGATGAGCTCGGTGCCTTCCGGCCACTCGAGGCGTCCTTCGAGCAAGCGGGGGCGCTCGCCGTCTGCCTCATCGCTTTTTCTTCCGATCAGCTTCCGAACCGCCAGCATCCTCCGGATCGCGCGAATACCGACAAAGAGCCCGAAGAGAAAGATCAGCGTGGCGACGATCCCTGGGATACCGAGCCGACGTTCAAAGCGGTCGAATAGGCGGTCGTCCCGGCGGTTGCCGTTGATATCCGTGAGGAATACGCCCAGGGATTCCCCGTTTCCGAGGGCGCGGATTTCGCAACCCCGATTGTCGCGTGCACGAGACACGGTGACCCTGGAGACCTGCCCGCCCGCCGAGACCTGATATTCGTTTCCAGGCGCCGAGATCGCGACGCTTTCGTCCGCGGCTTCTACGCGAAAGGCGCGCCCGCTTTCCGGGATGGGCGTCCCGTAGGAGTTTAGTCCTCGCTGGATGGTCGGGTCGTCGACGCGAACGGGAAGAGGCGTGGCAACAGATTGCGTGAGAACTGCGACTGCACCGAGCGTTGCGACGCAGGCGAAGAAGAGTTGCAAGAGCGCTCCCGGGCGAAGGCGTGGGTCGTCGTCGAAGCGATCCCACTCCGCGCGAGTCTCGACCCAAGCGTGGTCGAGTTGCATCACCCACAGCCACAGCCACGGGACGGGGTAGAGCGCGAGGAGAACCCAAAAACCAAAGTTCATTCCCGCTTGCTCCACCAGCGGCCAACAGGTCGCGACCAAAAGGAGAGGCGGGGTCGCGACCCGAAGTTTGAGAGCGGGGCTTGCTGCTCGGTATGCTTCGCTGCCAGCGAGCAAGAGGTGTCGAAAGCTCGGTGGCGAAGCGATGTCGACGGCCGCCGGGAAGACGAGCGAGATCGGCTGGAAGAGCAGCGTCAGGATCAGCCCAAGGGCAATCGGTACCCAGCGCAGCTCGGAGAGTGCTGCGCTTTGGTACTGCGCGATGCCGATCAGGATCATGATCGCGCCGAGAAGAAGAATGGCGAAGCCTCGGTTTTCACCGCGTTCGTTTTCCTTGCCGCGATAACTGCCGAGCGCTTCGTGAACCCCGTAGGCCGTCAGGAATGGACCGACGAGATAGGGGGTCGAGAGCAGCAAAGGAGCAAAGAGGAGAAGCCATCCAAAGCCGGACTCTCGGAACTGGTTTTGGCCGTAGGTGTGCCGGTCTTCTTCGGGAATTGGATCGACGTTTCGCTTCGACATTAGAAAGTCCTCGCGACCAGGTTCTCTTCCGTGTGAAAGAGCGCGACGTCACCGAGTGCACCGAGATACGCACCAGGAGAATCGCCGACATGCGAACCATCGAAGTGAAAGAGCGATCCGTGTTCGGTCGCCAGATTGCGCTCGGTGCCTTCCTCTTCACGCTGCATCAGGACAAGCCCCTCAGGATGCGGCACGAGGTCACCGGTGAGTTCGGATTCCCATTCGAGTGCGCCCGACGCGGAGAATCCCTGGAGACCATTTTCACCCGAGGTCACCACACCTTCAGGGGTGCTGAGAACGACACAATCTTCGCAGCGGATGCTCAGCTCTGCCACGGTCTCGCCTTCGCGATTGAGCGTGATGACCTTGTCGCGATCGAGGGCGCCGCGGTCGCGTCCAATGCGGCGAAATCGCAGCGCGGGCTCATCTTCGAGCCGGGCGAGACCGTTTACGGACGTTTGAAAAATGACGGTTCCAGTCGCATCGATGAGTGCTGTATTGCCACACGCTTGCACGAGGACCTCTCCATCGCTCACGCGGCGGATTGGCTCTTCCGGATCGCGCATGCAGTTCTCTCCCATCGGGATCTCGGTTTCGAAGAGAAGTGCGCTTTCAGAAAACGCGAGAATACGTGCAGGCTCGAGTTCCTGCTCCTCGAGCACGTCGTGTCGCCCTCCTGGGATATAGACCAGTACGCGGTCATCGAAGGAAATGGATCGGAGCTGAAAAGGAGAGGTGATGGTGGAGGTCGCGTGGGACACAAGCGGCGCCTCATGCTCCGCTTCCCCTTCATCGTTGATCGCGCCCGGTGCGATGAGCTGTATCCGGAGCGAAGGCGTGACGACGATCGTGGCGCCACCGACGGTTCCGAGCGCGTGAACCCGAAGCTCGCAACGCGCTCCCTCGGATGGACGTTCTTGTCCGCCCGCGATCGGTCGCGCTTCGGGGCCGGTTCCCTCCGGCGGAAGCCACGTGCCGAGAAGAGGCTCTCCAAAGACAACGCCTTCGGCGGTCGTGAGCCGTGCGCTGCACTCGCTTTCGTTTCGGAGCAGAAGAAATGAGCCGATCCCTTCCGTGGACTGGGCGCTCAGCGGTGCGTCGATGCCGGTCTCGAGGAATAGGACGTGGGTCTGCCTTGCGTGCTCGAAGAGGAGACGGTCTCCGAGCCGCTGCGCTCTTAAGCCGCTCTCTGCATGGAGTGGCATGCCGCGTGTCCACGCGGTCTCGCCGCGCATATCCTTGCGTACGATGCCGAGAGGGGATGCAAAGATCACCCCATCATCGACGATCGAGACAAAGCGGGAGTGGAGACTCAGCGCGCGCCAGCGTTCCGGAGCGACAGACTCGGATTCCTCATGCTCTTCGTTGGCTCTGGTTTCCGGTTCGGACGTGGTGGTTTGCGCGCGGTCGCTGGCTCCCTCTCTGCGATGACTTGAGCAGTCGCAGGCGCCGACGCCAAGGAGCGCCCCGAGCAGTACGAGGCGGCGCATCCTCACGATTTTTCGAGCGTCCGGTGGTGTCGATCGATGATCGCGAGGACCTCTTCCTTCGAGAGGTTGTGGTCGCTCTTCTTTGCGGCTTGGAGGATGGCTTTGATAAGCAAGCCGCTCTCTTCAACGCCGTTCTCACGGAGCCAGTAGGTCACGTTTGAGATGCCGCTCATCGGGCCGACGCAAATCTCTTGCTTGCGACCAAACATGCCGGCGGGGACCCCGGAGTAAACGCGGTCCGCGAGCCAATCTTCGCCCTTCTGCTGCGCCTTGATGATCGCCGCGGCGTGCACGCCGGTTGCGGTTCGGAAGGCGTCTTCGCCGACGACGGGATAGCTGATTCCAATCGGGAAGCGCGTCGCGCTGGAAGTCTTCGCTGCGAGCGCTGCGAGCTGAGAAAGGTCGCGGTCGATCACGCCGAGCAGCCGCAGGTTGATCAGGAGGAGATCGAGTGGAGCGTTGCCGACGCGTTCACCGATACCGAGAACGCACCCATGCACGCGGTGAGCACCATACTCGAGTGCGAAGAGCGAGTTCACCAGTGCAAGACCACGGTCGTTGTGTCCGTGCCAGTCGATCTTTACATCGGCGCCACTTTTCTCGATGACGTCTTGGGTGAACTCGATGAGGTTTCGAACGCCGTCTGGTGTCGAGTGCCCGACCGTATCGCAAAGACAGAGCCGGGTCGCGCCAGCGTCGATTGCGGCGAGGAAAAGGTCGCGGAGGAATTCGGGACGGGATCGAGTGGTATCTTCGGTGACGAAGGTAACGGGGAGGCCCTCTTTGACCGCGAAGTCGATCGCCTCGACCGAGCGCTTCGTGATGAGCTCGTTGCTCCAGTTTTCGGCGTACTGACGAATCGGCGACGAGCCGATGAAGGTCATCACCTCGACCGGAATGCCGGCCTTCTGAGAGACTTCGACCATCGGCTCGATATCACCGACCAGAGTTCGTCCGGCGCAGGTCGCGCGAATATTGAGCTTCTGTTCCGCGATCTCTTTACACAGCGTGAGCACGTCTTCGAAGGCGCGTGGTCCAGCGCCGGGCAGCCCCACATCGGTGCTATCGACGCCAACTTCGTCGAGAAGATGCAAGATCTCCAGCTTGTCGCCGATTCCGGGATCGACGACCGATGGATTTTGGATTCCATCGCGAAGCGTCTCGTCGTGTAGTTCGAACTTTTTCGGAATGGCAGGGATCTGCCGCTCCGCTTCGTTCCAGTCGTAAATGAGATCGCCGATCGCTGCGCCGTCCATCGGTCTGATATAGCAGCGTCGCCTGAAAATGCCTACGCTCTCGCTGAAATCCTCGGGATTCAGTGGGTCGCGGTTCCGAGCGACCGGTGCGCTGAAAGCTCCACGAAATGCGAGGCATGGGTGCCGCGCACGTTGGATCGATACCTCGCGCTCGGAACGTGAGCTGCGTCACTCGCGCCTTCGTAGACTGGACGCAGCACAGCTCCCCGGATAAGCGTTGAGGCATGAGCGAGCGCGAGCCAACAACCTATTGGGACTATATCAAGGTGGAGGAGCTCCTCGGCCTGCAGGGCGGGCTTGCGCCAAACGATGATGCGCTGATGAACGACGAGGTGCTCTTTATCGTTGTGCATCAGATCGATGAGCTTTGGTTTAAGCTCATCCTTCGCGAGCTCGTCAGTATCCGCGACCTCTTTGCGCAATCGATCGTACCCGAACAAAGCCTTTCGCTGGCGGTCCGAGGGCTTCGGCGGGCGGCGACGCTTTTTGAACATGTCGGTCAGCATTTCGAGGTGATGGAGACGCTCACCACGCGTGACTACCTCGCGTTTCGCGACAAGCTGAGCCCGGCGAGCGGTTTTCAGTCCGCGCAGCTTCGAGAGATCGAGGTATTGCTCGGGCTCGAGGATGGTTTGCGGGTGCCGCTCGGCGGAGAGGTCTCGTACGCCAAAGCGCTTCGACACCCGAGCGGTGGAGCTTCGCCTGCTTCGGAGCGTCTCGAACGCCGGCTCAAAGATACGCCTTCGATTCGAGAGGCTGTTGAAGCGTGGCTGCACCGTACGCCGATCTGCGGCTCGACACCGGATGACGAAAACGATGAACACGAAGTCTCTCGATTCGTGGAGTCTTATCTGCTCGCACATGCCGAGGAAACCCGCCGAGCCCGACGTTTCGCTGAGCACAATGGTCATACGGATGCGGACCGGGAACGCCTCGATAAGCGCTACGCCGCGGCAAGAGAGGGCGCTCGTGCTTTCTTGCTCGCTGAGGAGATTGAAGATCTCGAGGAACGTAAGCGGGTTGCTCGCGTTCGCGCGGCGTTGGTTTTTCTCGAGAGCTACCGCGAGCTTCCACTGCTTGCTTGGCCCCGTGAAGTCATCGACGCGATCGTGGCGCTCGAGCAATCGAGCCTGATCTTTCGGCAGCGCCATGCACGCATGGTCGAGCGGATCATCGGACGGCGAACGGGCACCGGCGGCTCCGCGGGTGTCGACTATCTCGATCAGACCGCGATTCGCTATCGCGTCTTCAAAGATATCTGGGCGGTCCGCACGATTCAGATCCGAGAGGAAGCGCTCCCCCCACTCGAGAGCGCTGCGTTCTACGGATTGGTCGCCGAAAACCGCCTCAATAGCGAGCCTCCGCTCCGCTGATGGTTGTGGTCAGGTAGCGGATTGTTGTGGGCAAACAAAGGCACCCGAAATAGCTCGCAATGGATGTGGGTTAGAGGACCGCGGTCGTGCAGACGTTGCCGATGCAGTCGAGCCCGTTGCAGCAATCGGCGGCGGTCGAGCAGGTCTCGTTAAACATTCGGCAGCGCTCCGGCGGCGGCGGTGAGCAGACGAGTGCGCCACCTTCGCCCGGGCGACAGTCGCCGCCGCAGCATTCGGAGCCGACGGAGCAGGATTCGCCATCCGGCCGGCAGGGACGCGGCGCCCAGTAGGCGCTGATATTGCGCGAGGCGGTATTCTGTCCGGGCAGCCAGTAGGGAACCGCTGAGGGGTCGCCGCCTTCGCCATCGCCATCGACCGAGATCGCGCTGACCCAGATCTGTTGACGTTGCGTGCCATGCGTCCCGACTTGCGCGTTGCCGTAGTCTCGGCGTGAGAGGAATGTCAGCCAGAAGTAGCCGCCGGATTCGAAGGGAGAGAAACGCGGTTGAAAGTCTTCGGTCTGTTCCCCATCTGGAGAGATATTGCTGAGCCGGGTCACATTCGAGCCATCTCGGTTCATGATGTACACGGCAGAGTAGCGAATCGCGCCCGCTTCTCGCGTGTCCGAGCGGCTGCCTTGGCCATGCGCAAATGCGATCTGTTCGGAGTTTGGTGTCCAGGTCGGATAGCTGTCGGTGACCCCGCCCGGCATCTCCCCTGAGAGCGACGCACCGTCATGAATCCGCCGGCTGTCGCCAACTTGGTCTTCCGCGATCACGTCGAGCGTGTAGATATTGCCGGTGGTATTGGCGCCGCCCCAAGCGTCGAGATCCGAGACATATGCGATCTGTGCGCCGTCGGGCGACCAGGCCGGGTGGGTGGTGCCGGCGGGGAGAGTGCCGGTAACTTCCACGCTTACGCCTGCGAAAGGATCGTAGAAGCGCATTTGCCGCGTACGCCCTTCGTCGGTGGAGACAACGAGGCGTGAGTCGTCGGGGGACCAAGAGGAGAACCACCAGCGGATCGAGTTGGGTTCGGAACGAACGAGCGGGAATTCCGTGGGTGGCGGATCGCCCGTAAGATCGCGAGTGAGATCAAAGATGGCGCCGATATTCTCACCGCCGCCGAGGCGTCCTGCCATGTAGCGGCCGCTATTGGAGACCGTGTGGCAGCCGACGCAATTCGATGTGCTCGTGCGGTCGAGCGGCGGCGTCGGCATGAACTCGTTCCGAGTTGCGGTGCCATCGTCGAT
>JAHDCI010000210.1:3891-8683 GCA_020629955.1 Myxococcota bacterium | reverse complement strand
GGCGCCCCTGACGAAAGATCTTCCCTTGTAGCGATTGATCCCCGCACTCGCGCGGGGTTCTCGAGCGAGTGAGAAAAAAAGCTCGCCGCGAACCCAACGTTCTCGGCAAGCTTTTGGTATCTTTTGCGGATGTCGGAGAGTTCCTCGCTCGACCCTCGCGTCGGAATGGTGCTGCAAGATCGCTATCGAATCGTTCGCAAGATCGGTGAGGGCGGGATGGGCGCTGTGTATGAGGGAGAGCACACGCTCATTAAACGTCGCGTCGCGATCAAATGTCTGCACGCGCAGATGGCCAAGAACCCGGAGATTGTCGCCCGTTTCCACCGCGAAGCGCAGGCGGCAACGAGCATCGGTCACGAGAATATCATCGAAGTCACGGACATGGGCCGCTTCGACGATGGCTCGGTCTTCATGGTGCTCGAGTTTCTCGAAGGAAGTGACTGGGGCGATGAACTGCGAGCGGATGGTGCTCAGAATCTAAAGCGAACGATTCATATTCTGAACCAGGTTTGCGATGCGCTCGATGCCGCACACAGCAAGGGGATCATTCATCGAGACCTAAAACCGGAGAACATCTTTCTCATCGATCGCTCTGGGAAACCCGACTTCGTCAAAGTCCTGGATTTCGGGATCTCGAAGATCAAAGACGCGAGCGGCGCGGGCAAGAGCATGACGCAGACGGGCACGACGCTCGGAACGCCGTACTACATGTCTCCCGAGCAGGCCCAGGGCAAAAAGGATGTCGATTTCCGAACGGATATCTATGCCCTCGGCGTGATTCTCTTTGAGGCGCTCACCGGGCAATTCCCGTTCGACGACGATAGCTATCCGATGCTGGTGCTCAAGATTTGCACGGAGCCTCCGCCGGCGCTCCGGGACTATCGCCCGGACGTGCCCGAAGAGATCGAAGCGATCGTGAATAAGCTCCTCGAGAAGAGCCCGCGCGATCGTTTTCAGAGCTGTGCGGAGCTAAAGGCGGCGCTCGCGCCCTTCGCCGAGGTAGACGATACGCCTCGCCTCGCGTCGAATGCGCCCAGTACCAAAGGCGCGCCCTCCTCGGTGCTCGAAGAGAAGTCGACCTTCGCGGCGAAGGCCGGCGCCAAGAGCGCAGCGATGGCCAAGGGAACGGCCGCCGCCGTTCCGGCTGCGCGGACCGCGGAACGTCTCGACTCGTTTCGCCCGGCGCCAGGACTCAAAGAAACCTACGCCCCTGGCCCCGAGACTCAGCTTGGACTCTCCAAGTCGTCGAAGTCGAACTTGGGCCTGGCCGTCGTTGGAGTCCTCCTGGCGATCTTCGCCATGGTGGGGCTCTCTGTTCTCTTCTCCGGAGATGATGAACCAGAGCCCGTACCGGTCGTCGCGACGGTTGAACCAGAAGAAGCGAGCACCGAAGAGGCCGCGCCAGAGCGTGTGGACGTCAACATCAACGTCGTTGATGAAAGCGGGGCTCCACTTCTGACGGCCGCACTTCTTCTGGATGGAGAGCGAGTGCCGAATCCCTTTCGGGGGCAGCTTCCACGACAAGAAGGTGCCCGTCGTCTCGAAGCACGTATGGAAGGATTTCAGAGCGTCATCGAAGACTTCAACCTGAACTACGGCGGGGATGTCACGCTGAGAATGGAGCGTGGTGAAGGCACCGACGACAGACGCGCTTCCGCCATGCGGTCCAGCATGCGCCCCACGATGCGTTCCCGAGAAGTCACGCAAGCGCGAATGGACGCGGCCGATCGAATCGGGCAAACGCCGTCGATGCAGAATGTGGCGCCGAGCATCCCTGTCGGGGTTCGGCCTCCAAGCATGGATCCGTCGAGCTTGGATTCGTCGAGCAGGGCGCCGAGCATGAACACCTCGATGCGTGTGGTGGATACCGCTCGCGATGTCGCGATGGATGCTGAGCAAGGAGCTCGCGAGGCCGGAGAGGCCGCGCGGATGGGGATTCTCGACCTCACGATGGCGTTCTGAGCTTAACGCGTCTCGTCGCCACTTCCGGAACGCTCAACCTTCCGAACGTTCTCCCTGGAGAGCCCGCTGCCGACACCACCGTCAACATGGTCGGTCGTCTCGAGAAGGGATCCGCGGGTCATGGCGCTATCACCGAACTTGGTTCGGAGTTTCTGCGTGAGCGCTTCGATTTCCTCTCGCTTTATGCGTTGCTCGTCTGGAAAGAGGCTGAGCTCCGGTCCTTGGTCTTGTAGCCCGCCCGCGGAGATTCCGACGAGGCGCACGCCTCGCGCGATTTCTGGAAAACGAGAGAGTAGGGAATGCGCGACTTCGTAGAGCGAATCCGTATCGAAGATGGGATGGGAAAGGCTCTTCTGACGTGAGCGCGAGCGATGCTGACTGTCCTTGAGCTTTACCGTGACCGCGGACGCTGCGATGCCACCTCGCTGGAGACGACCTGCGACCCGCGCACACTGTCGAAGCAAGTAGGGCTCCAGTTCTGCGACGCTGTGCACGTCTTTTTCGAAGGTCTGTTCGGCGCCCACGCTTTTTGCAGCACGAGAGGGGATGACCGGCCGATCGTCGAGACCCATCGCAAGTCGCTTTGCCGCGGGACCGAAGCTTCCAAGGATGCTGCTGAGCAGCCTCTCGTCGGCAGCGGCCAAGTCGCCGAGCGTCTCGAAGCCTACGTCTCGCAGGCGAGGCGCGGTCTTCTTCCCGACGCCCCACATACGTTCGATCGGCAAGGGGGCGAGAAACTCTCGGGCACCTTCCGGGGCGACGACGACGAGGCCGTCCGGCTTGTCCAGATCGCTCGAAACCTTCGCGATGAACTTATTCGGCGCCACACCGGCAGAAGCGATGAGGGAGAGCTCGCTAGAGATGGCAGCTTTGATCTCCTTGGCGATCGCGATGCCGTCGCCGAAGAGTGCCATCGATCCGCTGACATCCAGAAATGCTTCATCAAGACTGATCCCTTCGACGAGCGGTGTATAGCGGTGAAAAATCGAGAAGATCTCTTCACTGACCTCCGCGTAGCGCTCCATTCGCGGCAGCACGACGATAGCGCGCGGACATCGCTGAAGTGCTTCGACCATCGACATCGCGCTGCGTACGCCGAAGGGGCGCGCCTCGTACGATGCCGCCGCAACCACTCCGCGGCGTGAGCGGGCGCCCACAATCAGAGGCTTCCCTTTCAGCTCGGGATTGTCGCGTTGCTCGATCGACGCGTAGAACGCATCCATGTCCACGTGCAGGATCGTGCGCTTCCCGGAGACGGTATCGCGCGGATCTTTCTCAGGGGAGGGACGCATTTCGTCAACCTACCAAGAGACTGCGACAAACGCCCGGCATTGAGCAGGCCGTTGATTTACTCCCATTCTGACTCGTGGAAATTTTGCGTACGCGGATGCGTCCGATTTGAAGCCTGATATCGGATATATCTGGCAAGAGTTGGATGGCGCTTGAGTGCGTGAAAATGCCGCGAAGCGGGATTCGGAGTAAATCAACGGACTGCTAGCGTCGGACGCTATTCGCAGCGAAGCGGACCGAGCGGAGTTCCTTCTTCTGCGAAGGCCACAAAGAGTTCGTCATCGGTCGCTGCGCCAAGGTCGGCGAGCGCCTGCGGGGAGATATCCACAATCCGTCGCGTCCGCGTATGCGGGCCCCAGTCGACCGGCCGGACGATGACCTGCCGGCCATTCTCCGGATTCTTCAAAACGATCCGCGAGTTGCGCCATAGCGATGCCCCCTCGGGCGAATAATCCCAGCGCATCGCGAGGTAGTAGAAATCCTCGGGACGTTCGTTGAGGTCGCGGTCACTCGGGTTGAGCGGCGTATTGAGCTCACGCGCGATCTCACTCGATAACGCGACTGTATCTCGCGGTCCTACCCCGAAATCCTCTGGGCCTCCGAAGTGGCTCACGCGCCCGGAGACCCAGCTTCCTTGAGCATCGCTCAGGGGCGCACCGTACGGTTCCACGCTCATGCCGAGCGTACGGCGAAGTGTTTCGTTGCGGATGCTCTGTTGCGGGATCAGTGCGTCGCCGCGACGAATGCCATCGTTGGCGTTGCAGCTTGACGTTGGCGAACGCGGCGCTTCGCTCATGACAGAACAGCCGGCCGAACCCGTTCCCTCGCAGGCACAGGCTCCGCATCCGGAGCCGCGGAGTGACCACCGTCCGTCGCAACACTGCCAGCCGGGACTGCATGCGCGATCCGAAAACGTTCCGCCAAAGGTATGCGTGCAGCTTCGGCCCGTCGGTGCAGCGGGGGTAGGGGCATCGACGCCGCAGCCACGTACGCCGCTCTCTTCTTCGCATCCGCAGTCCCCGCAGCTTCCGCGTTCACTCCAGCGTCCATCGCAACACTGAAAGCCTGCGGAACACGCACGACTCGCGTACTCGCCGCCGTTGCCGTGACGGCATGTGGCGTCGCCGACCGGGGGCGGGTCACTGGGAGCAGGTGTCTCTGTTCCCGCTTCGCACCCGCGGGTTCCATCCCCTTGAACACAGGCGCACTCTCCGCAGCCGCGCGCCCGTGTGGTCCACGATCCTCCGCAACACTGGAAACCCGTACTGCACCCGCGGTCGACATAGACTCCCCCGTTGCTGTGTTCACAATGCGTTGCGCTCGGCGCTGGGCTGGGAGGCGCATCGCTCGTTTCGGGTTCGCTCGGCACGCTCGAAGAGCAACTGCGCCGCCCGCGTCCGATGGCTTCAATCTCTGCAAGGCGCGCTTCCACGCTTCCACCCGGACAGATTCGGCCGGGGGCAAAATCTCGATGCTTCGTGAATGTTCGAATCGTTGGATAACGCGCCATCAGTGCTTCGATGAGCTCTCCCGCAGCACA
>JAHDCI010000210.1:0-3791 GCA_020629955.1 Myxococcota bacterium | reverse complement strand
CGTTGAATGCCGCGAACCTCCGACACTGGGTTTTCGGAATGGCCCGCAGTGTGGTGAATCGTGATGGTGACGGGACGGTGTGCATCGTAGGCATAGCGATTGTCCATCGCTCCCCAGGCCTCTCGTGAGACGACGCCGATCGATGCGAATTCTCCACGTCGGTCCTCGGTGGCAGGCGCGGCCGGCATCTCCGGCGCGGGCGCGCTGGAACCTCCGCATGCGTCGCGGGCAAAGCCTCCTGCGGGGGAACGGGCAAGGCGGGCAGCGGTCTGCGCGCCGTACGTGCCATCTTCGCTGATGCGATCTGTTGGGTTGTTGATATTCCAAAGGCGCTGGAAGGCGAGAACGGTATCGTTTCGTCGGTCGCCACCGGGGCAATCGAAATGAACTCGGTCCCGATCGCCGAGCCAGGAGCAGCCTGAGCCGGTGAGCGCAGGGCGTGCGCCCGACCAGTTGCGCACGTCGACGGCGCGCCCGCTTTGATGATTGCTTCGACCTGGCCTAGCAGCGAGGCCGCATCCTCCTGAGTGGTATAGAACATATTGATCGGCCAGCGTTCGGAATGCGGAGTTGATCGAGAGAGCCGTGCGGTCGGCCGCTGCATGCAAGGCATCGCGAGCGCTCGCCTGCAGATAGGGATGAACGCGACCAGAGGTGAGCTGAATTCGCGGATGGTTATCAAAACGGACAAAGCTGCCGGGTCGCATACACGCCTGCGATTCTGCGAGTTGCTGAGACAGACCTTCAATGCCGGCCGTGCTGCACGCACCGCGGCCCGCGATATCGCGAACGGTGGTGCTTCCAACGGCGGCGGTGCGCGATCCTGTTTCTTCGTTGCCCGCACGCTCGAGCAAGAACGAAAGTTCGGCGTCGTTTACTCCGCCGTAAAGGCCCCACTGAAGACGTGAGAGCATTTCTGCGTATTCGTTGCGCACTCGGACGCGAGCCATCTGAGCGACGTTGAGCAGCGTTGTGGAGAAGGTCTGAATTCCCTCTTCCATAAAATCTCGCTCGAGCGGTACCCAGGCGCCAATCGGGTAGCCATCGGCGTTCATGGCCTGAACCTCGAGCTCCACTTCAAGATCGCCTGAGCTGTGCGCGAGCGCTGAGATCGCGATCCCACTCTCTTCCGCTGCGACGGGTGGCGAAACCCGATAGTCATCGACGATCGCCCACTCCTCAAGGATCTGCTCTCCGGTCACAATCTGCTCAATGTCGCTTTCCGCGAGAGCGTCTTGGCTGGGCATGACCTCGCTGAGATTTGCTGGGGCACATGCGCTCATGAACGCGAGGGAGAGAGCGAGAGTTTGTGGAAGCGAGGAGGCGTCGTTCTTCATCCTGTCGAACTAGAGCAAGAGATGTTCCTCCAGTGGCGGGTGCAATAGCCGGCGTTTTGGGAAGAGCGTGTCCGATACGGCGGTCGCGGGGAGGGGCTGAATGACCCCTTCGATGTGCGAACGAGGATCATATTGCGACCCGGTTTCACAACGCGGGGACGGAACGAAAAACGGCGCGAACCCGAAGGTCCGCGCCGCTCGCGTGTTCGCGTCTGGGATCAGTGTCCGTAGTCGAACTTGTAGGTAAGGCCGAGGCGCGTGTACATCTGGATATCGGAGTTGTTGAATCCGAGGATGTCACCGACGATGCGACGGTCAGGACCGAAGGCACCTTCGAAGGAGACCCAGCCGTTCCAGCGGCGGCTGAAGATGATCTCGAGCGAGCCACCGATACGGAAGCGCGCGAGGTTCTGACGCTCACCGTTCGGCGCGAGGATTCCGAGAGAGGGATCCGCAGCGACGGGGCTTCCGTTCATATCGTCGTTGCAACCACCGGCAAAGCGGCAGTCACGGTGCGACTCGTGCCAGTCCCAGCGGTCGCTGTAGAAGTCGAAGCCGGTCCAGAGGGTGAAGTTACCCGCGCTCGCGAAGTGCAGCGAGAAGAGTGCTTCAAGGCTGAAGAAGAAGTTGTTCGTCGGGTGACCGGCGATGTCTTCGGCGAGACTCGTCTCGTTTTCTCCCGTACCCCAGGTCGGACGACCCGTGATCTGTCCCATGTCGTCGCGCGTCACATCGACGTTGTCGACAAGGTCGGCGGAACCGCCGAGGCCACCACCGATGCGGAACTGACCGCCGATGGAGAACTGCTCTACCGGGCGGAAGCCGGCCTTCACGCGGGCTTCGAACTCGGTGAGTCGGAAGAAGGTACGAAGGGCGATGCCGGCGTCGAGCCAGTCCATGATGCCGATGCCGAGGCGCGCCTCGAAGAGGTAGGGCCAGCCCACCGAGAAGTCGAGAACCGCGAGATCCTGTGGAAGGGGCACACCGGAGCGCGCGACGGTCTGCTGGTGGCGGAAGAGAATTTCGGCTTCCTGCATCTCAAGCTCGTCATCGCTCAGCGCGCCTTCCTGACGAAGCGCGACATCCACAACGCGTGGTTCGGCCGACGCTTCAAAGTTCATCTGCGCGGTGAAGGACTCGTACCCCGGCGCGCGGACTTCCACCTGGTGGTTGCCCGAGGGCACGGTGCCTTCGAAGGGAACCGGTCCGACGAGTTCGCCGTCAACGTAGAGCTGGGCACCCGAGACATTGTTCGCTTCGACGACGCGGATGGGCGCAGGAGCGGCATCCATATCGATGGTGAGTTCGCAATCGACGCCCGGGCCCGTGGTGCAGGTCTGGCGGAAGTCGCGACGGCCGGGCGCGCTGACCACGATCGCGTGCGTACCTGCGGGGGCGTCTTCGATCACGACGGGCGGGGTCCCGCGCGCTTCGCCGTCGACGGTGACGGTCGCGCCATCGACGTCGGAGTTGATGACGATGCGGCCTGCGGCACGCTGCACTTCTTGGAGCTCGAGCGAGACGACCTGCTCACGGCCCGCTTCGATGGTGACCGGTCGCGTGATCGGCTGGTAGCCGTCCGCGCGTGCTTCAACGATGTGGTCGCCGGGGGCGAGACCTTCGCGAACGGCGGGAGAGTTGCCAGCGGCTTCACCGTCGATGCTGATCACGGCGGCCGGAACGTTCGCCAGAACGCGAAGCGTGCCACCCGCAGGGGCCGTCGGCTGAAGCGTGAAGTTCACGACAGCGCGCTCGCCCGCGATGACGAGGACCGTCTGCTGAACCGGCTGGAGTTCCTGACCTGTCGGCGGTCGAATCTCGACCGAGTGCTGCCCCGCGGGGATGTTGTCGAGCACCGTCGGCGCGGTGCCTCGCGGATCGCCGTCAACGAAGATGGCGGCGCCAGTGGTGTCACCCGCCACGAGAATGGAGCCGGTCTCGGGAGCGGCACGCTCGAGCATCACGGGCAGCGTGGCGACCTGAGCGCCTTCGACTTCTACCCACTGGCTGAGCGTATTGTATCCTTCACGACCGACCTGCACGAGGTGGCGACCGGGCTCTACCGTCTGTCGGACGGGAAGCGCACCAACGGGCTCGCCATCGATGCGTACCTGAGCACCCTGCGCCCCTTCATTGGCCGCGTTGAGGACGATCACGCTCTGCGCCTGGAGGTTCACGGAGAAGCTCTCACGCCACCGCTGAACCGTCACCGGGAGCTGAGCGTCCGCGTGGTTCGCGAGGCGGAAATGGAGCGTATAAGAGCCGCGACGGAGGCGGACCCGGCTGAGCGGAGTGGTTCCGATCGGCGTTCCATTCGGATCGTCGACGTAGACGGTCGCTCCGGGCGGGTTCGACGTGATGTCGACACGCTGCGCGCTGGCGACCGACGAAAATGCGGCGGCGAACGCGAGCGATAGCAAGATAGACTTACGTTTCATGATTTCTCCTGGGTCG
>JAHDCI010000209.1 GCA_020629955.1 Myxococcota bacterium | reverse complement strand
TGCGGAGATGACGACTCCCCCGCGGATGGGGCGATCGATACGACCTCGTCTTGCGAGACTGCCGACGATTGCGACGACAACACGTACTGCACGCTGGATTCGTGCGAACCCGAATCCAGCGGAGCGAACGGCCGAGGTTGCGTCCACGTGCCTCGAGATTGCGGCGATGGGCTGACCTGCGACGAAGCGCAGGAGCAGTGCGTGCTTGGATGTCCGGATGCGGATGGCGACGGTGCGCGCGACGCAGCATGCGGCGGCGACGATTGCGACGACTCCGATCCGAACCGCTATCCAGAAAACGAAGAGGTCTGCGACGTGGACCACGTGGACGAGGACTGCAATCCGGAGACATTCGGCAGTAGAGACCTCGACGGCGACCTCGCGATCGATGCGAGGTGCTGCAATGGGGACAACTGCGGCACCGACTGCGACGAGACCTCCGCCGGTACGAATCCTCGGGTGCCGGAAGTCTGTGACCGGCGCGACAATGATTGCGACGGGCTCGTCGACGAAGGCCTGACCGTTGCGCTCTTCGAAGACCGAGACCGAGACCTTTATGGAGACCCTGCACGCCCCGCGATGGCCTGCCCTGGAGTGCCCGGTTACAGCGCGTCGGCACTCGATTGCAATGACGACGATCCGATGATCTTTCCCGGAGGCTTCGCGAACCCGGACGACGATGAAGATGGAGACTGCGATGGGGTCACCGACGAGACCCCCGAACCGGTCAACTGGTATCCCGATGGCGACGCAGACCTCTATGGCCGGGAGGGCGCGCCCCCACTCTCGAGCGCCATCGCTCAAGTGGGAATGTCGACGATCTCTGCCGATTGCAACGACGAGGATGAAAATCAGAACCCAAGCGCGGCCGAGCGATGCAACGGCGTTGACGACAATTGCGATGGGCTCGCCGATTTTGTGATCGAGGGACGCGTCAACGATTGGGAAGACGACGACGGAGATGGTTATCCGGACGTCGCGTGCGCAGCTCCTGGGGATCCCCGAGCGGACTGCGACGATACGTTTGCGCTCGCCTATCCGGGTGCTCCGGAATCATGCGACCTCCGTGATAACGACTGTGATGGCGATATCGACGAAGGGTGCGATGACGTGCCCGATGGCGGATTGCCCGACGGCGGAATGCCGGATGCGGAAGTGGATGCAATGACGGACGCGAGCGTTTGCGACTGCCCAAGGGGAACTCATTGCGTTGGAGATGAGTGCTGGGCATTCCGCATGCTGCCCGTCGACGCTGACTCGGATACGACGCTCGCGCTCTCTGGCGATGGAGACGTGCTCTATGTTGGCTACCCCGGCGTTGCTGACGGGCGCGTGGAGCGTTACGAATGGGTAGAAGGGAACTGGTCGCGAGTCGGCACTCCCACACTAGGTACCGCAGGTCAGCGCCTCGGCACCAGCATTGCGACCAACAACGACGGGACCATTGGAATATTTGGAGCGCCGGGTACGAACGCGGCGGTGATTTGGAGAAGCGGGGAAACGGAGACGATCAGCCCTCGTGTCGCTGGGCCGTCGCCACACTTCGGGCATTCCGTGGCATTGGTAACGGGACGCCTCGGGGAAAGTGTCGAGGCCTTTATCGGCGCGCCATTTTTGGATTCGACTGGCCACGCGGGGCGAGTGTACCGGCACTGCCTCGAAGGGTGTGACGACAGCGCTACCATTTTCTACAACCCGCCAAGCGAAGCCGAACCAACGAACCTAGGGCTAAGCCTCATGGAATCGGATGGGGTCATTTTCGCGCTCGGCACGGCTCATATCGTGGATTTGATCACGGCGACCGAGACGCCCACCGGCTTCCCATGCTCCCGCTATGCTTCGAGCGATGTCTCGCTTACGCGCGTGGCATCTCTAAGCTGCGGCCTCGACCCTTTCCGAAGCCTCCCGCTCTACTCGCTGGAAACGTCTCCACCCACGGTCCTTGACGCACCCGTCGCGCCGCCAACCGAAGTCGCATCCACGGCGTGGCTTTCCGCAGAGGCAGGGAGCACCCCCATGCTTGTCGCATTTGCACCATCCCCGGACGGCGCGAGGAGCTCGATATACTTCTACCGCGACCGAGAACCTACAACCGCGGCAGAGGTTTTGACCACCTCCCCGGACGCAGGCTACGCGTCCAGTTCTGCGGTCGGGGTCCTTGTCTGGACCGAAGGCAACAACCTAGCGACCCTACGCCGTCGCTAACCGGTTCGTGAGAAGAAGGGCGGTTCTTCGCGTCCACACCGACTCCTCGCTCGCCTCCATCCTGCAGCGCCCCCGAAACGAAGAAGCAAGGCCAGGTTCACCCAGGCCTTGCTTTCACATGCTCGCCGATGAGGCTCAGCTTAATCTTCGGCAGCCGGCGGCGCCGGAATGCTTCCGATAGCCGCTCGACGCTCTCGCCAGCGGGCGCGCGCCTTCTCGCGCATATCGACCGTTCGGTCGGCTTCGTCGACGATTTCAAGACCGAGCAACGTTTCGATCACATCTTCCATCGTGACGATGCCGTCGACGCCGCCGTATTCGTCGACGACGAGCGCGATTTGCTCACGCTCTTTTACGAGTTTGTCGAAGAGTGCGGCCACCGGAAGCGTGTCATGAACGACCTGAATTTTGCGCATCAACTCCTCGATTGGAATGTCGAGCTGGTCTTGGGCCGCCTTGAGGAAGATATCGTCTTTCAAGACGAATCCGATCACGTCGTCCGTCGAGTCGCCGTAAACCGGGATGCGGGAGAAGACCATCGTCGACTTCTGCGCGGTGTTGTCCTCGCCAGAAATCCGCCCGGAATCCAGCTTCGGAACGAGCTCTTTCACCTTCCGGTCCTTCGGAAGCGCAAACATCACTGTCCGCGGAGTCATGATGTCGCGAGTCTTCAAAGCTCCGAAGCGGAAAAGATTCGAAAGGATCTGCATCTCCTTCGGATCGATCGAGCCCGCTTCGGTTCCAAGTCGAGCGAGAGCCGCAATTTCTTCCTTCGAGACTTTGTCCTTTTTCTGACCGCGCTTGATGAAGCCGGTGATCATCTCGCTCATCCAGATGAAGGGCTTGAGGACGATCAACATCAACTTGAGCGTCCGTACGGTGAACGGAGTAAGTTGCTTCCAGAAAACCGCGCCAAGGGTCTTCGGGATAATTTCGGAGACGACGAGGATAAGAAGCGTCAGGACGGCACTGATCACCGCCAGCAAGTCTGCGCCGAAGACCTCCTGCGCCTGAGCACCCGCGCCCGCCGCACCCACCGTATGGGCGATGGTGTTCAGCGTTAGGATCGCGGCGAGGGGCCGATCGACATTCGCCTTCATCACCGTGAGGTCTTCACCAAGAGAGGGATTCTCTTCGGCGACCCGCGCGATATGAGATGGACTAATGCTGAGGAGGACAGCTTCTAGCACAGAGCAGAGGAACGAAAATCCCAGCGCGATGCTGACGTAGATGATTAAGAGAGTCATCGATGTAGCGCAGAAGCTAACACCTCCTGCCCGGCCGCGCAGCCCAAGACTCGGAAGAGCGTCTATTCGTGATGCAATCGAGCCCGGTTCACCCAGCCATCGCTTGCGCGAAAGCATGTTCTGGCTATGCAGCCGCATGCGAAAATCGATCTTTTTGGCGCTCCTTTTGGCCCTTTCTTCCGCCTGTGGCGGCGCGACGACCCCGGAAACGACGACCCCGCAACCTGTTGAGACCACGGCCTCAGAAGCTCCCTCATGGGACGATCTGACCGGCCCGCGACTCGCGGAATACGTCCGGGAGGAAACACTCGCTGCGCTTTCAAGCGAGCACGACATCAGCGCCGAAAATCTCGACGGTTGGCTTCAGGCTCCGTCCGAAGCGGAGGTCGCGCTCCCGGGCAAGGCAGTGGAAAAGCTCTTCGACCTGGCATCGGTGGCGGTCGCCAGCGGGGACTACGAGCGCGCGGAGTCTATCGTCGCGCTGGTCCGCGCCAAGGCGCAGAATCGCAACCTTGCGTACGCGGGGAACACCGTGCTCTGCGAAGCTCGTCGGCGCTCTGCAGAAGATGGGGCGAGCGCGCTTGGCACCACGTTCCGCGAGCTACCACGTTCCCGATTCGGCTCGGCGACGGTCATTTATCAAGTGTTTCAATCCAGGGAGCAAGCGAGCGCACAACTTGATCAAATCCGGCATCAACTTGTCTCTTTGGACACGGCTTCAACCGCTCTCTTTTTCGAACAGATTCTCCCGCAGATCATCGAACATCGCGATCAATACCTGAGCGTGATCAGCGAAATCTCCGCCGAACATGAAGCACAGGGCGCGCGAGAAGAATACGCTTTCTCCACGGTGGATCTCACAGGTCGACGCGGCGCATCGGAGGTACGCGTTGCCGTCTGGGACGTGGGCACCGCTCCAGAGCTCTTTGAGTCACAACTCTTCACCAACGAGGGCGAGCAGCCGAACGGTGTAGACGACGATGGCAACGGTCAGATCGATGATATTCACGGTCTTGCATCGGATATTGGAGAGTTCACACACGCAGACCTCGTCTACTCGCCGGCGCAAGACATCCTCGACGAATACACACCTTTTCTTCGAGGAATCATGGATCTTCGCGCCGGGATGGCGTCGTCCGAAGCGGCTCAGCAGGTTCTCGCGCTCTTCCGATCCGCTTCCGAACCAGCCGCCCTCGAGGCCATGGATCAAAACCTCAGCGCAGTCGGAGAGTGGGCGCACGGAACGCACGTGGCGGGAATCATGCTGGCGGGGCTGCCCCAAGCACGTCTTGCAATCTTCCGCTCCGCCTGGGCGGGAGAAGCTCGACTCTATCACCATCGAGGCCCGACGAATGACGAGCTCGCAGCGGAGCGATCAAACGTAGAAGCCATCGCCGAATACATCAACCGGCATCAGATTCGCGTCGTCAATGCGAGCCTCGGATTCAGTCATGACTACGTGGCATCCGCACTGCGTCATCAATCCGATCTCTACCCGAACGAAGAAGCGGTCCAAAGTCGTGCAGACGAAGTTCACGCTCATCGCGCTGCGACCTGGCGAATGGTGTTCGAGGCCTGCCCACAGACCCTCTTCGTCATCGCAGCGGGAAACTCGAATCGCGATGTCATCGAGTACAACACGGTGCCCGCAAGCTTCGAATACGCGAACGTGATCACCGTTGGCGCGGTCGACGCGTATGGCGAATGGGCCACGTTTACGAACTCGAATCCTGAGCGCGTTCGAATCTTCGACTTTGGCGTCGGCGTCCCCAGTCTCGTTCCAAGCGGCGAGACCCTGCCGCTTTCCGGCACCTCGATGGCCTCCCCCAACGTCGCGAACCTTGCCGCGAAAATGCTCTCGGTGAACCCAAGCCTGACGCCCGCACAGGTATCAAGCATCATTGAGGAGACGGGCGATGTCATCGAGCCTCCGTTTGCAGGTCGAATCGCCAACGAGGAGCGCGCGATCGAAGCGGCCGCTGGACAGGCCGAATAACATCCGGCATCGCGTGCAAAAGAGCACATGAGCCCGGGCATTTCGATGTCCCGGGCTCTACGTTTTGAGGCAACGCTGAGCATTTTCTCTCAGCCGCGACCGACACAAACGATCTGCTGTTTTTATTGCACTTTTTCAAAAACATCTTCCGGATAAACCCACCAATCGGCTGAGACAATGCCTCGAGGAAAAACTTAAACCCCTGTTTTTAAACGTGATTTTCTCCCATCGCGCACTGCGTCAAAAGGCCGAACGGTTCAGCTTGCACCCAACACGGTTGACCCCGCTCAAATACGGCTCAGGGGATAGTTGGAGCGGCTCACCCCACATCTGCTATCCGCCTTGCGGCGAAAGCCCCAAAAGCCAGCTCTATGTCTGATACCTCAAGAACGTCTCCCACTATCCAAATTCCAGCACAGGCGGACGTTGTCGTCGTCGGGGCGGGTCCAGTTGGAGCGGTGGCAGCCATCGCGTTCGCGAAGCAGGGCAAGCGCACTTTGCTCCTGGAGGCAAACCCGAAGGCGGCATCACGGCTGGCCGGGGAGTGGATTCACCCCTCTGGCGCTCGCGTACTGCGCGAGCTCGACCTGACCCCGAGTGAGGTACTCTCGGGATATCCGCCCGGACGAGGATTTGTTGTTTATCCCGACCACGACGACGACGTTGTGCAGCTGGAGTACGGCGACGACTGCCTCGGTTTTTCGTGTGAGCACCTTCACCTGGTTGAACACCTTCGCGACAAAGCGCGCGAACAAGAAAATCTCCTGTATCTGGAACGCGCTCGCGTGCTCGATACCAAGGGCGGAATCGTTCGCTTCGCGTTCCAAAACGAAGAGCATCGCGTGGAGGCCGGATGGATCGTCGGCGCGGACGGACGCTCATCCGCCGTTCGCCGCTCCTTTGTCGAGGACGCGCCGGCCGAGAAGGTCTCGCACATGGCCGGTATTGAGTTGCACGATGCCGAGCTTCCGCACGAGGGGTACGGTCACGTCTTCCTCGGCGCAACAGGTCCAATCCTCGCATACCGCATTGGCGACAACATCGTCCGCGTGATCGTGGATGTTCCGGACGGCGCTCTCGGTCGCGACGCACGCTCCCTCTGGGAAGGTTTCTCGGGCCGGCTCCCGGCACAACTTCGTGGCCCATTTGAGCGCGCGCTCCGCGAAAAGCGAATCCAATGGGCCAGCAATCGCTACCGTCCGCGGACCTTTTATGGCGCTGAAAATACGGCGTTGGTCGGCGACGCCGTGGGCTTCTATCATCCACTAACGGCCTCCGGAATCACCGTCGGTCTCGCGGATGTGAACGCGCTCATTCATGCAAAGACGCTTGAGGAGTACCGGAAGACGCGGGAGCCACAGAGCTACGTCTCCGAGCTTTTGGCAGGGGCGCTATACCAGGTCTTCGCGCGCAGCGACGAAAGCGCTTCGGCACTCCGTCGCGCCACGATCGAGACCTGGCGCGCTCACCCCGCCGAGCGCTCGCGCACGATGAAGATCCTCGGCGGTGAGAGCGTATCGCTAACGCAGTTCGGTGGCGCTTTCGTGAAAGTGGCCACCCGGGCGGCGACGAGCACCTTGAGCGAGCGCCCCGCGCTTCTGAAGGAATTCGGCGAATGGGCAGCGTGGCCCACGGCGATCGCGCTCCCCTCGAAGCTTCGCACCAAGTTCCGAATCAATAGCCGATTCAGCGAGCCGCTTGCCGCGACCGGCATCCAGCTTTCGAGCCGTGAATCCGCGCCGGCGGTGCCCACCCGAAAGATGGCGGATATCGACATCGACGCGTTGCTCCTTACCGTCCGAGAGGAAGCGCTCGAGCCGGGCGCAAGAGAGCGCGTTGTGCTCGAACTTGAGCGTGCGGCTTCCGAGAAAGACCTGACGCTCGCGAAGAGTGCGTTCGAGCGCCTAGTTCGACCCAGCAAGAGCGACTCACCGAAGAATCATCGCGACTTGGCCAAAGCACTTCGGGCTGTCGACGAGAGGTGGCCCGGAGCCTTCTCGCATCCTGTCGAATCGCTGCGAATTTCGATCCGGGAAGCGCTTGACGAAGTGGATCCGCTCGAGCTTTCGGCACCTGAACAGGCGGAGCTCCTCGAAGCGTTGGTGCACCTCGGCCGCCCCCTTCACCACCCCCAGACGCGGCGTGTTGCTCTCGAACTCGCACAGCTTCAGCTCAGCGAATGCTCGCTATCGGAAGAGCAGCTCATCACGATCGCGCGTGCCTGTCTCGCGGCCGGTGGAACTCTTTTCGGCGTTGCCGAGGAAGCGATTGCGGAACTGAGTCGTCGTTCGCTCGACACCCTCCCCCACTCCGCAGGTTCCGCAATCCGAACCTACCGTAGTGACCGAGCAGCCCATCCCTTCCGCCAGCAGGCCGGCAAAGATCGTTTCGAGAAAGATTGGGCATTCTGCCAGGAAAGCCTACTCGCCGTTTCCCGCTCCTTCGCAAAGCCCATCGGCATGCTTCCGGGCCATCTGAAGACCGCGGTCACGTGTGGCTACCTCTTGTGCCGCATCGCAGATACCGTCGAAGACAACGAACACCTCGCGATCGAAGAGCGAGACATTCGTTATGCTGCGCTCCTCGATGCACTCGAGCCGGGAGCGAGCGAAACCGCGATTTCCAACTTCGAAAACCTCATGACGGGCATCGAAGGCAAGGCCGATGAGCTGCAGCTCTGCGCCCGACTTTCTTCCGTGATGCGCGTTTTCAGAAGCATTCCTGAACCGATGCAGCGCAAGAGCGAACGCTGGATCTGCGAAATGATCCGAGGGATGCAGATCTACTCACATCGCGCACCAGGCTCCGATGCCTTTGTGGCCTCGCTGACGGTTGCCGACCTTGAACGCTATTGCTTCTACGTCGCGGGTACCGTGGGCCATATGCTGACCGACCTCTTCGGCGAGCATATCCAGGATGAAGAGATCGAGGCGGACCTTCGCGCAAATGCGGAGGCCTTCGGCGTCGGTCTTCAGCTGGTGAACATTCTGAAGGATGTCACGGACGATCGGGAACGCGGTATCTCATACGTTCCTCGCTCAACCTGCAACGCCGCCGATATCTCCATCCCGGGTCTGCTTGAAGCGCAAGACCGAGCGAAGGCCCACGCGGCGGTCGCCCCTTTGTTTGCGGTCGCCCGCGAACGGCTCGAAGGCGCGCTCCGATACGTGCTGACCATTCCGGAATCGCAACCGGAGATTCGCCTGTTCTGTCTCCTGCCGCTCTGGATGGCCGCGCGAACGCTCGTTC
>JAHDCI010000208.1 GCA_020629955.1 Myxococcota bacterium | reverse complement strand
AGCTGCTCTAAGCTGATTCGCTTAGAACGAACGAGAAGTTCACCGAGGCGGTTGCTCATTGGGCCATCCTTTGCGCTGCAATCATCCGCCGAGCCTACCATGAGCGCAGGGAAAATCGGGTACCCCGCCGACGCTTTTTCCGGAGAACATCGTTCGATTTTCGCTGCGACGGGTCGATTTCACGCTGCGGGCGAATCCGATGCCTGTGGGCCTTCCGGAACTCTTCGGCTTCGGATGCGCTTCCTGGTCAGAAAGCGGCCCATTTCAGACACTTTCATTTCAAGAGAGCGCTCACATCAGACATTATTGCGCTCCGGCGCTGGCATACGCTCCTTTTCACTGCGTGCTCAAGCCTTTGTATCAACCCCGTGAAAATCAGCGCGCGAGAAAGATCCGAGGTTGACGCCCCTGCCGGTTGCGAGGAAAACCCTGAGTACAATGGAGAATCATCCCGCCCCGGGCCCGAGTCGCCCTTCTGTCTTACCGATCGACGACCGGGCGCTCTTCATCAACCGAGAGCTATCCTGGCTGGAGTTTAACGAGGCAGTGCTCACCGAGGCCGCCGATGGTCGGGTTCCTCTCCTCGAGCGTCTCAAGTTTCTGAGCATCGCGCAGACAAACCTCGAAGAGTTCTTCATGGTCCGCGTCGGCGGCCTTCAGGAACAAGTTCTCGAAGGGGTTCGAAACGCGCCGGCCGATGGAATGACGGCGGAAGAACAGCTGAGCGCCATCAGCAAACGCGTGATGAAGATGGAGACTCGAATCTCTTCCATCTTCTCTCAGCAGATTGCCCCCCTCTTTGAAGAGAACGGCGTGGCACTTCGCCGGCCCGAGGACCTTTCAAAAGAAGAACAACGTCGCTTACGCGCCTACTTTCAGGATCATATTTTTCCGATCCTCACCCCGCTCGCTCTCGATCCTGGACACCCCTTTCCGCACATCCCGAACAAACGCCTGAACTTGATCATCTCGCTGGTCGGCGAGGATGACGCCGCTCCAGCCTTTGCGATTCTTCAGGTCCCCGCGGTGCTTCCGCGATTGATCCCCGTGGACGGGGATGGGGAAAAGGCGACGTTCGTTCTTCTAGGCGACTTGGTCGCCGACAACGTTCACGAGCTCTTCCGCGGGTTCCGCACCTGCGAGGCGTGGCCGTTCCGCGTCATTCGAAACTACGACCTCTCGATCGACGAAGAGGAGGCCGAAGACCTTCTTGAGACCATCGGAGAAGAGGTTCGACGTCGGGACCGAGGGCGTGCCGTCGCTCTTGAGGTAAGCTCTCGATGCGCGCCGGAAGCCGTGAGCATGTTGCAGTCCGCGCTCGACGTGCGAAGCGAGTTTGTCTTCGACATCGATGCGCCTCTCGCGGTTCAAGAACTACTTGGACTCGCGGAACCATTGAAGGACCGGGAGGAACTCTCGGACCCGCCCCATACGCCGCAACCTTCACCCGCGTTCTCCGGAGAAGACCCGTTCGAGACGATCCGAAACGGAGATGTTCTACTGCATCATCCCTACGAATCCTTCGAGCCGGTCGTTGAGCTTCTGGAACGCGCGGCGAACGACCCCGACGTGCTCGCGATTAAGCAGACGCTCTACCGAACCAGCGGGGATAGCCCGATCGTGAAGGCGCTCATTCGCGCTGCGGAGAACGGCAAACAAGTGGCCGCGCTTGTCGAGATCAAAGCGCGCTTCGACGAAGAGAACAATATCCAATGGGCGCAGCATCTCGAGCGCTCGGGGGTGCACGTCGTCTACGGTCTCGTCGGACTCAAAACACACTGCAAGGTGATGCTGATCGTCCGCAAAGAGGGCCACCGGCTGCGGCGTTACGTGCATCTGGGCACTGGCAATTACAATCCGAAGACTGCGACGCTCTACACGGACCTGAGCCTCTTCACGGCCCGAGATGACTTCGGACGCGATGCCACTTCCCTCTTTAATCTGCTGACCTCCTGCACGCCCCCGACCGAATGGCACGAGCTCGTGATCGCTCCGCTCGGACTGCATGAGACCACGCTCGGCCTCATCGAGCGGGAAGCCGCGTTTGCGCGCGCTGGAAAGCCCGCGCGAATCATCGCGAAGATGAACAGCCTCCAAGATCCCGATGTGATCCGCGCGCTCTATCGAGCATCTCAGGCGGGTGTGAAAGTCGATCTGATCGTTCGGGGGCTCTGCTGCCTCCGGCCCGGACTCGAAGGCGTGAGCGACAATATTCGCGTGGTTAGCGTGGTCGATCGTTTTCTCGAGCACCACCGCATCTATTTCTTTGAGGCGGGAGGACGACGGCTTGTTTACGGCGCGAGCGCGGATTGGATGTCGCGCAATTTTCATCGGCGTGTGGAAGCAATGTTTCCGATCGTCGATGAAAAAATCCGGAGACGGGTCATCGAAGAGGTTCTCGAGAACGCACTGCTCGACACCGCGAAAGCGCGCGAACTTCAGAGCGACGGCACCTACGTGCGGATGCGCAGCGAAGATGACGAGGAAACCTCGCTGCGGCGCTCTCAGAGCCTGCTCGTGAAGCTCGCCAAACGAGCGGTGAAGGAAGCGAAAGAACGAGAACGTGCCGAACGGCCGTTTATTGTCCGGCCCATCCGGCACCGTCCGACCAAAGAAAATCCGGCGGCGCAGGTCGCGATCGAGACGGGGCCTGAGGAGACCAGCTGATCGCTGCTCTTTCATGGGGATCGCGCGCTTCATTAAGTACTTGTCGAAAACTTGCCGGTTTCGAACCTCGTCCGGCATACGGGAGAAGTGACGACACCTACGCAATCCTTGCCCTCCCCCGCGACTCTCGGCGCGACGCACATTCAACATCGCGCTCCGCAGCCGACGACCAAACCAAGCGGCCGACCTCAGCGCGAAACGTGCGATGTCTGCGGAACCGACTTCGTGCCGCGTCTCCGCTATCAGATGCGCGAGGAAAACGGACACTTTGTCCGCGTTTGTTCGCTGGCTTGTCAGTCCCAGAAGATGGCGCGGACCACGGCGACCTGCAGCGTTTGCAAGACGGACTTTACACCGCAGCTCGCATTCCAGGTGGTCGCGCACGATAGCGGCCGCGAATATCTCTGCTCGCTCGATTGCCGAAGCCAGTGGCGCCCGTCCCGAAACGGCGCGCTACGGCGCATTGCGGTCTTTAACCACAAAGGCGGAACGGGAAAGACAACGACAAGCGTGAACCTCGCTGCGGCGATGGCAGAATCCGGTGCGCGTGTTTTGCTCGTCGACGCTGACGGTCAGGGAAACGTGGGTGCGTCGCTTGGGATCCGCGGAGAACGATCGCTTTACGACGTGCTCGTCCATGGCGCGAAGCTCGAAGATTGTGTCGTTACGGTGAGACAGAATCTCGACGTGTTGACCTCCAACGCAACCCTTGCGGCAGCCGAACTTCACTTGGCGCAGAAGACGCAGCGCGCGCGTGTGTTGAAGGAGCGATTGGCTTCCCAAACCGAAGATTATGATCTGGTCGTGCTCGATTGCGCTCCCGCGCTCTCGCTCATGAATCAAAACGCGTTGACGTTCGCGCAAGGGGTGCTCGTGCCCGTCGCGTGCGACTACCTCTCCCTCGTGGGGGTGCGCCAGGTCTTGAGCACGATCGCGGAGGTCAAGCGAACGCTCCGGCACGAGGTCGAACTGCTCGGTGTGTTGCCGACGTTCTACGACGTCCGGAACAAGATCTCGAAGGACGCTCTCGAAACCTTGCAGAAGAGCTTCAAAGAGAAGTGCTTGCCTCCGGTGCGCGTGAACGTTCGCCTCCGCGAGGCGCCGCGAAGCCGGCAGACCATCTTCGAGCTCGCCCCGGATTCAAACGGCGCGAAAGACTACCTCAAGCTGGGCGAGCTGATTCGCGAAGCGCTCGATCCGAAACGAATGCAAGAGGTGGCCTGATGGATGAACCGATGAGTGAGATCATGAACGACGCTGTAGAGACGATCGAAGGGGCTCAAGCCGAAACGCAGCCGCAGATGGCCGACCAGATGAGCCAAATCCTGAGTGAAGATATTGTGCAAGATGTGCTTCGCGCGTCCTTTTACGAGGAGCCCGCAAAGCCTGTCCGGAAGTCACGCAAGAAGGCGGCTCCGAAAAGCGATGACCTGCCGTACAAAGTGATCTGCATCTCGATGTACAAAGAGGACCTCGCAGAGCTCGACGGCAAAGTGAAGGCGCTAAAGGCCGCCGGAAACCGCAAGATGTCGCGGAGCGCTTTGATCCGCTATGCGCTCGAAACGGTGGATCTCGACGCGCTCGGTCGCGACCGGCGCCATATCTGACGCATCACTCTTCCGGGACGCAGCGAACGCCACCTCCTTCAATCTCCGCGCAGGTTCCGCCAAAGGCGGCGCAGTCGCTTCGAACGACCGCCTTGTCCGCGCAGGTCACGATCGCACTCCCGTCGCAGGATGAGCCCTCGAAACAGACTGGCGCAGAACGACAAAAGGCGCCGTCGTCCGTCGAGCAAAGCCCGGGCCCGCAGACTTCGCGGTGGAGAAACCCACCACGACAGGTCACGGCGACGTCTCCATCGCACTCAAAGACTCGACCTTCGCAGGCTTCTCCCTCTCCGCCGCAGACAGCACCCACCTCGGTCTCGACGCAGGGTCCATCGCATTCGAAAGGCCGAGCACGACCATTCGAACAAAGGATGAGCCGACCGCTTTCGCAGCGCGAGCGTTCGCACTCACTCGCCTCTCCGCAGAAGACCTGTCCGGCGGTATCTTCGACGCATGAGAGCCCATGCTCGGAACAGTCGTGACGTTGCCGAATGCCGTGGGCGCAGACGAGCACCGCGTTTTCAGTGCAGCCGCTTCGTTCTGTGAAAGGATCGCAAGGTTCCGGCAGAACTCCCGCGCCGAGGCAGGTTCGGGCGGCTTCTTCGCAGCTTCTGGCAGCAAGGACGCAAGCCGGAAGAAGAGCGCCTTCGCTCGGCATCCGAAGCGCCGTCGCCACACATGCGCTGACCCCGTCCTCCCCTCCAAACTCGCGGCGAAAGTCGACGCACTGACTGAGCTCCGCGCATGCATCGACCAGCGAGATCGCATCTTCCGAAGGAGGGGCGCCGGGGGTCGCGCAAGCAAGGGAGAGAAGCGTGACGGGCGTGAAGAGAGTAAAAGACGAAGTTCGCATGTGTGCCCTGACCTCTCAGCGTGAGGAAACCTTGGGTTCCTTTTTCCAACCCATGGCGATGACTCCGCGCGAAGAATATCCGGAAGTTGCAATCCAAGCGCATCGCGAGCACAAGAACAGCGTACGGATGGACGACGTGCGATGAGTGAAATCGACCAAAGCGAAACGGAACCCCAAGAGCTCGGCTTCTTAGAACGTGCCGCATTGCGCGCATTTCGGCGCTGGGAAGACAAGGCGGAACGTGAGGCCGAAAACGCCGTGCACGTTCTCGATCAAGATGAGCAAAAGGCGCTGCGGGGAATTCAGCGCGGTGTCGTATTTCGAGCAGCACTGATCGGCGCCCTCACGGCATCGATCGCGGCGGCAGCGGAAGTCTGGCTCGAGACGAGAATGCTCGGAGGCGCCCCAGATGCCGCAACGTTTTCGGAGAAGCTCCACTTCTGGCTCGCACTCGCGCCCGTGATTGGCATCGCCGCGGTTCTTGAGATCGGCTTACTCTATTGGGATGGGCTTCGAAGCGTACATCGCCTTTCAAAAGCCGCTGGCCTCGTGCTCTTCGATGGCCCCGCCCAGATGAGCGGCATCGCGCTGGCGCTAGCCCGTGCCGCTCTTGAGCTGCCCAACCCACAAACCGGCCACGGCATCGATGCTCATCGCGAAGTCTCCAAGCTGTGGCTCTTGTCTGTCGGTCTACTCTACAAAGCAAAGGTAGGGCTCACGAGCTTCTTGGTGAAGGCTCTTATCCGCCGCGCTGCGGGGAGATCGCTCGTTCGCGCTTGGTTGATTTGGGCTGCGGTGCCGGTGACCGCGGTCTGGGACGCGATCGTCGCCTATCGGATGATTCGAGAGGCGAGATTGCGCGCGATTGGGCCTTCCGCCGCCGAGGAGATTGCGCGCGCGCTTTTTGAAGGCGATAAAGCGCTCTCCAGCGCCGCCGAACAGGCAACGCTTCAGGCTGTCGGCAGCTGCATTGTTTCCACGCACGACGCGCATCCCAACCTTCTCGCGCTGCTCGATGCGCTTGAGCGACGCGTCACCCCCGACGAGGAGACCGTCCTCGACAGCACCAGCGAGTTCATGAAGAGCCTGGAGGCCTTGTCGCTCGAGGAGCGTCGGCGCGTTCTTGAAGTCGCCGTCGTCGCAGCGGTACTCGATGGCAAGCTGAGCGGAGACGAACGCGCCATGATTCAGCGCGCGCAAGCCATCTGCCAAGTGGAAGGCCTGGCGGGAGTCGAACGGCTTCGAAAGAGCTTTGTGAAAGGGCGAGGGATGACCGAAAGAGCGGTCGAGCGCGCGATCGGAACCCCCATCCGGCCAGATTAAGGGTCGCTCAGGCCCGCTCGAAAAACCGGGCTCCGAATTCGTGCGAACGTGACAAGGCGTCCAAATCCGTGCCAAGTTGGCGTGATGAAATGGATCCGATTGGCTTGTCTTCTCGCGCTCGCGCTTCCGCTCGCAGCGTGTGGGGATGATGACGTAACAATGATGGACGGCGGAACCGACGCTGCTCCCGAAGACGGCGGCGTCGAAGACGGCGACGTTGAAGATGGCACGGTGGAGGAAGATTCCAGCGTGACACCTCTCGAGCCGGACCCCGACTTCGATGAAGACTACGAGGGCGTCGACGGAATCGTCACGACACTCACCGAAACGTATGCACCACGATACGGCTGGGAGCAGTACCTCAGCGATGGAAATCTCGTGGTTCCAATCGAGGAGTTCGGTGTTCTTCATCCGCAGCCTGGCGAGAGCCATGAACTTCGTGACCAGCTCGCGATCGACGCTGTCGATTGGGATGCCACTGCGCTCCCCGAAGAAGCGGAGAGCGCATACTTCGCGTTTGTCTTCGGTGACCCGCAGTTTGTCGACCAAGATTCGCCCACGCTCCTGCCTCGCAATAACGATGCGGATCTGCCGGCGTATCGTCCCTGGGCGGAGTACACGCCCGCGCTCGGAGATGGCCTGATGCGCGCGATGCGTGCTTTCCACGAAGAGCGTACGATCGATTATGTCTTCGTGGTCGGCGACGCCATCGAGAACGCGCAGAATAACGAACTCGAATGGTTCATTTCGCTCATGAACGGCGGCATGATTTCCAGCGACTCCGGCGCCCGCAATGACGTCATCGAGGGACCGGGCAACGATGCATACGACCCGATCATGGCCGCGGGTGTTCCCGCTGGAGTGCCGTGGCTCAACGTCGTCGGCAACCACGATATCTTGGTGAACGGGAACTTCCCGACCGGTTTGATCCGCGAGGTGAACGAAGATCCGGATGCCCTCGCGGCGCTTTCGCCACTGCTCGCGGTGCAGAACCTCGTTCTCCCGGGCCTTGGCGATGCCGACCTTCACCGTGGTTTCTTGCCTCCGGCAGAGCGGATTGCGTTCACCCTCGATATTGAGAACTTCGAAGTGACGGACCTCCCGTACCGGAAGCGTCTGTTCAACGATATTGAAGAGATCACGATCCCGAGCGACGCAGACCGACGTCAGATCTCGATCTGCGACTACATCGAGATGCACGCCGACGCCGCGGGCGCTCCGCTTGGACATGGTTTCGATGCTGGTGCGGTCGACCGCTGTCGCGCGATTGTCGCCGAGAACGGTGCCGCGCCTGCCGGCGGCTGGTACACGTCCGATCTCGCCAACGATCTTCGCGTGATCGCGCTCTCGTTCGGGCCCGTCGAAGGGGGCGCCGAAGGAATCCTTTCCCGTCCGCCAGCTGACTGTCTCACCATCGGCGGCGACAGCTGCATGGGCAACGTTGAGTACGACCAGATCGCGTTCCTCGAGGCGGAGCTTCAGCGCGCTTCCGACGACGGCGTCGGCGTGATTCTCCTGAGCCATCAGTCGTCCGGGGACCTTGTCACCGAGCCTGCGCTCGCTGCGTTCCGTAGCTTCATCGCCAGCGACGAGACCCTCGTCGATATTTGGGATCGCTGGATTCCGGAGCCAAACGAGCCGATGTCCGGCGAGGAATTCCGCTCGATGATTGCAGAGAGTGGCGTCGTCGTCGCCCACCTCGCGGGACACAACCACATCAACCAGGTCCGCGCGATCTGCGCGGATGGTAGTGCGCTCGACGAGGGCACCGAACGCTGCTCGGCTGGTGCCGCTGGGGAGACCGGCTACTGGGAGATCACGACCTCCGGGATCATCGACTTCCCACACCAGGCGCGTTTCCTCGAGATCGCCAAGGTTTCGGACACCATGGGCGCGATTATCCTGACGATGCAGGACGTGCGTATGGCCGAGGGCAGTCTTCTCGAGAACGCCCGCTTTATCAGCCGCGCATGGATCGCGGCGCGCGAAGGCGGAGACGGCGGTCTCGGCGCTTCTGCAGACCGCAACGTAGTGCTGCCCTTCCAGCTTCCCGCCGGTCTTCAGACCGCATGGGGCGCCGAGACCTTCGAAGCCGATCTCGCAAGCGAGACGGTCCTACGTGGAAACGCGGGTCCTGCGCCGACCCTGCCCGTCTTCCCCTAAACGCCAAAGAAGCCGGCGAGAGGCCAGGTGCTTTCGGGCGCCTGGCCTTTTTCGTGGACCGGAAAGGATCGAGCGGTGCTTTGAATAGAGCGCTTCCTCAAGCGTCGGTACCTCGTTAGGAAAAGCGGGCGTGTTGTCCCCAGAGGGGGCGAGTGATAGCGTTCCGGCCTCTGCGGTATCGCAGAAAAACATCCGAGGGTGGAAAAGACATGAGCTCAATGATGCGATTTGGA
>JAHDCI010000207.1 GCA_020629955.1 Myxococcota bacterium | reverse complement strand
GGGTGGAGGCGTCGCGGCCGTTCACGCAGGCTGGCGCGGCGTGGAATCGAATATCGTGACGCGTGCTGTCGAACTTTTAAAGCAAAGAGGCACGGGAGAAATCCTCGCCGCGATCGGACCGCATATCCATGTCGATAAATTTGAGCTTGGCAGCGAGGTCGCCGAACGCCTGCGCGCGATCGGGCCGGAAGGCTGCATCGACTCGAGTTATGCAAAGCCTCACGCGGACCTTGCGATGATCGTACGAGCCCAACTGGAAGCGTGCGACGTTGCCGAGATCGACGAGGTACGTCGCTGCACCTTTTCCGAAGCGGAGAACTTCTTCTCGTACCGACGCGACGGAAATCCGAGCGGTCGACAGCTATCGGTCATTTTGCCGAAGTAGTTCGTGAGCACGATTTGCGATCCTTGTATTGTCTGGCCGACCGAGTGATGGTGAAGATTTTCCCCAATGTGCGAAACGGCCTTTGTGCAGCGGCGCTCACGTGCCTCGTAGGGTGCCCGCCAACGCTCTCGCGCCCACATAGCGAGACCCACCTCGACGCAATGGCTGAAGGCGGGAGACACATGCGTCATGGACGCGACGAGCAAGCTGCGGAAGCGTTCGACCGGGGCGCTCAGACAGCCGACCGAAGGGTCGATCAAGACGAAGCACGCTATCGCCAGAGTCGCGCGCTCGAAGACGCCGGGCGCGATGAAGAGGCGCTCGTCATTTTGGACGCGATCGGAAACCGGCAGCCGCCCTCGCGTCGAACGGCACGAGCGCTCTACGACGGCGCAAAAATCCGCCTTCGGCTCGGCCAAGACGCGATGGCGTACGCCGGTTTCGAGCGGGTGATTCGAGAGCATCCGGATACCGGCCTCGGCCCACGCTCTCTCACGCTTCTGCTTCGAGCGAGGGAAGAACCCGCGGAAGCTCGAATTGCGTGGCTCGAAGGGATCTATCCGGAGGTCCGCGAGTCGGAAATGGGGGACGATATTCTCGCTGCGATGGCAGACGTCTTTCGCGTGGAAGAGGATGAAACTTCACTTCGCGCAACCCTCGAACGAATGGTGGCCGATCACCCCTACCCTCAAGGACATCGCTGGGACGATGCGATCCTCGAGCTCGTCGCGCTCGATCGAGAGAATGGCGAATCCGAGCGGGCGCTCGAGCGCTTAGAAGCGATGCTTGAACGTCACGAGACGACCCAGATGGTCGGCACGTACACGCTCCACGCGTTTCCGGAGGCGCAGCGTTTGCGCGCCGAAATTCTCCATCGGGACCTCGGCCGAACGCGCGAAGCGATCCGCGAATACGAGACCCTCATTGAAACGTATGAGCATTCCACGATTCGTGACGACGCGATGCTTGCCCGCGCGGAGCTACTATTCGCGAGCGATGAACAGGCCGCCTGCGACGGCCTCACGGAGCTCCTCGAATCGTACGAAGTCGGCCGCGCGCATCGACGCGCCGAGACGTTGTTCAGAGAGCGATGCCCGGGCGAGTTGCCGACCTATCAGAGAGACGAAGACTAATCTAACTCTCGAGCGCTCTAACTCTCGAGCGCTCTTTGGAGTTCGGGGTCCACCGTTTCCTCGACGACTTCTTCGAGCACCCGGTGCTCGCCGCGCTCTCGGAGAACTTCCGCCGCGCGAACCCGAATCGTTGCAGGCTGACGAGGGTCGCGAAGCGTTGCTTTGATTCGCTCGAGGGGGACGTTCTCCAGGTCGGTCCCGCGAAAGGCTTCCCCGCTCGTCGAGGCGAGTGCGGCGGGAGCGTCGACCCCCTGGCGAGAGAGGTATTCCTCGAAAAGCGTCTCAAAGCGCCGAGCGTCCTCTGCGTCCCGTTTGCCGACATTAAACTGCTGCTGCCGCTGCGCCCACCACGGCCGTTTTCGGAACCGGATCACGAGCGCCCCACCGGGCCGGCTGATGTCCCGTTTCATACGAGCGCCCGGAGGCGGTGGAGGCGCGGTCGAGCGTGGACTCGGTTCCAGGTAGTAGTACTCGACCGTCTCCACTTCCGACCACGGAACAAAGCGACCAAAAAGGAACATGCCGTCGCGCCCGGCGCGAATCTTCCACATTCCGAAACGGAAAAAGAAGGCCTCTAGCAGGATGAGCCCCAAAAAGATGGGCATCAAAATGGAAGTCCAGCCGGGAGCGACATCCACGCCGCCGAGCACATTCTGGTGAATGAAGGCGTAGAGGAATAGCCCGATGATCATGGGCAGGCTGAACGGAGTCTGAAGCCCGCTCTTGATCAGAGCGTGCCCCTTCTTTTCAGGGATTTTGGGCTTGGCTATCGGTGCGTCCTGCGACCACTCCGGAAAATCGTTCATTCGCCAGGAACCTGCGAGATTCGATTCGAAGCCCCCTCCGCGTAGAGCTGGTCCGCGTCGGTCAGCACGTACACTCCGTCAAACTCACGCGGCTCCCAGCGGGCGTCCGCGGGCGGATTCACGGCGAGTTTCCCCTGGCTCCGCACGGCGATGAGCTGCATCTCTCGCTCCGCCAGCTCGGCGCGCAACTCCGCATGCGACACGCCCTTCGAAATCGCTCCCGGAAGCCAGGCGACTTCTTGTCCCACGGGACCGAGCAGCCGGTCGTAGATGAGCGTGGATCCAGGAACGAAGGCCGCATGCACCATGAAATAGTTCTTCACTTGCTCCGTGCTGACAAAGACGAGGTCGAGTGGGCTTGCGCTGATCCGCCGAAGATTGGCTCGAAGCGGCGCTCGGCGATGTTCTTCGCGCAACTCGATCAAGACGCGCAGGGAGGAATCGTTGAGCGAAGCGAAACGCAGCGCTTGCTGCGCCACGAGCGCGTCTGCATCCGGGAGGCTTTCCGGACTCAAAAACGCAACGGCTTCGGCTTCTTGAAATAGATGTTTTTCAAAGCCGTGCTGTACCAGGCGGTCACGCGCGGCGAAGTGGAGCGAAATCTGAACCTCAAGGCCCGAGAGCTCCTGGCGCAAACTGGCCTCATCTTCGTGTGCCGCGAGCACCTCCACTTGCACGTTCCGAACGAAGAACGAGAGCGTCTCGATCATGGCTCCGATCCCGGCGCCAAACCCGACGATGACGAGCCGCTGAATTCGAGGCGGCGCGTTCACCGCGAGGACACCCTCCCCGGCCTTGGTCTTCTTCTTCGAGAGACGCGCGATCGAGCGGCTCGCTCGCTGCAGGGGGGTGTAGGTCTCCGCAATCCCCACCACACCGCGCAGACGATTCACCGGAATCGTCCCCGGGCTCAGGGCGCCAAGCGATTCTTCGTTTTCTGGCGCGGCCAGCGGATTGAGCCATACCCGGAGCCCTTCGAGGCTCAACAAATCATGCACTCCTCGATCGAGTGTCGACGCGCTCGCTTCTTCGTCCGCCAGAAAAACGCCAAGCAAGGTCACGCCGTGCTTCTCGAGAAGCGTGGCAGCAAGCGCGTCGGCCGCGACGGTCTCACCAAGCCCGAGGAGCGTCGCCCGCTCCGCCTCATCCGCGAAGAGGTGCGTATAGATCTCACTTCCTTGCGCGGTCAGCAGCTCCGCGATGAGCTGGTCCATGCCTTCGACCAAGAGGTGGTGACAGAGAAATCGGCCGAGGATCTTCGAGACGTTGAGCGGGAACGTTCCTGCGCCGCCCACGCGAGCAACAAGATCGAGGTTCTCCGGATCGACCACCTCGACAAAGACGTGCGCGCTTTCGTTCGCCTCCCGAAAAGCGGCCAAACGCGCAAGGGTCGTGGCGCCGCCTTCGCTGGTCCCATCCGAGATGATCACGGCGCGCTTTGCATCCTGGGCCGCCGCTCGCGTCAGCGCGACGGGGCTCGATGGATCTCCGCTCCGATAGAGCACCCGGCGCATCTGCGGCTCGTATAGAAAGGAGGGTCCCTTTTCCGCTTCCCCAAGGAGCGCGATCTTGCCTCCGGCCTGACGCCGGGGGCGTGGATGCCCACGAAAGAGCCAGTCGAAAACCTTTTTGGGTCCGATGCGTCGTAGCTCTCGATTCTTTTCGTAGATGTTCACGAACTCGCGGACGAGGGTCTCGCTATTCTCATCCGATCCGATAAGCAACGTGTGTCGCTCGAAATCGAGCGCCCGGCGACGACCTGCGCGAAGAACCTCTTCGACGATATTCGTACCGAGACCGATCAAGTAGGAAAAGACGAAGATGCCGGTGATGGTGAGCACCATCGAAACCGCGAGCGCGGCGGGATGCGCACTCAGTGTCGCGACCAGATTGTCTGGGCTTTCAACTTGGCGAAATGCCCACCACATCTGCTCCCAGAAGCTCTCCTGATTCCAAACGCCGTCGGTATCGTAGTCGTGCGGAACGCGAAGCTGCCCAAGAAAGACCGCACCCACAAAACTGAGCGAGACAACCGCGGCGGTAACGAGTCCGAGTTGCTGAAGTTGCTCTCGGCGCGTGAGTACGGAGTAAACATCGAACGCGAGCTCGCGAATAAATCGAAAGAGAACGAGTAGACGAACCACACGAAGCGCTCGGAGAACCGCCGCGTTGATTCCAAACCAATGGTCTAGGGGCAAAAAGCTCGCAAGCGCCAGAACGTCGAAGAGCAGAAATGCCCACTCGCCTTTGGAGACATTCTTTTCCGTGCGCATCCACGATAAGCGAAGCGCGAGCTCCAGCCCGAAGACCGCGAGAAAGAGGTGGTTCAGATCACGCTCAACCCACCGAAAAGGCAGCACCGAGATCACGATGAGTGTACCGACGATCAGCCGGCTGAACTTGTGCTCCAAAAGTGCCCGGATTCCGTTCACGTGCAGAGCCTACTGCGGGGGTCAGGTCGATGGAAGGGATGTTCTTTCGTCAGGGGCGCCGAGGCGAGCCTCGATCGACGAACGACATGCCGAGTATATTGAAGGACGAGCGGAGGTCGGATCGGCGGTCCTGGCGGAAGAGGGCCCTTCTCGCGATTTGAACCACGCACGAGCAGTCTGTTGCGCCGCTGCGCGTTCCCATTGTCGAATCGTCGGAGTTTTGCGTGCGCAAATGCGTCCGATTGGCAGACTCATATCGCAGATATCTCGCAAGAGTTGGATGGCGTTTGAGTGCGCTATCGTGCGGCGAAGCGGGGTTCGGAACGCGCACCGGCTCAACAAACTCTGAGCCGCCCTCTGGCATCGAGAGACGAATCACAAACGCGTGCAGACCTGATCGATGCACGTCTCCCCCTCCACGCAACCTGCGCCGCATCGACCGCAATGCTCGTCGCTGTTGAGGCTGGTCTCGCAGCCGTCCGATTCGTCTGCGTTGCAATCGGCGCGATCGATATCGCAGTGCAAGGTACACGCGCCGAGAGAACACACCGGGAAGGCTCCAAAAGGTTCGGGACAAACGTTCCCGCAGGTTCCGCAGTTGAGCGGGTCACGATCGAGATTTGAACATGTGCCTTCGCAATTCGTTCGGCCGGCCGGGCAAGCCGGATCGCAGCTAAATCCTTCGAGGCCCGGAGCGCAGACCTGTCCGGCGGCGCACTCCACGCCGAGCGAACATGCGTCGCGCGCACAGGTCGCTGCGCTGCCAGAAACGGCTTCGCAACCATCGCTCGCGTCACCATTGCAATCCCCGCGGCCCGAGTCGCACGCGACGATCTCGCAAGTCGTGCCCGCACATCGCCCGGAAGCTCCTGAGGGATTGCAGGCCACGCCACAAGCGCCGCAGTTCAAGTCGTTATCAACGAGCGATACTTCGCAGCCGTTTGAGGGATCACCGTCGCAATCCGCGAACCCCTCCAAGCACTCGCCTAGACCACATCCAGCTTCGTCACAGGCCGGTCGCGCATTCGGAAGGGCCTCACATGTCTCGCCGCAGGCTGTGCAGTTCTCAATCGTGCCGAGTTCGATCTCGCATCCGTTTTCCGCGTCCTCGTCACAATCGGCAAAACCTTCATCGCACGATTCAAACGCGCAGCTCTCCGCGCACATGACGCTCGCATTGGGCAATGCTTCACAGACATCGCCGCACGCTGCGCAGTCACTCAGAGTTCCGAGGGGAGTCTCACAATCGGGCACGTCATCGCAGTCGGCGCGGCCAGGCAGACAGTCTCGAGGAACGCAATCCCCTCTCTCGCATCCCCAAGCGCGACCGTCATCCCGTACGCATTCTTCATCGTCGGTGCATCCACCAGACGACGGTGAATCGAGAGCGATATCGTTGGGGGCGTCGATCGGAGCATCTGAAGCCGTATCGAGCGCGACATCGGTGTGCGCGTCGATCGGGATATCGCCGTCACGTCCGCCGCAGGAAAATCCGAACGCACAGCACCCAAGAGAGAAGATGAAAAATCGAGAAGTCACAGCGCGACGATATCGGCGACTTCGGGACGCGATCAAGCAATGCTGCCGATCGGGAGCGCATGGCATTCTTGTCGGCCACAAGTGCAGAACCTCTCGTTCCCGGTTGCGTGAGAGTAGGCTCATGGGGTAATCCGGCCCGATGGATCACTGGACAGAGTGGCTCGAACTTTTCCTGCGCTGGGTGCATATCGTCACGGGCGCTGCGTGGATTGGGACCTCGTTTTATTTCAACTGGTTAAACAATCACGTTCGTCCGCCAGAGGAGCCGACGCCCGGCGTGGGTGGCGACCTTTGGTCCGTCCATGGCGGCCACTTCTATCGCGTAATGAAATTCACTGTCGCGCCGGAGAAGCTCCCGAAAGTCCTTCATTGGTTTAAGTGGGAGGCGTACTTCACCTGGATTAGTGGCTTTTGCCTGCTCTTTGTCGCCTACTATTTCGAAGCCAAAACGATGGTCGTGGACAACAACGTTCGCGTACTCGAGGCTTGGCAAGCGATCGCGATTGGGCTCGGAACGCTCGCGGGCGGGTGGACTTTCTACCACTTCCTTTGCAAGTCGCCGCTCGGCAAAAAGACGCCGGTGCTCTCCACCATCGTCGCGCTCTTCTTGGTGGGCGTGGCCTTTGGCATGACGCAGCTCTTCGGATCTCGCGCGGCCTATATTCACGTCGGCGCACTCATCGGCACCATCATGGCCGCGAACGTGTTCTTTGTGATCATCCCGAATCAGCGCGTGATGGTCGACGCCATGACGAAGGGGGAAGATCCGGACCCGGCGCTCGGTCTTGAAGGGGCGCAGCGTTCGCTCCACAACAACTACCTCACGCTACCGGTGCTCTTCATCATGGTGAGCAACCACTACCCGGTGACTTACGGCCACGAGTACAATTGGGCGATTCTCGCCGGTCTGATGACGGTTGGCGCGCTCACGCGGCATTGGTTTAACCTCCGCGGCCAGGGGCACAAAAACGCCTACATTCTTCCGATCGCCGCGCTCGGCATGGTCGGCCTCGCCTTTGTGACGAAGCCCAAGAGCTACGAAGACCACCGGCCGGTGCAATTCGCGGAGGTTCGCCAGATCATCGAAACCCACTGCGTACAATGCCACTCGAGTTCGCCGACGTTCCCTGGGATGAGCGAACCTCCCCTCGGGGTCGCGTTCGACAACGCCGCGGCGATTCAACGACACGCGCAGCGCATCAACACGCAAGCGGTCGTCTCGCGCGTGATGCCGCTTGGCAACACCACGGGCATCACCGACGAAGAGCGCGATATCCTCGGCGCGTGGTTCTACCAGGGCGCAAACGCCGAATGAAGAAAGCCTTCGTTTCGAAGCGCATTGTTGCGCCAGGCGGAACTCAGCCGGGCGCGCTTGTCGTCGAAGGCGAGACGATTCTGGGCATCAATGACCAAGCTCCAGCGGATGCCGAGGTCATCGAGACCGAGCACGTGATTCTGCCCGGGCTTGTCGATTGCCACGTGCACATCAACGAACCCGGCCGAACCGAATGGGAAGGTTTCGTGACGGCCACTCAGGCTGCGGCGGCAGGTGGCGTGACGACCGTCGTGGACATGCCGCTCAACTGCATTCCTGTCACGACCAGCGACCAGGCGCTTCATATCAAGCTCGCCGAAGCAAAGGGCAAGCTCTACGTCGACACCGGCTTTTGGGGCGGCGTCGTACCCGGAAACGCGGAGGAGCTTCCGAAGCTCGCAAACTCTGGCGTACTCGGCTGCAAAGCCTTCCTGTGTCACTCCGGCATTGACGATTTTCCGAACGCGACCGAGGCGGACCTCCGGCGTGCGATGCCGCTTCTCCGCGATGCCGGGATCCCGCTCCTCGCGCACGCCGAACTCGATCTTGGGCATGCGCCCTGCCCGGCCGGGGCGACCTCGCACGACGCGTGGCTCGCTTCCCGGCCGAACGAGTGGGAAGACAAAGCCATCGAGCTTTTGATCGCGCTCTGCCGTGAGACGCGTTGCCCGGTTCATATCGTGCACCTCGCGTCGGCTAGCGCAGTGCCAATGATTCGGGCTGCCAAAGCGGAAGGCTTGCCGTTCTCGGCCGAGACCTGCCCGCATTATCTGTGCTTAAGCTCGGAGGACGTTCCCGAAGGCGATACGAGCTACAAATGCGCGCCGCCGATCCGAGATCTCGAAAACCAAGAGGGGCTCTGGCGTGCGCTTGAAGAGGGAGTCGTGGATTTTGTGATCTCCGACCACTCGCCGTGCACCCCTCATCTGAAGAAGCTCGACGAGGGCGATTTTGGAAACGCGTGGGGCGGCATCAGTTCGCTTTCCCTGGGCCTGATGAGCATTTGGACGCGCGCTTCGGAGCGTGGACACAGCCTCGACACCCTTGCGAAATGGATGTGCCACGCGCCCTCCGTTTTCGCAGGCGTCTCGAAAACGAAAGGCTCGCTGGAAGCGGGCAAACGTGCGGATTTTGTTCTTTTCGATCCGGATGCCGAGCAGACGCTCGAAGAGGAGCATCTCTTCTTCCGGCATCGCGTCTCTCCCTACCTCGGCAAAAAGGTCCGCGGAAAGATCCACGCGACGTTCTTGGGCGGTGAGCAGATTTTCGATGTTGCCGCCGACGCTCCTTTTGGCGAAGGCGCGAAAGGGCGCGCGCTCCTGCACCGCGAATAGCCG
>JAHDCI010000206.1:4462-9002 GCA_020629955.1 Myxococcota bacterium | reverse complement strand
CGAAATAGGGCCGGCGAAATAGCGACGGTTCGCCGGAGCGTTTGCTCCTCATGTTGATCACGTTCTTGCCCCGAAGTCTTTCTCCTGCGATGAATGCGCATGTCTGAAATCTCTTTCCGAGGCGCGTTTACCGCGCTGATCACTCCCTTTCTCGAAGACGGATCGCTCGACGAGGCGACGCTCTGCGCGTTGGTAGAGAGACAGATCGAGGGCGGAATCGACGGGCTCGTCCCCTGCGGTACCACGGGCGAAAGCGTCACGATGAGTGACGAGGAGCAACTCCGGGTTGTCGAACTGACGGTAGAGCAGGCGAAGGGCAGGGTACCCGTCGTCGCGGGCACGGGGAGCAACAGCACTGCGAAGACGATCAAGGCGAGCAAGGCCGCAGAAGCTGCGGGTGCGGACGCGCTTTTGGTCGTATGCCCCTACTACAATAAGCCGACCCAAAAGGGGCTTGAAGCGCATTTCCGCGCTGTCTGCGATGCGGTATCGATTCCGGTGATGCTCTACAATATCCCGGGCCGCTCGAGCATCGACATGAGCGCCGAAACCATCGCGCGCTTGAGCGATGTTCCGAACCTCCTCGCGATTAAGGAAGCGACCGGCACCAGCGTTCGGACTGCCGAGCTCACAGCGTTGACCGGTGACCGTTTTGCGATTCTCAGCGGCGATGATGGTATCACCTTGCCCATTATGAGCGTCGGCGGAGTGGGCGTCGTGAGCGTAACTTCGAACGCGTTTCCGGGTGCCGTTGCGCACGTGACGCGCCTTGCCAACGAAGGAAAGTGGGACGAAGCACGACGCGCCCATATGAAGCTCTTCCGCATTCATCAGAGCATGTTTATCGAAGCGAATCCGGGACCGGTGAAGGCACTCATGTCGGCTGCTGGGCTTTTGAAACCGGTTGTGCGACTGCCTCTCGTATGGCCTGAGGAATCGACTCTGACCTCGCTTCAGGCGGAAGTCGAAGCTCAAGGTCTGACCCTCGTAGGACCGGCAAAGGCGTGAGCCTCCGCCTCGGGATTCACGGCGCTTCTGGCGCGATGGGGCGCGCTCTCATCCGTCTTGCCCCCTCGTTCTTTGGTGAAGGAGGGGCTTATGTTGCGGCCGCGGTCGCGACCCCCGCGCGGGTTGGGACGCCGGTCTCCGCGTTGATCCCCGAGGCTCCAGATTCGCTTCGCTTTTCGAACCTGGAGAGTCTTCGAGAGTGCGATGTGATTATCGATTTTTCGTTGCCCGAGGGAGCCCGAGCGCTTTTTGCGGCAGCGCCTCACCTCGGGCGTCCAATCGTTTCCGGAACGACAGGCCTCTCGAGCGATGAGCTAGAACGGCTTCGTAGCGCGAACGTTCCGACTCTCTTCGCGGCAAATTTCTCGGTCGGAGTCGCAGTCTTGAAAAAACTCGTCACGATCGCCGACGGGGCGTTGGGCGATTTCGATGTTGAGCTCGTCGAAACACACCACTCTCGTAAGGTCGACTCCCCCAGCGGCACCGCGCTTTCCATCCTCGACGCGCTTCGGCGCGAACAGGAGCGCCGATTTGGCCGGGAAGGTTCCGCGGGGCCACGCCCGCAACGTGAAGTTGGAGTACACGCGATTCGGGGCGGGGATGTCGTTGGAGAACACACCCTAACGTTCTTTGGCGTAGGGGAGCGCATCGAGCTCGCACATCGAGCGACCGATCGCGATATCTTCGCCCGCGGCGCCCTCCGCTGCGCTTCATGGCTGAAGACAAAGCCCCCGGGCGACTACAGCGTCGAAGACGCACTCTTTTCGTCGTGAGCCGTGGTTGAGCCCGAGCAAGGGCTCAGGGTGAGTGACGTATCGTTTGGGAGCGTCGACGCTCGCGTCTTGGGAAGGCGAATATTTTACCGATCGTAGATCCATTTGTGCTTCGGTGCGTCTACGGGTTCGTGCTGAAGCAGAACTCACCCGGGATGGCAGCTAGCAGTCCGTTGATCTATTCCGAATCCCGCTTCGCGGCATTTTCACGTACTCAGACGCCATCCAATTCTTGCCACGTATGTACAATACCTGACTTCAAATCGGACGCACCTGCGCACCCACAACTCCCACGATTCAGAATGGGAATAAGTCAACAGACTGCTAGCCGTCAGAGCCTTGCGGTCGGAGGCGAGCGTGTCTGAGCGAGCCGTCACCTTTTTGCACGCGTATGCGACACTCGATGGCGAAGTGTCGGAGCGAGATCAAAGCGGTAGCGCATCGGAAAGAGAAGATGTTCTTCTCTTGCGCCAGGCGCTTGATGGTGATCGCAGGGCAGCCGCGGCGCTGGTAAAGCGGCATCAGGCCGTGCTCCTCGGATGGATCACCCAGAGTGTCGGGAACCGGGAGACTGCGAAGGAAATTCTTCAGGATGTTTTCGGGACGGTTTTCGCACGAGGCCGCGAGTTTCGAGGGGATGCATCGTTCAAGACATGGCTCTTTCAGATCGCGCGGCGTCGCTGCATCGACCACTCGAGACGCATGCGCTTTCGAAACCACGCGTCGCTCTCAAGCGAACCCGAGCCTCGCGCTGAGGCGCCCCAGGAGCGAGCGGCGGAGGCGCGACGGAAAATGTCGAGGGTTCGCGCTGCGCTCGAAGCGTTGCCAGTGGAGCAACAGGAGGTCTTTCTCTTGCGCCACGTTTCGGGGTTGAAAATTCGGCAGATTGCAGAGGTAACGGGAGTGAACGTGAACACCGTAAAGAGTCGCCTTCGTTATGCGCTCGAGTCCGTGCAACGCGAGATGGGAGAAGACCAATGAGCTGCTTGGAAACAGAGGTGCTCTTTGATCTCTTCCTCGATTACCAAGACGGCGAAATCGAGAACCTCCCTGCACATCTCCGCGATTGCACATCGTGCGCTGAGGCGTGGGAAAACTGGAAGTCGGGAGCCGATCTTGGGATTGCGCTCGGCGTGGATTCCGCCGGCGCCGGGCTTAGCGAAGAAGAACTTTCGAGCCTTGTCGAGGCGGTGATGCCATCGCGGGGATCAAATCGGTGGCTCTGGGGCGTGGCAGCGCTCGCAGCGGCGGCGGTGTTGTTCGCTTTGGTTCGAGCGCTGCCGGCGGAAGTCGCTCGCGTGGAAGGGCTTGAGATGGAGCCGACCGAAACGCAGGTGACGACCGGGGCAGGGCCAAATCAACCTCCGGAGCTCGAACGCGCCGAACACGAGAGCCCGAACGAACGTCGCCCCGAAGAAAACGCGGAGGAACCTAGCGCCGAAGAAGCGACCGAAGCGATCGACGAAGAGACTGCCCAGAGCAACTCGGCTGAGGAGCGCGAGCGTACCGTAGACCGGAGTGAACGTTCCGCCCGTGAAGAGAGTCCGCACGCGCAGGAAAACGTCGAGGAGAACATCGAGGACGAGACGCTGGAGCGCGAGATCGAACGTTCGAATGATGCCACCGACGAACCCGAAGTGAGCGCAGAGCCAGCGGAGGATGGCTCATCGACGGCGGTCTCCCCCGCTTTTCACCTTTCGCTTCTCATGCGGCTCGGTCGCTCTCAAGCGTCTCAGGGGTTTCATCAACAAGCCATTCTAACCTTTCAGCGAATCGTCTCGGAGCATCCCGATTCCGGCGAACTTGGAGCTGCGCATCTCGCGCTCGGTCGCTCGTTTCGTGCGCTGGGGCTCCTGGACGAAGCACGACGACACTTCATTCGCGCGGAGCGATTTGAGGCGAGCCGTCTGGAAGCGAGGAGAGAACGCCTTCGGATTCGCACGGGAATGTGGGCACCCATGCGCCGAGTGAACGCAGATGAGAGCTGGTAAGGGCCGGTAGGGGCGACAGGTCTCCGAAATGCAGTGCCGTTGAAATCAGGCTTGCGAGAGCGTCCTCTTCGCTCGTAGCATTCGTGCATGCTGCAAGGGGCCCTCATCGGAGCATTTGTCTCCGTCATCATCATTGTTTTTCGACTCATGAAGCAGCGGAACGCGGCCAAAAGCGTTCTCGCGGGGATGACCCAGGGGAACCCGCAGGCTGCTCGCGCTCAGCTCGACCAGAAGTACCCGGCGGTGCAGCGGCTCTCGACGATGAACTTCCAGGATCAGATCGAACGCATTTGCTGGGTGGCGATTCTCGGCGACGTCGGCTCTGCGGAGCGTGAGCTTCAGGCGTACGAAGGTGGGCTCAATCTAACGACGCAAGTTCGTGCCTTCGGGTACGCGGCGCTCTTGGCGCATCGAACCGACGCGCGGGATATTCAGTCCATGGCGCACACGCTTCATTTGATCGAGAGCGAGGGCGGCATGATGCTCGGCGTGATCAAGAAGATGACCCGAGATTTCGCTTCGGTCGCAAAGGCGCTGAATAACGAGCAGCCGATCGATGCCGATGCGGTAAAGCGACTCACCCGGCGCGCCGCACAGATGGGACCCGGCGCCAAGATTGCCGTGTATCGATACGTCTCGCGGGCGCTTGATAGCCAAGGGCAAAACGGCGCGGAGTGGGCCACGAAGGCGGACGACGTGTTCCGTACTCTGACCGGCGCCTGAGTCACAGGAACCCCGCTCTCTCCGAGACAATACGCGTTCTCGAGC
>JAHDCI010000206.1:0-4362 GCA_020629955.1 Myxococcota bacterium | reverse complement strand
TTACGCGAAGCGGAAGCTGAGCTCGGCGGGCTCGACAATACGGTTCAGCATCATTGAGATCGCCTCCAGCATTCGCGACTTGAGCTGCTCCAAATCACTCGCTTGAGAGATTGCCCGAGCGCTCCCGGTTGCGAACACCGACAGACCGAAGAGCTCGGCTTTGCCGACCCAGCCTTCGTCTCGCCGTTCGACGTTCACGACGATTGGATACGCTCCCGCTTTGTCTTGACTCATGTTGAACCCTCCATCTCTTGCATATCTTTCGTTGCGCGCCGGATGCGCGTTCTTCATCACGAAGAAGAGCAAGGAATAGCGGAGGGGTGTGACACTCCTACGGCGAGCGTTCTTCAGAGCCTCATCGCATCGGGGCTATCGGCCGAGGAAGGAGAGGGCTTCTTCGCAGTGCAGCGAGTCGACGAGCAGATCCGGGCGTTCTGCCCGCAGTGTTTCTTCCGAATCCGAACCCGTCGTGACAGCGACGACTTTTGCACCGATTGCCCGTGCGGCGTGGATGTCGTGAACGGTATCACCGATAATCACGGTCGTGCATGCGGTGAGGGGACGCCCGAGAGCGCGCGCACCACGTTCGGCGCCGATGCGGATCAGGAGGCCTCGGTCCTCTGCATCTTCGCCAAACCCACCAAACGCGAAGAGTGAATCGAGCTTCGCCCTTGCGAGTTTGATTCGCGCACCTTGCTCAACATTCCCCGTGCCAAGGCCAAGGGCGATCTCCTCGCTTTGGTACGCATCGAAGTACGCGGGTTCGACGAAGTTTCTGTAGCCATCGGAGCCTTCGACTTCCTCGCCCAGCCGCGAGACATAGTTGCTTACGACTTCTTCGAAGAGCGCGTCGCTGAAATCGATCTCTGGGGCGTTCGCTTTGAGCACCTTTCTCAAGATCAGGCGATCGGTCATTCCGCCGAGCGAAATCCCTTCGAGTGGAGCCTCGACATTCAAGACGTCTTGAAGCGCTGCACCCATCGCGCGGCGCCCGGCCCCGCCGGTCGAGACGAGCGTCCCATCAATGTCGAAAAGATAAATATCAAAGCTCATACGCCGCAGGCTGCGTCAAAAATGCGTGTTTCGCTACTCCCGAGTTGGAATCGCACGCGGCCGCAGGCTCCTGGCCGCGCGCTCTCGAGCCGACGGAAGCAATGCGGAGCCCAACTTCAAGCGCATAAGCCGCTTCGCTTTTCGCCAGAATCCGAAGGATCTCACTCCCATTCTCTCGAACGATAAAGAGCGTGTCGCGAGTGAATGAAATCGACTTCGCCTCTGACGAGAGATCAGAGTGAGCTCTAGGTATTCGCCAACCAGAATCGAGTGTATGGTTTCAGCGCCGCGATGGTCGCGGAGAGTCAACGACGCACTCGCCCTCAGAAAGCCGACGCATGTCATTAGAATCCAAAACGCTCTTCATCACCGGCGCGACCCGAGGCATCGGAAAGGCGATCGCGCTTCGCGCCGCGAAAGATGGCGCCAACGTCGTGATCGCGGCGAAGACCAAAGAACCTCACCCGAAGCTCCCAGGGACCATTTTCACGGCGGCCGAGGAAATCGAGGCGGCAGGCGGAAATGCGCTCCCCTGCGTCGTGGATGTACGCTCTGAAGAGGCGGTCCAGGCCGCTGTCGATCAAGCCGTGAATCACTTCGGCGGAATCGACATTCTGGTCAACAACGCCAGCGCGATCATGCCCGTCGACACCAAAACGGTGCCGATGAAGCGCTACGATTTGATGCACTCGGTCAATACTCGAGGAACTTTCCTCTGCGGCAAACTTTGCCTGCCTCATCTTGAGAAGAGCGAGCATGCGCACATTCTGAACATCTCGCCCCCGCTGAACATGGAAGAACGCTGGTTCGCTCCGCATGTTGCCTACACCATGGCGAAGTTTGGGATGAGCATGTGCGTCCTTGGCTGGGCGGGAGAGTTCCGGAAACGAGGGATTGCCGCGAACGCGCTCTGGCCGAAGACGACCATCGCCACTGCGGCAATTCAGAACCTGCTCGGCGGGGATGAGATCATGAAGCGTTCCCGGAAGCCCTCTTTCATGGGCGAGGCTGCCCACTGGATCCTGTCTCAGGACCCGAAGGAATGCACCGGGAACTTCTTCGTCGACGAAGACGTGATGCGGCGAGCTGGAGTGGAGGATTTTACCTCTTATGCGGTGGATCCCACCCAAGATCTCGCCCCTGACTTCTTTGTTTAGACACTCGGTATACCGACGTTGCGCAAGTTGTTCACTTGTGGACGAACCTGTGGATAACTTGCGTGTGTATCGAAATTCATAACAGAATTAGAGGCTGTCGAAATAACGACACCCCACCTTTGGACCGATTTCATGATTTTTAGTGCACTTGGGCTTGCGTCCGCCGGCGTGACCCTCCCTGGGACCCTCGAGCTCGCTCTCCTCACGGCTGGCGGATTGCTCCCTGCGAAGCGTCCGGGACCGGCGATTCGATCCCTGCGGAAGATCGGAGTTGTGGTGCCGGCGCACAACGAAGAGCTCGGGATTGAGCGTTGTGTGCACAGCCTTCTATCGGCACACAAGCCCGCCGCGGAGCTGCTTGTGACCGTTGTCGCGGATAACTGTACCGATCGAACAGCGGAGATTGCTCGCAGCGCCGGGGCGAATGTACTGGAACGCTTTTCGGAGACCGAACGCGGAAAAGGGTTCGCGCTTGAGTTCGCCTTTGAGACTCTTTTCGAAGCACACGAAGACCTTGACGCGGTCCTCGTCGTCGATGCCGATACCGAAGTTGCGTCCAACTTTCTGTTGGCGAGCGAAAGCTGGTTTCAGCAAGGCAGCGAGGCCGTTCAGTGTCGCTATACTGTTCGAAATGCAGACGAATCTGACAGAACAAGGCTTATGAATGTGGCGTTGATGGCCTTCAACGTCCTGAGGCCCCGAGGCCGAAGCCGATGGGGCCTCTCGGCCGGGATTCTCGGCAACGGCTTTGGGTTGACTCGGACATGCCTGGAGCGCGTTCCCTATAGCGCCCGGAGCGTGGTCGAGGATTTGGAGCACCATCTCAATCTGGTTCGTGCGGATCTCAAGGTTGATTTTATTGATGAAACTTGGGTGAAGGCGGATTTTCCGACCGGGGAAAGTGGTTCTGATACGCAGCGTGCGCGTTGGGAAGGTGGGCGAATGCGAATGCTGAAGGATCATGCTCCAGCGCTTGCAGCGGAGGTCGCGAAGGGAAACCTATCCATGACCGAACCCCTTCTCGATCTCCTGCTCTTGCCCCTTGCGACACATGTGGGACTTCTTGGGGCAACACTCGCCATTCCTGCCCCCCTTTCGCAGTTGTATGCAGGGGCCGGGCTCTCCGTGGTTGCAGCGCATGTCGCGGCAGCATTGAAGGTGGGTGGGGCCGAAGCTGGCGATATTAAAGCGCTATTGCGCGCGCCGCTGTACATTGCGTGGAAGGCGAAGCTCATCCCTCAGATCCTCCAAAACGCTCAAGAAGAAACCGAATGGGTGAGGACCGCGCGAGAGGCGTAGGCACAACATGGCGTCACTTCCTTGTATCGAGGGAGCGCCGCCCGTTAGAATGCTTCGGTGGACGATCGATTAAAGCAGCTGCTCGCGCTTGGCCGAGAACATTACGAAAAACGCGAGTTCGAAAAAGCGGAGCATTATCTCGCGCAGCTCATCGACCGCGGGGTGAACTTCGCGGACGTTCACAACATGCTTGGCGTCATCCGTCACGACCAAGGGCGCTTTGAGCAAGCTCAAGATGCGTTTGAGCGCGCGCTCGAAATCAATCCGAAATATACGGAAGCTGCGCTGAATCTCGCGGTCACGTACAACGACCTGGGTCGCTATGCGGATGCAAAAGAGATCTACCAAACCGCCATGAGCGGCGAAACTCGCGGTCCCGGAGAGCTCGACCCGTTTGTGCGAGGGAAGATCGCCAACCTTCACGCACAGGTTGCGCTCGCGTACTCCGATGCGGGAATGCTCAACGAGGCGATGCACGAGTATCGCAAGGCGGTGTTGCTCTGTCCGACCTTTGCCGATCTGCGCTTGCGTCTTTCGAACCTGTACCGGCAGCAGGGCGACCTTGGCGCGGCGCGCTTCGAACTCGAAGAAGCGCTGAAACACAAGCCTCACTACGCTCCCGCCCGCGTTTCTCTCGGTGTCGTCCTGTTGGCGCAGGGAGACCGAGACGCCGCGCGAACCCAATGGGAAAAGGTCCTTGAGGACGATCCAGGGCAGAAATCTGCGCAGATGTATCTGAGGATGGCCGCCGAGCCGAAAGCGTAGAGCGTTCTCGATCGCGTCACGGGAACCGATTTACGCAACCCGTGCGGAAGAACACTTCAAACAGAACACATTCGACAAAACCCATTCG
>JAHDCI010000205.1 GCA_020629955.1 Myxococcota bacterium | reverse complement strand
GAGCCCGTCATCGTGTCGGTGCACACAACGCACGTATTGTCGGGAGCGCAGACGGAATCACCGTCGCAGTGCGCGTCTTCGGTGCACGCGACGCAGACCGGCGAGGCGCCACTTACATCACACGCCGGGGTGGCGCCGGAGCATCCGCTATCGGTCGCGCCGTCGTCCTCGTCGTCGATGCAAACATCGCAACTGCCACCGCCATCGCAAACGCCTCCAGTGCAGGCGACACCCGCCATCACGTTGGTATTGCTACAGGCGTTTCCGACACATGCATCCGCGGTGCACTCGTTGCTGTCGTCGCACTGCGCTGCCGCCGTGCATCCGACACATGTGCGAGGCGACGCCGAGGTATCACACGCGGGAGTCGCGGGGCTACATCCATTGTCCACTCCGGAAACGGTGTCGTCGGCACACGGGAGACATGCGCCGCCCGAACCTGCGCTCTCATCGCAGCTCAGGCCAGCGCCGCAGTTCGCATCGGGAGCCGCGCCGGTATCGGAGCAGCAGAAGACATCTGCGAAACTGATCGAGTTGTTTGTGGTGACGCATTCACCCTGAACAGCGGTTGGGGCCGTCGCGGGGGCGCTTCCATCATCGTTCGCGACCGCGTAGATCGTGAACGTTCCTGTTTGGTCCGGAATCGTGCTTGTGAACGTACGCGTTTCGCCGGCTGGAATACGACCACCCGGACTCGCGGTTCCAATCAACGTTCCTCCTGCGGAGGGGTCACCGTTGTAGAACGCGACCGGCGTTGCGCCGACATAGTCTACATCGCCCGCGTTCGTGATGCGGTAGGTCACTTCCAGATCGCCGCTTCCCGTCCCGCAGTCGTCTCCGCGACCGTAGCCAGTGATTTCGATGCGCGCGTCGATTGCGGGCGCCGTTCCGGGAGGTGATGTCAGGTAGGCAAAGAAGCCCTGCGTCATTGCCGAGTTGAGCGGATAGCGACCACTGCCCGGAGGGAACTCGGCGTTGATGGACTGCTGCACCGCGGGGATGGAGCCATCATCGTTCACATTCGTGATGTGGTAGTAGTACTGGTTCCAGATCGGCCGCGCCGAGGACCATGTGGAATCGGGTCCGGATTCGAAGACGGAGATCTCGGGGTTGCACGTGACGGCAAATTCCGCTTCGCCGTCGTCATCGAAGTCGCCCAGAATTGGGCCTTCGAGACGGGTTCCAGAGGAGCACGCGATCACACCACCATCGTAGTTTCGGGTCGTGACGTCGACATTCGAGGGTGCCTCAGAGGCCGGCCCTCCATAGAGGATTCGAAGGTTTCGCTCGTCGCGGTAAATAATCTCCGACGTGCCATCCGAGTTCAGGTCGTAGATGACGGCTTTCGTCCCAGCGGACCCGTCAACAACGACGAGCGCAAAGAGGGGATTCGTCAAGTCGCGCATCGAGTACGCACGAAGACGATGCTGGGTAATGAATACGGCCTCGGGGAAGTTCTCCACCGAATCGTTGTCGAGCCCATCGTCCGCGAGATCGTCATCCCAAAACTCGCCGATGGCGGCACGACCACCGTGAGCGCCCGAGTAAGCCCAGCGCGCGATAAACTCCGGCGTCTCTCCAGCATTTCGCGCCGGGGACCACATGTAGAATCCATCGCGTCGAACGACCATCACCTCAAGGCGACCATCGAGGTTCATGTCGGCAACGGACGTGAACCCGTCATCCATGAGCGCGGCGGTCTCGGTCGCGGGCACCGGGAGGATTTGAATACGTCCCGTCCACGGGATCGAACTCCGATCCGTGATCTCGTAGACATAGCGTCCAGCCGCGATCTCGAGCCCGTCGGTCTCGGTGATATCGATCGGTACCGAGAACGCGACGCGCCAGTTGATATCGTGCGTGTGCAAACCGACATGCACGTCGTCGGCAGAAGCCGGCGCGCCCGCGGCGGTGTAGCCATTAAAAAGGAGCGTGAACGGGCTGACCGCCGCGCCATCCCAGCCGAAGACAAGGTTTCCGGCGACGATCTCGGGATCCCCATCCTGGTCCATATCCGCGACGCTGACGTTCCAGCCCTGAGAGTGACCGTTCTTGTGGGTAGCCGGGACGCCAAAGGTCGTAAGATCGGGTCCCGTTTGTGTGACCCATTCGTCTCCCACCGAATCGTAGCGAGCAACGTGCAAGGTCATTGGAAGGGTAGAGCTAATGCCCGTCGAAGCGACCCAAACAATTTCGAGCTCGGGAGTGCTGTCGAGCTGCGCCACGGTAACGCCTGCATGGAACTGCGTTACCGCCGTCGTCGCGGACGGAAGGGTAATGCGACGTTCGATTTCGAGAGTGGCTGCGTTGACGATCGAGATCTCGTTCGAGAAGCCGGTGGTTGCGATCGACGTTGGCGCCGTCCGAATAATGAACTCCACGTCACCATCTGCATCGACATCTGCCGCAACCATCGGTGAACGGGCATCTGACCGAAGTCCAGAAGTTCGATCTTGCAGCTGAATATCAAACGCCGGGTCGCCAACCGCGACCGTGCATTCGGGAATTGAGGGGGTGACGACGCCGCAATCCGAATCGTACGCGTCGACATAGCCGTCGCTATCGTCGTCGAGGCCGTTCGTGCAAGCAGCGGAGCCGGGGGCCCCGTCGGCTTTTGCCACCGGGCTAATTGGCCCGAACCCAAGCGATAAGAGGGTCATCAACACCCCCATTCGCTTGGAAAAATCAATCCATCTCATTCGCATACACTCCAGTGTCAAAAGGTGCGAGGCTCTTACCTCACCCCCCTTTCAGGTGAACAATAACGAAATCGTACACCTTTTCGCGCAGCGGACACAAGCCGGGTGGTAGATCTTTTTACCATCCACGCAATCGTCAACAACGTAGGTCTAGCCAATATTGTTCGTGATTCTTCCGAAGAAAGAAGAAAAACATCTCACAGGCACCCGTGAAGAGATTTTTCTACCGAAAAAGTCGGCGACCCACGAGAGGATATCACCTGTTTTGGTGATTCCTCTAATCGGGAAAGACAGCCCCGGCGCCTCGCTCGATCTGAGAACGGACGGACGCTTCGGATGGGAAGTGGGCGGCCATAACGCCGGTTCCAAGCAAAATCATGGCGCGGCTGATCAACGCGTCTCCGCCGCTGATAAACAGCACGATGCCGAAAACCGCGGGAATGTCGGCGAGCGCGAAACCAACGATGCGGCCAGAATAGATCGCCTTCAGACCTTCCTGAAACGACTCGTCCGGAGAGCCAATGACTTCTCGGGTGGGCACTTGATCCCGGAACATCGACTCTGCGTTCGGATCGCTTTCTTCGACGACGGGTAGCTCAAGCGCCTTCACTGCGCGGGTGCCAAGCTGCTCCCGAAGAAGAAAAGAGACGCCGATTGGGAAGATGGCAGCGACCGGCAGGACGGTGCCGAGAATGCCTGCATTGTCACTTGTCGGACTCAGGAAGAACGTAAGCCCCATATAGATGCCGGTCGACATGAAGATCCCGAACCACAGAATTCGGAGAGTGGCCATCGAAGGAGGGGCATCGTTTGCGCGCATCGCAGAAGACTACCCCGAACCCAGTCCCGAAAGAACGCGAAACCTACATTCGCTGCGACCGCCAGCGGCGGAACTCTCCAACGCCGAGGGTGTTCAGGACATCTTCGGTCGTTAAACCAGCACGCCGCGCGACCGAAATGCCGTGTTCGAGATTGCGAAGTTCACCCGGCGCGTGGGCGTCGGCTGCGATGGAGATCTTCACGCCCGCTTCTTTGGCTTGGACGAGCATCGCGTGATCGAGGTCCAAACGTGCCGGGTTGGCGTTTAACTCGAGGGCCGTCCCATGTTCGGCACAGGCTCTCAAGACTGCCTCAAAATCCATCTCCATCGGTGCCCGCGCGAGGAGGAGCCTTCCAGTCGGATGTCCGATCATATCGACTGCAGGATGCTTGGCCGCCTGGACGAGCCGAGCGGTTGTCTTTTCGCGTGTCACCGCGCCGCGCTGATGGATGGACGCCACCACGAAATCCAATGAGAGCAAGAGCTCGTCGTCAAAATCGATGCCGCCATCGAGGAGAATATCCGCCTCGGTGCCGGCGAGAAGGAGCGAAGCGCCGCCTGCGTCGCGCGCGTGAATCTCATCTCGTTGCCTGCGAAGGCGCTCTTCTTCGAGCCCGCGAGCGTAGTGCGCCGATTCGCTGTGGTCCGATATGCCGAGATAGGCCAGGCCGATCGAATTCGCGGCGGCGGCCATCTGATCGAGAGTGCCAGAACCATCGGAGGCGATGGTGTGGTTGTGGAAGGCGCCCTTGAGAGAAACGAGCGAAACGAGTTCTGGCCGCGCTTTTCCCATTTTCACCGGGAGCACGAAATGTCGGCGCTCGGGAGGGGAAGGAAGGAAGCCGAGCTGCCGGTAGAGCTCCTCGGCGCTTTTTGCGGCTGCGTCTTTCGCACCACATTCGATCAGCGCCTCAAGATGCGCCTCGGAGGCGGTCGCCGCGATCGATTCGTAACCAAGACGTGACGCCGGGACAGCCCGAATGGAGAGATCGTTTTCCTGTGCGAGAGTGAGCAACGCCTCGGGCAACTTCGCTTCTTCCGCGACGAGGATCGAAAGAGACGAAACGACGTCTTTCCCGCAAAGTAGATCATCGATGCGTTCGAACCGCACGTTCGCGACTTCGAGGGCGCGCAAGACTGGAGCAAGCTTCTCTTCCGCGATGTCTCTGCGCATCAGGTGCGCCTCTCGCCGCATCCGCAGAATCTCGCCGAGAACCTTCTCCTGGGTCTTGGGGCCGAAGCCACTGAGACTCACCAAGCGATTTTCGCGGCACGCGTACTCAAGCTCGCCGAGGCTCTCAATACCGAGTTCCTCGAAGAGCGCCTTCACCTTCTTCGGACCAAGCCCACGAATCTTCGCGATATCGAGCAGGCCGGGAGGAATGCCTTCGGCGAGTTCTTTTCGAATCGCCGGGGGAAGTCCATCAAGAACATCCGACGCAACTCCGGCCACGGTTTTTCCGATACCCCGCGTCGCGATCAACGTGCCCTCTTCCACCGCCGTCCGCAGATCATCTTCGAAACTTCGGATCGCCCAGACGCCCGACTGCAGCGTTTTCGCGCGCCGATCGCCCTTTAGTTCCGCGAGAAGCGCGAGTTCCTTTAGGGCCTCCATGACGTTGCGGCGCTCACTCATGTGTGGAGCGTGAACGCTAGTGCGATCGCGCGCACGTCCGTTCTAGCAACGATCCTTCGACTGGAGGGATCGCTGCTAAACCGGAGCTTCAAGCGCCTCGAGAATATCCGGCCCCTTCGGGACCACACCCGTTGGGTTAATTTTCCGGTGGCTGGCGTAGTAATGCGCCTTGATGTGGTGGAAGTCGACGGTCGGCTTCACCTTCTCCATCTGATAAACCTCGCGCGTAAAGCGCCAGAGGTTTGGATAGTCGCGGATTCGGCGAAGGTTGCACTTGAAATGCCCCACGTAGACCGGGTCAAACCGGATAAGCGTGGTGAAGAGCGCGATATCGGCCTCGGTGAAGGTATCGCCGCAAAGGAACCGCCGCTCCGCGAGGCGCGCCTCGAGTTCGTCGAGTTTGGAAAAGAGCGCCGTCACCGCCTTCTCGTAGGCCGATTGCTGGTTCGCAAAACCGGAGCGATAGACGCCGTTGTTCACCGGTTCGTAAATCTCATCGAGCGCGGCGTCGATATCGGTGCGCAGAGATTCGGGGGCGAGGGATTCGCCTGATGCCAGCGGCGAAAACGTCGTGTTCAACATCCGAATGATCTCGCGCGACTCATTGTTCACCACGGTCTCGGTCTTTCGGTCCCACAGAATCGGGACCGTGATTCGGCCGGTGAACTTGGAATCAGCGCGGAGATAAACCTCCCGGAGAAAATGGGTTTCGTACGGGTCGGGGATGACGTTCGGCCCCTTCTCAAAATGCCAGCCGTCGCTCTCCATCAACCAGTGCACCGCGTAGAGTGGGATGGCTTCTTCGAGGCCACGAAGGGCACGAACGATTACGCAGCGATGCGCCCAGGGGCATGCATGAGAGATGTAAAGGGCGTATCGGCCAACTTCGAGTTCTTGCGAATCGACTTGATTCCGGAAGGTGGTGGGAAGGCGCGTAAACTCCCCCGCTTCGTTTCGTGGAAAGTCGCGAACTGTCCACTCACCGTCGATTAACATGCCCATCTTGAAAGGATGGTGTCGAAAAAATAGGCAGACTAGACCTGTCTGCTCAACTTACTGTTCCATATTCGGAACAATGAATGGAATTGTTCGATCCTATTCGTGGGTTCGAAGATTCCAGACGGAATTCACGACACCTTCACGGCTAAATCCGACGATCAACGCGGGCGATGGCCCGGCGTAGCCACCGGTTGCGGTGCCCACTTCGTAATACCAATCGTCGGATTCATACCCCGCTTCCGCGCAGCGCGCGTGCCGAGAGCAAGGCTCGCCCCGGCCCAATAGCGTTTCGACCTCGTGGCGGCGCATCCCAGAAAGCGCGAGACCATCGACTGCCTCCTGAACATGGCGACTTGAAGCGGCGCTCGCTTCGGCGCTGTCATGTTGCGCCTCCATCGCGGTCTGAAGGTTCGCGCGGAGCGTCTCTCTTGGAATCGAGGGACCGCAGGCCAGCGCGGCTCCGAGGACGAACAATAGGATCGAGGTGCGTGGTTCGGCGAACATTTGAAGAGCCTATCGAATCTTTCGAAAATTGTCCGCGAACCGACCTCGCAAGCGGCGAAAGCGCGGAAATAGTTTTGCGCCCTTCGACGTTAGGATTTTGTCAACGAGCCTTTTCAGCGCGCCCATGAGGCGCACTTCTTGCGTCGACAGACGGCGGCGCATGGATGCATTCTTCTGAAATTCATTTGACTTTTCGAAGAACCTGTCTGGTTGGTCCGGTACTTGCTCCTGCTCGTCCGAACACCCAGATCGGGATGTTCTTTCGTGCACGTTCTGACGCGACGACCGTCGTTGAAGTTCGCGCGGTTGACATCCTTGGCAGATTCGCCAATGACAGCGCTCTGGTATTGGAGCCCCCCCTTTTGATGACCTTGATGAAGAAGCTGACATTCCTCTCTTTGGTGAGCGCACTGACGCTCTCCTCCGCTTCCATCTCTCTTGCGCAGACGCCTCCCGCAGACGCGCCAGAAACCGTTGCCGACGCTGCCGAAGATGGCGCGGAAGCAGCGGGTGATGCCGCCGAAGACGCCGCGGATGCCACCGAAGGTGCCGCCGACGCTGCCGAAGGTGCCGCCGACGCTGCCGAAGGTGCCGCCGACGCTGCCGAAGGTGCCGCCGACGATGCGACCAATGCTGCAGAAGACGTTGCTGGCGAAGCCGCCGAAGCGACGGAAGCTGCCCAGGAGCAGGCCGAGAGCGCCGGTGAGGCGGCGGCCGGACTTGGCGAGGCGGCTGGCGAGGCGATGACCGAACCCGAGCCACAGCTCGCGGAGCCAGAGCCCGAAGTTTCGGAAACGCTCGAACGTGATCTGGAAGCGGCAGCGGCGGAATCCCGTGGCGAGCTTCCAGGAGACCGCGAGGCAGCGGCGGGTGCTGCTGGCGAAGGCGGCGAAGGCGGCGAAGGTGGCGAAAGCGGCGAAGGCGCGCCATCGACGGCGGATCGACTCGCGTCGGCGAACCCGACCGCGGGCCTTCCTTGGTCCATGCCGATCACCTGGGCGCAGAACCTCGGTATTGGACAGGCGGGCGCTTCCGACTACGTCCCGTACTATCAGTGGCGCTTCACGCTCGCTCCTCGCTGGAACTTCACGCCGGCGCTTTCGATCGGTCTCACGACCAATATTTCTGTCGAGCTCACCAACGCGAACCAACATCTCGCGATTGGAAGTGCGAGTACGACGAACCGCGAAATCCAAATCGACGACGTTCGCCTCGACCTTACCTATACGCTTCCCTTCCGACCGGGCGGCGTCATGCTCATTACCGCTGCGCGTCTTCGCGCGCCGACCTCTCAGCTCAGCCGAAACCTGAACCGCTACATTCGCCCGGAACTCAGTGTTCTCGCCCTGAAGCCACTCCCGGTCGGCGAAGGCCTCCTTGTCGGTGGACAGGTGCTCCTTAGCGGCTGGCTTGCGGGCGAGCCGCGCGGACGTCGCGGCGACTCGGTGTACACCGATGGCGAAGGTAACCCTGTGAACCCCTGCCCTGTCGCGGAGAGCGCGAACGATATTGGCGCGGTGAGCCGGTCCTCCAACTGCGGTGGCGGCGTTGCGCGTGTCTTCACGCCCGCAGCCGGTGTCTTCATGAACTTCATCCCGGTGAACCGACTAACCCTCGGCGCTTCGTTCTTCTGGTTTGGTCTTCGCGGTCGTGCCGGAGCCGACGCCTACCTGCCCCCCGACCAGGTCGCGACGGCGGGTGGTAATGGCCTCACGATCGGTGACAATAGCGATACCAAGTGGGTGCACTTCACGAGCTTCGGTCTCTCTGTCTCCTACGACATCTTCCCCTACCTCACGGTTGGCCTGAACTACTCGACCCTTGCTGTTCGCCCGGATAGCGACGGAAGCGTGGAGAACTGGTTCTACAACGAGAACACGACGATCGGTGCGACGCTCCAGTTCCGCCCGTCCGCGTTTGTCAGCTCCCGCCGTGCGGCGGCGGCGGCGGCCGAGGCAGAAGCCGAAGAATAAGAGTCGACTCTTCGACCCAAAAACGCCCACCGATTGGTGGGCGTTTTTGTTTTGCACTTGTCGAAAATTTTGTCGAGGCACCAACATGTAGGACTATGTCCCACCTGTGGAGCGGATCCACGGAAGGAGAGAACCATGTCCTGGCTGATGACCGACCGGCGAAACCACCGTAGCGACAACCGAACGGAGGCGCTGCACTTCCAACTCGAGCACACGCGGCGAAGCGGCCGCTTCGAGGCGTTGGTCCTCGCGGACGAAGACGGTTTGGTGATCGCTTCGGCGGGAGAGCTAGGCGTTTGCGAAGAGCTCGGAGCCTTCGCTCCTCTTTTCACCCGCTCTCCACTTGGAATGCCGATGCCTCCAATGCTGCAGGGAGCAGAAGTGGGCGTTCGTCCGCTCAAGCCGCTCGGCCATGACCTCTTTCTCGCCTGCATTGGGGGCGGCGTTGCGCGAGA
>JAHDCI010000204.1 GCA_020629955.1 Myxococcota bacterium | reverse complement strand
GCACTGGTCTACGGAACCAGCGGTTAGAGGTTCGACTCCTCTCGAGTCCGCCAAATCCTAAAAAGAGAAAAGCGACACTGGAAACAGGGTCGCTTTTTTCGTGCTCGCAAGACTTTTCTCGGGGGGAATCAGAACGAAAAATGAGAGCCCGAGCACAACAAGAAGTACTCACCCGAACCGCCAAGCGTTTTGAGGCGAAGCTCATGTGATGAGTCCGAGATATCGATCTTCGTGATCGACTTTTCGTCATTGTCATCTCCGCCAACAGCAAGTCCCCAGACCCCAGTGTCACTTCGGTAGTCGTAAGTACAGTTGACGAAGAACGACGCCTGCTCAGTCATCCATGTCGGCCGATCCGGTGGACGGGTCTCGTAACCGAACTCGTCCATCTCTTCGTCAGTCGCCTCCACAAATTCGCCGGGAACGCCAAAATGCAACAATGCGGCAGCCTGTCGGGACAAGCCCCAAGGGGTGCAATAAAGCCCTGTGCCTGGCTCCGCTTCAAAACCAGGAGGGAGTGCGCTTCGGAGCTCGTCCCAATCGGTCCCGCCGAGCTTCGATAACGCGGCCTGCATCTCGACAAGTCCTACCCTCAAAGGGTCACCATCGAGCGCCCGGGCAACGCATATGCCAAGAAATAGTCTTGAAATTTCGAGTTTGTCGGCATCGTCACTACAAGGCGCAAGCTCGATCGGAAAGGTTTGATATCCGACTTGCTCGGCACGAGCAGCGATTAGCTTCAGTTGCCCGTAAGTCGCATCACGGTGCACGCGAATCGCGAGTCCTGCGATCAAAAGCCCGTCGCACTCGGAGACGTCTTGAAACATAAACATTCCTTTCCGTTTCGACAGCCTACGTTGAGTCGCTGCCAAAACTTCCCGGGCAGCGAGACTTATTCGCTCAATGGATAGAGCACTGGTCTACGGAACCAGCGGTGAGAGGTTCGACTCCTCTCGAGTCCGCCAAATCCTAAAAAGAGAAAAGCGACACTGGAAACAGGGTCGCTTTTTTCGTGCTCACGACAATCGATCGTCCTTGTTGGAGCGCGCCATGCCCGCGTAGAGTCCGTACATGCGACCCGCTCCTGAAGAGCCCGTGTTCACCGGGCGAGCGGCGGTATTGCTCGCCTTGGTGTGGCTGCCGCTCGGCTTGGTCATCTACTTCGTCTTTGGTCTTTTGGGCGTGATCTTGAACCCTTGGGGGACTCCCCTCGAGGAGCTACCGGAGTTCTACGCCGATGTTCTGCTCCTCCCCTCACTGCCACTCTGTTGGGGCTGGGTCCTTGGGGTTATCGCGTACCTGAGAAAGCGCCCGTTTCCGAAACGCGCCGTGCTCATCATACTGGGCGCGACCTTGCTGTACTGCGTACTTCTCATCGCCGGCGTCCTCATCTACGCACTCCGATGATCCGATCGCGCACCGGATAGCGTGGGGTTGTTCGGAAACAGGTGCGTCGAGAACTGAACCCTCCCGGTTTGAACGAGCGGTGCTATATTCGCTCGATGAAAGCGACTTGGCTAAAGGATGGCTCCTCGATTTCGGAGGATGTCCTCGCAGACGAGGGAGTGTTTTACCGCTCCCTCCCTCTTGAAGAAGCGGACTATCAGCCGACCATGAATGAGCTGAAGGAAGAGCGAGGCTATATCCATCAAGATATCGTCGCGCTCAGCCCAGACACGCCCGAGCTCGAAGCGCTTATGGCGAAGTTTGATGGTGAGCATTTGCACGAAGAGGATGAAGTCCGTTTTGTTCTCGAGGGCGCCGGCATTTTCGATATTCGCTCGAGCTCAGACGAGTGGATGCGCGTCGTCGTTGAAGCGGGAGACCTCATCGTCGTACCGAAGGACCGCCACCATCGCTTCGAGCTAACGGCTGAAAAGACCATCCGTTGCGTGCGCCTGTTTCAGGACACGAGCGGCTGGGTCCCCCACTACCGAGGAAACGCATGAGCGCCGAACCCTACCGCTGCCGTCTCGACCGAGAGCTCTACGAAGATCTGCTCAGCGATCCCTCGGTCGCACGAACCAAAAAACAACTCGAGCGTCTTGCCGAGGAAGGCGAGAACGCTTCGGTGCGTCGTCAACTCCTCGCAACTTCCCTTCGGCTAACGCGAGGGATGTCGCCACAGCTAGCGAGCATCGCGGACGAATGCATCGAGAAGCTCGGGGTGGAGATCCCGCTCGAGACCTACGTCTACGCCTCGCCGCACTTTAACGCGGCGTGTGTGAAGCCGGAGAACGGCCGACTTTTTGTCATGTTCAGCTCTTCGCTTCTCGAAGCATTCGACGGTCCCGAGCTCCGTTTTGTGATGGGGCACGAACTGGGTCACTACCTCTACGGCCACCATGATATTCCGATCGGACCCATGCTTCGGGGAGAGGCGCCGCCGCCACCGGAACTCGCGCTTCGCCTTTTCGCGTGGAGCCGCTACGCCGAGATCAGCGCAGATAGAGCTGGCGCGGTCTGCGCACAGGATGATGCGGCCGTCGCGCGTGCTCTCTTCCGGCTCTCCTCTGGACTTCGAGGGTCCGCGATCAAACTTCGCATCGAAGAGTTCGCCGCGCAGGTAGATGAGATGCAGGTCGAAGACGCGAAGACTGCCATTCCTCGGAACACCCAAGACTGGTTCTCAACACATCCCTTCAGCCCGCTTCGGGTGAAGGCGCTGAATGTCTTCTCGAAGAGCGCGCTAGCCGTCGATGGCGGATTTGATAACGATACGCTCGAGAGTCGAACGCAGTCCTTGATGGCGCTGATGGAGCCAAACTATCTCGAAGGGAAAGACCCGATCGCAGAGACGATGCGGCGCTTTCTCTTCTCGGCTGCCCTCTCGGTCGCAAGCATCAGCGGCGGGGTCTCGGATGCAGAACGTGCTGCGTTCGAGGAGTTCTTCGGACACGACTCGATGCCGGATACGTTGGACTCAGAGCGCCTCCGTTCTCTTCTCGAAGAGCGAATCGACTCGGTCCTTGAGAGTGTCCCTGCACCAAAACGGGTGCAGGTCCTTCACGATATCTGCGTCATCGCCCGGGCCGACGATCATATTGATGAGCCCGAACGGGAGCTCATCGCGCACATCGCCGAGCGTCTCGGGATCTCCGAACCGCTCATGGAAGTCGCGCTTTCGGGGGATGTCGAACTAGACTAAGTCCTGTCCCTATATTTGGGGGTTGCCAGAGCGTAGATGATCGGATTCACAGAGCTTTTAGAAGCGAGGCGGAAGAGTGGTGCTCTTTCAACGAGCCTCGGAAGCTCCGTGATTTCAAGGGCTGCGCTATGGCGGCATCGAATATAGGGAGAGGCCCGAATAGACGCTTCTAGCTGAGAAAAAAGGCCAGCTCGGAATCGAGCTGGCCTTCTTCGTTGGGGAACCGGTCTTATTCGCCGGGGAGGCAGGTCCAATCCTGTTGCATCTCCGTAAATACCGGTGTTCGAAGTCTATCGATACTGCCCTGAAGGGTCGCCTGCGTGTGGAGAATCGGAAGGTCCGCGGGCAGACCATTCGATTCGAGCAGGGCACCGACATCAAGCGGCATCGTCGGTGCGTCGTCGGGAATGACTACGTCAACGGCGCGCGCGGCATCAATACCCGGTACATCGGCAGCGGTTCGGAACGAGAAGATGATGCTCGTACCTGGCGGCGTCTCGACATCCCAGGTAAAGGAGCCCCATCGCGGTCGAGTCGGCGGGATCTCGCAGCGAGATTCCGCGTCGTAGACTCGCGAGAAGGTTCCGGTCACGGGAGGACAGGGGAACTGACCGTTCAACGTCGCGTCCGGATCGTTCTGAAGCGTCATGCAAGCCGCTCCCTGAAGCTCAATGGTGTTCTCGTCGAGGAGGCGGAAACCGTTCGGATCATCACATGGGATCCGCTCGCCGTTGAGGAAGACCTCGCCGAGGCAGGCGATATCGGGCTCGATATTCGTATCGAGATCAATCTCGCAGTTGATTTCACCCCGGATGATGTTCTCCATCGCGGTCTGCAGCCCCCCGGAGTCTGTCGCGACCCAGAACGGCGCACCGACCATCCCAACGCCGTTGTTCGCGATGCGTTGCAAATGCGAGGAAGAAACGCCCGTACCGACGCTGATGACGAAGGTTCGAATGCCAGCGAGGTACGCTCGGGCCACTTCCGCCTCAACATTCGCTTGTGCGGTTGCGGAGTTACAGCCGTTCGGCGCCCCATCCGTCGCAAGAATCATAATCTGCGGGCCATCGACCGGAGGAGTCGCGATCATGCGATTATAAAGTTCTCGAAGCGCCTCGAAGGTCGGCGTACCGCCTCCAGGGTTTTGGCTGCGATAGAAAGTATTGATCGCGGAGTAGTTGTTCAGAGCGATCGAATCCACGCCGCGTACCGGATTGCTACAACCCGAGCCCTGGAAATAGCTGGTGTACGTCATGAGACCGAAGCGGACCTGACGCTCAAGCTCACCAATCAAGCCTCGGTCTGCTCCCGTTCCGGTCGAACCAACCAAAGCATCACGAACGGCAATCCAGCGATTTGGCGCACCTGTGAAGCTCCAGCCCATCGAGCCACTTTGGTCCACAAGAGTCATGACGTTCGGGATGATGCGTCGTCCTTCGAGTTCGACGGTCGCACAAGCTGGGAAGGTGGGTGGAACCACGATTCGAACCGGCTTCCGCGCGATGATGCTGCTGCCGTTGATCAGCACCTGAATCTCGAAGTTGAAGACCTGCGTGGTCGCAGAGCCCATCACCACATCGTTCCGGAAACCGATTTCGAAGTTCGTATCCGTTCCGGGCAAACATCCGAAGAACTCATTGCCAGCGAGACCGGTGCACGACCCACGGGGCCCCCACGAGCGCGCGACAATGGATTCCACAAACTGGCGCTCGTCGAACGCGGTCGCGGGGTTGTCGACCGCGATCGCGCTCACGTCGGAGCGGGAGTAGTCCGCGAGTTCACGGACCGCGTTTACAACCGCCGAGGAGAGCCCGGTTCCATCCCATGGAATGGAGAAGATGAAAGGCGCACCGGCCGCGTTGAGGGAGTCTGTCGCATTCGCAAGGGCGGTCAGGTCCTGCATGGTGTAGGGGTGCCGACCGCTCGATTCGATGGACAGAACTTTGATTCCGCGCCCCTGAACTGCGGAGATCATCTGCGTCCAAGTCGGTGCGATCGTTCCCACGTCACCGGCGTAATTGTAGCCACCGATCGTGCCGTTATGGAAAGGAGCATCCGTAAACATCACGATGACGGGAATCGCATCAGGCCGGAAGCATGGATAGCCATTGCGTCCACCGGGACAGGCAGGCGCATTCGCCAGGTAGGATCCAATACCTCGACCGGTGGCGATGGCCCAAAGAGCAGGCGTGTGCGACTCGGGCCAATCGTAACCCCAGTGGCGGTCCAAACTCCGTACAGCGGTATTCGCAGCGGCCGGGTTATCCGCCATATTCATGAAGTTGCGATACACCACATCGGAGGTTCCACCGTAGGTAGGCACGGGGAAATCATCGAAACGGCCAACGCCGAACCAAGCGTCTGGAATCTCGCAGCCGATCGCGCCGATCACGCCGCCGTCACAACCAGGGATCAACGTTCCAGAGGTCAAGCCGGCTTGAAGGTTCGCGATCTCGCCGCCCATCGAACCGGTCGTGTCCATGAGCATATAGACGTCGACGGAGCGGATCTGAACGTTTAGTTCGCAAGGGTCGATTTCCACGGGGCCGCCGAAAGGAAGCGCGTGGTAGAGGCCAGGAGCCGCGCCGGCTTCAGGAGGACAACCGAAGAATTCTTCGACCCCTGCGGCACGGGGGCAGTCGTCCGCCGCATCCGGAATTCCATCCCGGTCGGAGTCGACACCGCCCGTGGTTCCATGCGTGCTCGGCGGGAGGACAACGCCACCGGCGCCCGGGTCATACTCGACGCCGTCGGAGTTCTCATCGGTGAGGTCATCATCATCGGGACGGGTACGCGCGGTGCTACAATCGGGATTGCAAGGGTTGCACTCCACGGGTTCTTCGATGAGGGAGGCCATTCCATCGAGTTCGTAGACCGAAACGTGCTCGCAAGCGGACCACTCGCCGTCTCGGCAGTATCGGGTTCCGAGACCGCAAATCAGAGCGCTTCCGCGAACCTCCGGGTCGACATAACACGCGACAGGAGCGCTTCCTGGATCGCAAGAATCGCCATTCGATAGCGACTCAGGATCGAACTCCCCTTCGAAAGGAACAACCCCCTCATTGTCTGTTGCCGGTGGGGAAATTGGCTGCCCTACGCATGCCGTAGAGAGAGTCAGAATCGTAAGCCAGAACGCGCGCATGGAGCCTCCGCGGAAAATACCTTGCAACGTTCGCGCCGACGGCGATCTGCCGAAAATCCTCTGAGATTTCGATCGTTTGCGCGATTTCATGCGCTCATCCTTGCGGAGGGGTGAAAAAGTTGCGTACCCGCACCGCGCTTCGTCCGCTGGCCCGTGCTCCGGGGGACTGGAGCCGGATCGAAAAAAGCGAACCAAGTCAACGCAGGTCGCGGGCTCATTCCGGGGCTCCGACGCAGGAGCGCGGACCGTCGACGGTCATGGAACCGCATACTTGCCCAGCGGGGCAATCTCCCGTTGAGTCACACGTGCCAGCGTCGGGCACACATTCCGTCATCCCATCCCCGAAGCTATCGATGCAGGAGAAGCCACTTTCGCAGTCCGTTTCTGCCTCGCAAGGTCCTTGTGACATGCAAACGGGTCGACCACTTGGCGGCACGCCGCAGATCGGCCCTTCCTCGACGACACAATCCATAAAGGAGTCACAATCGCCGCCGCCGCGTCGACAAACGCCTTCTGTGGCGTCGTCCGATTCCCGAGCGCAGGCAGTTAGGTAAGGACACGGCAGGTTGGAGTGACAGCGCTGGTACGCCCGCTGACAATAAGGCGTGTGGTAGCGCGCTTCGCGATCGCAGAAAAATCCGTAGGGGCAGGCATCGTCCGACGCTTCACAATCCACGCGGCGGTTGACGCAGCTGCCACCATCACAGGAGAAGCCGGGGGCGCAGTCGCGGGAGTCGTTGCACCCACCATCGGCTTTCTGACAGACCCCACCGAGACCGCCGTCGAAGCAGGTCGAATCGGCATCGCAGTCGAGATCCGAGGCGCAGAAATGCCCGCTCGGCTGACAGATGTTTCGTCCGCAACCATCGGCGAGGCATTCCGTACCTGGCCCGCAGATATCGTCGGCAGGGTCGCACTCTTGGACATCGTCACAGCTACAAAGGTCATAAACCCCGTCTTCGTCGACGCAGCTTGGAAGCACGACATCCGGCCCGCCCGAATCTTCCATGCCCGAATCCGTGCCGCCATCGACAGCACTATCTTCGGCTCCCGCATCTTCCGAGCCTCCATCGGCACCACTGTCTTCGGAGCCGCCGCCATCTTCGGAGCCGCCGCCATCTTCGGAGCCGCCGCCATCCTCGGAACCGCCACCATCTTCCGTTGAGGCGTCGCTACCCGAATCCTGACCCGCATCCGGAAGAGGTGGTGGCGGAGGGGCCGTGGAGTCATCGCCGCAGCCGGCCAGAATCAGAAGAGACGCAAAAAACAGAGCTGAAATACGCATTATCTTTATTCTCCGCACCGGATTCGTTGCGCCAAAATCTCAATGCCGCCGTCCGCCATCTGCTCCGGCCACGCAACAACAAGGTCACCTTCGGTCGTCGATGCGATCGAGACCGGCCCACCCTCTTCCGTGGTTTCACCAAGCATCACCGTCTCTTCGACGTCTCCGTGAATGTCGGTGAAGGAGACCGCGATCTGCGTCGAGGCTTCTCCAAGCGCGCGATAGGCGATCGCCCAGCCGCCCGCGAAGGGCGCGATCGCAGGGTCACGTCCCTTGTCGGAACCGGTAATGATCTGCTCGCCGCCGCGGACAGCGCCGGTATCGCCCTCCACCTGCCGGAAGTGGATCTCTCGGCGTGTGCCGCCACCCCCGACATCAACATCGAAGACAACGCCAATCAGGTTATCGGGCGAGGTCGCAAGGTTGACAACGCCATTCGCGTCGCCTCCACCTTCGACACGAACGGGCGTACCATCGGTGCCCCCATTTTCATCGAGCGCTTGGTAGTACACCCGTCGTTCCGCTTCCTCGAGGACCGCATAGGCAATTGCGACGCCCTCGTCGCCGCGAGAAGTCAGTGCGATCCGCGAAAACGGCGCCGGGATCAAGTTCGACGGTTCACTCGCAGTCGTGCCATCGGAATCGAGACGCGCCAACATCACGTTGCGCTCAAGCATCGTATCGTCGCGCACATAGCCCGCGACCGGACCGGAGGGGCCCATCGCGAGCGCCGGCGTATCCTGCTGTACCGTCGCGGGCTCCGCTGCCGTCATTCTTCCCGCTGCGCTGCTCGGCACGCCACTTCCATCGAGCGAGCGCGTCACGATTCGATAGGGCCCGGATTCCGGCGTGAAGTTGTCTCTCCAGGCGACGAGGAACCCATCGCCGGTGTAAACCGCTTCCGGATCGCGCGCCTGGGCGACCCCATTGGTGATGGCGAGCGAATCCGCAGATTCTCCCGTCGCAGCAATAAAGCGCGAGTAGATATTCGGGAAGCTCATGCTGTTTTGCTGCATCCATACCGCCAAAACGCCCCCGCTACCGCCCGCAAGCGCGACGCGGCGCGTGTCTCGCCGGCTGTCACGCACGAGGGAAATCGCTTCGGTCTCGGCACTACACTCGCCGGAGCTGCCGCTGTCTTCACCGCCGGTATCCGCAGGGTCGGCATCCTCTTCGCCGCTATCCGCGCCCACATCTGGCGTATCGCCCGTATCCGTCGCCGCATCCACGCCGCTATCGAAAACGGGCGGCGGCGGCGGCGCGGAATCATCTCCACAACCTAGAAGAACGATCAGGGAGACACCTAGCCACAAGCGTCGCGCGCGAAGAAAGGAAACCATGTCCTCCAGTATGCCTGGACTAAAGCCGGATGAACACAATTGTGGCAATCGACGCAACCGAGCATCTTTTGATATATTCCGCGAATGGGCAGGAGGATATGGTTCGCACTCGGGTGTGCTGCGCTTTGGGGATGCGCTTCGCCAACCGGAGTCGTCGTTGTTTTGGAGGGAGCGGAGGACC
>JAHDCI010000203.1 GCA_020629955.1 Myxococcota bacterium | reverse complement strand
CGTCGTTGGCGCGGATCACGAGCGGATCATCCTCGCCACGTCCGCCGACCCATCGCCCCTCACCCCAGCTCCCCATGACGCTGCGCTCAAGGCAGAGCGTCGCTGGAAGCGCTCCTGGCAAGACGCACGCAAACTCCGGAGAGAACGCGAGGTTTCCCGAGAACGGAACGCTGACGCAGAAGGTTCCATGTGGACCTTGCACCCATACGCCGAGCACGCGATCCATGCGGGTCTTGGCGCCAAACGGGCTGAACCTCGCCTTGAGCGCCGTGCCGATCGCTTCGCCCATTTCGACCGAAGCGCCGACTTGAATCACCTGAGATCCCACGATCTGCATGCCGGCTTTGCCAGCCTCTTTGTGAAGATCTGCCAGCGCACCTTGCTGCGCGGAATTCGGAGCGACCTCACGCGGCCCACTCGGGGGCAAGGTCGCCTGCGGGGTGTATGCTGCCGGAGTTTGTGGCGCCGGAGCTTGCGGGCCCGGATGAGGGTGACCTGAATGTGCAAGATGACTCTGAGGACCCGGCGCTGGATGACCGGACTGTATCGGCTGCGGCGCGCCAAAGGAGGCCGATGACGCGCCGGGCGCCTGAGCCACGGTAATGGGCGCGCCGCATCCGCGACACGGCCCTGTTTGACCGAGCAAATGAGCCGGAAATTCCGAGGGCGTTCGACACTGAAAACAGGTCACGACAATCGGAGGCTGAGCGACCAAAACGGGAGCCCCGCACTGAAAGCAAGGGCCCGTCGCGCCAAGCTGAGAAGATGCGAAGGTAAGTGACGCACCACACGCGCCGCATTGAATGTGAATATTCGAACCTGCCTGCATGTGCATACTGTCTCATACGATCGGACCAGGACGTAGCTTCCCCCATTTAGGTCAGTGATTCTTCGCAGTCATGTTCGACGCGAAGTGCGGCAAACTCAGCGCCATGAAAACGCACCTCCTGCTGCTCTCGATTCTTCTCACGCTTGGCGCCTGTGATTGCGACAAGGAGCCGGTCGAAGATTCGGGAACCGATGCCCCCGTCGACACCGCGAGCGATTCCGCGAGCTCCACGCCGGAGCTCTCCGCGACCAAGACCGTCGACTCGGAAGATGGCGAAGCGGTGCAACTTGTCGCGCTTTCGGAAGACGGCGCGCACTTTCTCCACGGGACGAGCACGGGTCTCTATCTCACTGAAACTGCAACCGAAACTTCTCGTCAGCTGATCGAGTTCGGCGGCAACCTGCCCGAACCGGGCGCGGCTGCGTGGCGGGGAAATCGCGTTGCCGCTGGCACCTTCTCCGAGCTTATCTTCTTCGACGCGGATGCGCTGATCGCTGGAAACGAGGGGGTGCTTTGGCGCCTCGAAGGCCGAAGCTATGCGCTCGCGTTTTCAAATGACGGCAACTTTATCTATCGCGTGGGCCGCAATAGCGTAGAGAAGATCGATACGGCCAGCGGAAGCGTCGCGACGACGCAAGCGATTGCGGGAAGCCCCGAGAGACTCGTGCTCGCTGGTGACACCTTGTGGGTGAGCCGTTTGAGCGAAGCGGTCGAGCATGAGATCGTCGAACTCGATCCGGACACGCTCGCCATTCGCAACGAAGGCCCGAATCGCAACGCGCAGATTGACGGCGACGCAGGCGCGCTCTTTCAGTTCCACCTCTCCGAGGTTCGAGTGGGCGTGGGACCGGAGGCTCCAGCGCTTAGCTCCGTAAGCGGAATCGATATGGAATGGGGACGTACGATTGCCGGTACGACACTCGCGATTCTGGTCGCCGAAAATGGAACGGGCGTGCACCTCGTGGACTTCCAAAACGATGTGCTCTTCGATACCGAAGCGTTCGCGGTCGGCGATGGAATCTCGATTCAAGGAGAGACGATCGCGGTTGGTGGCGCCAGCGGCGTGGGGATCTTCGATCTCTCGCGAGACTAAGAAGCGCTACTCGGGAAATTCGGTGTGAAACTGCCGGAGATAAAGCTTCGGCTGCTTCACGCCTTTGTCCACGAAGGTCTGCAATGCGGCTTCTCGTTGCCCTTCGGGCTCGGTCCCGCTTTGCAGCTCCGACCGGCGTACGAGGATTGCGTTTTCCACCAGGGACATCTGTCCCTGACGACTCGCATCCAAGCTCTTTTGGTAATGCTCAAGCGCCAAATCTCGTTCGCCACGAAGACGCGCGACGCCGGCGAGAAGCAGGTTCCCGTAGCAAGTTGCGCGCGCCGATGCCTTTCGCTTCGCGAGCGCAGTTCCGCGTTTCTTCACTTCGCGAAGGAGCGACGCGCGACGTCGAGCGTCCTGCGCGGCGGTGGAAAGATAGACATTGGCGCGAAGGAAATGGGAGTCGATCCAAAAGGGCTGCACCTCAAGAAGCCCGGAGCCTTTCAGGTCCTTCCAGGAAGCCTGCAATCGCTCGAAAGCCTGCGCAGCGTTGCCCTCGTAGAGATCAACTTCCGTCTGCGAGTGGAGTAGCGTCATTTGCGCCACTTGATAGCCTTCGTTGGGCCAAAGACCGATCGCCGGCGCAGTAGCACGTGCCGCGGGCACATCATCTTCCATCAGGGCGATGCGCGGAAGATCACGAAGCGTATAGAGCATTCGCGAATAGAGATCTCCGCGGCGCGTGGCCTCGTCGAGTTCGGTATGCGCGACCGTTTTGAGGCGAGGCAAATCGCCGACGCAGAAGTATGCGTCAAGGACATGCGTCAGGCCGAAATTGCGCTCCCAGAGATAGCCGGCGCAGTGCTCTCGAAGGAAGTCCATTCCGCGCTCGGTGCTATCGATGCAACCTTCGTAGTCTCCAAACGACCAGCACGCACTGCCTTGAATGATATCGAGCATGCCCCACGCACGAGCGGTCGCGGTCGACTCGATCAACACCCGGCCGCTCTTAAAGAGCTCGTCCACTCGTGCTTTGTCGGAGGCGCCGTTCAGCACGGCGCGAAAACCCGCTTCCATCGCGAGCGCCAGCCCAAGGCGAGCAGGTTCTCCAGCGCGGAGCGCCATCAACAGGCCCTGATTGTGGAGCTGGTAAGCACGCATCGTGTCCACGACGGGGAGAACGGCTCCAAGCGCGTGGCACCAATCGATCGCCGCGAGTTGAAGCGGCGGTACCTTTTCCTCGGACCGCAGCTCGTACTTCATGCCGCGGATTTTGAGACGAAGACGATCGCGCAAAACGGCGGCGATCGTGCGGCGAGGGGTCGAGGCGAGATCGACACCGAGCGCCTTCATCGTCTCTTGCGCCAATCCAAGACCCTCGTCGATCAGGCCGGCGCGAATAAACTCGAGCGACGCGCGAGCGACGACCTCATCATCCTCGCGTGAGTTTGGGTCGACGAGCTTCATCAGCTGCCGTGCACCGCGCTCGCTGCGGCCCGCTTGGATCCAGGCGTCGGCGCACTCAAACTCGGCCTCACGTCGCGCGTCTCCTTCGAGCGTGTTGAGTTGAAGACCGCGTTCGAAAAGTTCTGCGCCACGCTCGAACGAGAACGCGGCGACGAGACGGCGGGCCGCCGGAAAGACGTACTCCGCTGCTCGCGCATCGTCTTGGGCCGCAACGTAGTACGCAAAGAGCTTCTCGGGCTCGCTACGCCCGCTCTCGCGAAGCGCATCCGCGATGGCGCCGTTCTGTTGCGCGATCTCATCTCCCGAGAGGAGCTCAAGGACTGCTCGGCGCAGGGCATCGTGAAAAGGCGCGATCGAAACGCCGCCGCGCCCGACGCGTTCGACCAGCCCTTCGCGAATGAGTGCTCCCGCGGCAACCGATTCCGTCTGAACAGAGGCGGCGTGCGCCGCAAGAACTCGCGGCAGTGGTTCGCGCGCCACACAGAGCGTTACGAGAAGTCGCTTTGCTTCTTCCTCCAGCAGCTCAAAGCGGGCCTGAAGAACTCCTTCAAGGCTCGCGCTCTTTGCGTCAAGACGGAGCGCGCTCTGAACCAAAAGCAGAGGGTGACCTGCGGCGCCGTCGACCAGACGGTCGGCTTGGTCCTCCGAGTCGGCTTCTTCTCGCAGATGTGCTTTCGCGAGCTCTCGAGCACTACTCTGGGAGAGCGGACCAAGCCGGATCTTTGCGCTTGGGGTGATGAGCTTTCCAAGGGTCGGAAGGCACGCGCCATCGCCTTCCGCCGCGGGACGATTGGTGATCAGCATCAAGAAACCGCTGGGCCACTCCTGACGCATGAGATCGGCCAAGAGTGTCCCCGTCTCGACGCCTCCCCATTGCACATCGTCGATCCAGATGAGCGAGGGTTTGTCTTTGTTCAACGCGCGCAGCGCGTCGCCGATACCATCGGAGACCAAAGCTCGTTTGGCGAGCGGATCGGCAGGAAGCTCGGGCAGTTCGCCACCAAGGGCGAAAGCCTCTGCAATCGCGCCACGTGCCCGCGAAGCGATCGCGTTGAGCGCTCCTCGATCCCGCAGCGCCGCAACGATATCCTCGAAACCGGCGAAGGGGACATGTTCGCGCTGGTAACACCGGCCAGTGAGTGTCGCCCGCTCTCGCCCTCGCTCGGAAAGCCACGCCTTCACGAGCGAACTCTTTCCAATGCCCGAATCGCCGACGATCTGAACGCCGACCGCCTCCCCGCTTCGACAGCGGCGATAGGCCTTGCTGAGACGTTTCTGCTCGTTGGTGCGGCCGACAAAGATCCGCTCAACCATCGCAGGAGCGCTCATCCGCGCGCGCGGAACCCCAGCGTCCTTGAGCCACTCGCGGATATCTTCGAGTCCTGGACGCTCAAGTGGGTCCGGATCCATCAGACGGCGCACCATCTCCTCGTCTTTGGGATCGATCGAGGATCGCAAGATCGTCAGCGAAGGTGGCGGCTTGGTCTTCGCGACCATCGCCTTGCCGAGATTCCACGGGAAAGGAGCTTCCCCCCCGAAGAGCTGAAACGCCACAACACCGAAGCTATACCAATCACTCGCAAAGCCGAGCCGGTCGCCGCGAAGTTGTTCCGGCGAACTGTAGACCGCCGTACCCGCGAGGTAGACCTCGACCGTATGCTGCTCTTCGACAGCCTTCGCGAGTCCCGCGTCGAGCACGACGGCGCGTCCCTCCTGCGTGACCAAGATATTGGTCGGCTTTAGATCGCGGTGGAGTGTCCCTTGAGCGTGGAGAGCGCCGAGACCTTCCGCCACCTGGGCGAGCACCGCCCGAGTTTCTTTATCTCGATCTTTTGTTGGGATGAGTTCCACATGGATATCGGCGGACTGACCGTGCAGCGCCTCCATGGTAAAGAAGACATCTCGGCTCTCCCCATGAAGCTCAAAGAGCTGGACGAGATTTGGATGCTGAATGTCTTTGATGGCGCGGAACTCTTGCCGCATTGCACTGAGCGTATCGCGCTGGAAATCGCGCAAGACTTTGATTGCGACGTTTGTTTCGAGCTCTAGGTCGCGTGCGAGAAAGACGTTTGCGAAGCCTCCGCTTCCGAGGGGACTCAAAAACGCATAGCGAGGATGAGACCATTTCCCAGACGAAGAATCGGAGCCGGTGCCAGAACCGCGACTGTCTCCGAAGGAGTTGCTGCCCTGCGAAGAGTCACCTCGCGGGGTCAACGAAGCGCCTCCGTTTGACGGCGATCCGCCTGCCGGAGGCGGAAGGGTTCGGGGAGTGTGTTCGACTTGCTCGTTTGACATCGCGCAGCGAACTCTCCCCCAAGAGCTTCGTCAGTGTCTCGTACCCAGCGCGAAAATTCAAGTGGCATCAACGAGTTATCGTCCGCTCTCTTTCGAGAGTTCCGCTCACATCATGCCTACCCAGGTGGGGAGCGGACCCGCGAACTCCAATATCAAGCGCGACGCTGCTGGATGACGGCTCCGTCACCCTCCACATCCGTATAGGTTAGCGCGCCGGTTGCGCCGCGCGAAAGTTCGGCGGCGTTGGCTTCATCGGTGTCGATATGCATCTCCAGTCGATACGAATCCTTCACGCGAACCAAAACATCACCAAACGTCAGATCGCGGCCTCTTCCAGAGACAGAGACCTCCACCATATCGCCATCTTTGACGCCATAGTCTTCTGCATCCTTGGTTGTCATATGAATATGACGCCACGCGCAGATCAGACCTTCTTCGAGATGAATTGTGCCATTCGGTCCTTCGAGTGTGATCGGCGCCGAGCCACGAACTTTGCCACTTCGTCGAATCGGAGCGTCCACTCCAAGCCGGAACTCGTCTGTTCTGGAGACCTCGATCTGACAGGCAGGGCGAAGCGGACCCAGGATTCGAACGCGCTCAATCTTTCCACGTGGACCGATCAGATTCACACGCTCATTGCTTGCAAACTGTCCCGGCTGAGAGAGGTCTTTGTAGTGCGTCAGCTCGGAACCCTCCCCAAAGAGGGCGTCCATCGCTGCGCGGTCCAGATGCACGTGACGGGCGCTGATCGCGATTGGAATCGGCTTCTTTTGGCTCACTTCCGTATCGCCCCCGGCGACCTTCGCAGTCTCCTTCGCGATCTGTAGCTCCTCATTCGTTGCGACAACGAAGGTCTTCACCCGAGCCGTGCTTGACGAGATATCGAAGACCGGATCGTCATCGCTTACGCTCGCGTCCTGATTCTTGTCCTCGTCGATGCGTACACCGAGGAACTCAAGACGCTGCAAGATGCGCCGTCGCATTGGGGCGCTGTTTTCGCCAATGCCGCCGGTGAGAACGATGGCATCGAGTCCGCCCATCACCGCGGCGTACGCACCAATGTACTTTCGCGCGCGATGCGCAAAAACGTTGATCGCAAGACGCGCACCATCGTGACCCTCTGCCGCAGCGCGTTGGATTTCGCGGAGATCGTTGCCAAGCCCACTGATGCCCGCAAGACCGCTCTTCTTGTTGAGGAGATGCTCCGTTTCATCGATGCCGAGTTCGCGCGCGAGCCGAAGAACGACGCCGGCATCCAGATCACCGGAGCGCGTGCCCATCACGAGGCCTTCGAGCGGCGTCATCCCCATCGAAGTTTCGACCGAGGTACCAAACTCAAGAGCGCACGCGCTCGCTCCATTGCCGAGATGAAGCGTGATCACGCGCAGTTCGCGGAGACTCGTACCGAGCGTCTCCGCTGCTTTTTGCGCGACGAATCCATGCGAAGAGCCATGAAAACCGAATCGGCGAATCGAATGTGCGGTCGCAAGCTCCTGATCGATCGCGTAGGTGCGGGCGCGACGCGGAAGGCGGGCGTGCATGGCCGTGTCAAAGACCGCGATATGGGGAAGGTCCGGATAGGCGGCTTGGGCAGCGCGAATACCCGCGAGATTGGCGGGGTTATGAAGTGGCGCGAGCGGCACGCAGGCTTCGATCGCGGCGAGGACTTCCCCGTCGATTCGAACCGCATCCACGAATCGCGCTCCGCCATGTACGACCCGATGGCCGACCGCTTCAATCGCGTGCTCCGAAAGTTCTCCAACGAGCGCCCCAAGCGCCTCTTCGTGAGAGCGCTCTTCTCCGAGTCGCTCCAACGTTCCCGCGGCGAAACGTTCGCCGCTCGCAGGATCGATGACTTGGTATTTAATGCTGGAAGAGCCGCAGTTGATGACGAGAACACGCATGCCAAGGGATTTACCACGAAGGTGGGAGCCCGGGAATATTCACCCGCCCGGAAGACCGATTTGGAAGCCCGTTTCCGAGCCGCGAGTAACCGTCAAAGGCCGCTTACGCGACGTTAGCGCGACATATTTGAACCCTTTGGGGCGCGGCTGGCTCTAAGATGCTGAGGACGAGCTTTGAGCTTTGATGGATGAAACGATACGCAATCCTATTCGGTGCCCTCGCTGCATGCGGCGGCAGTCAACTTTCAACAGAACCGGCGAGTACGCCGCAGGTGGAAAACGCGATGAGCGATAACTCTCTTGGTATTCGAAACGAACTGACGCTTCGCGAAGGCTTGATCCTCGGCGGGCAACCGGACCGCGCTGCGCTCGAGCGTGCAAAAGAGCTCGGGATTACGCGCGTGATCAACCTACGTGCGGAAAACGAGGCTGGGGTCGCCGAGGAAATCCCGATCGTCGAAGAGCTGGGAATGGAATATATTGCCATCCCCATGTCGGGCGCCGCGGGCCTCACCGAAGAGAACGCGCGACGACTCGATGAGGCACTCACGGACGCGCCCACCTTGCTTCACTGCGGCAGTGGAAATCGCGTTGGAGGACTGCTCGCTCTCCGCGCATTTTATGTGGATGGAGCCACGCCCGAAGAAGCGATGGAAATCGGTCGCTCGTCGGGCCTGACCGGTCTTGAGCCACATGTCGCGTCGCACCTCGAAGAGGCGTGCGAGAACGATCCGGAGCACGCTGGCTGCGAGTAGCGGAAGCGATTCGGCGGCCGGGCGGCCATCGGCCTACGCACGTGCGTCGCGTTTTCGCTCGTATTCTCCGTACGTTAAGAAAATCGGATGGGCGAGTGTAATCAAATCGACCCCAGTCCGTCTTGGTCTCTGAGGTGGGGATAAAGAAGGATATCCAAGATGGCTGAAAACAACTGCAACTGCGCCTGCACCGAGTGCCCGAGCGATTGCTCCTGCTCTTGCGAGGCGCCGACCGAGACCTCCTGCTGCTGCGGCGAGAGCTGCACCTGCGTGGACTGCGCATGCGGTCCTGCTTGCAAGTGTCCAAGCGAGTAGCGCTGCCCTATAGTGCACGGGTGCAGCGGGAGAATACGGGTCGATCGAAGCTTGTCGCGGAATCACTTGAGCTCCACGCGGAGGGATTGCGCCGCTTTGTCGCCCGTCGCGTTCCCGCCTCTGCAGTCGACGATGTTCTCCAAAGTGCGGCGCTACGTGCACTCGGCGCCGCCGAGTCGCTTCGTCAGAGCGAACGGGTGCTTGCGTGGCTCTTCCAGATTCATCGTCGTACAATCGCCGATCTCTTCCGGGTGCAGTTTCGCGACGGTGCGATTCGGGAAGGTTTGCAAGTGGACCTTGAGCCAAGCTCAACGCCTCACGAACTCTGCGATTGCAGCGTCGTGCAAGCGAGTCGACTGCCAAAGAACCAGGCAGAGGTGATTCAGCTCATCGACGGCGGAGAAAACACGCTGGAAGAAGCGGCCGAGATTCTGGGCATCACCAAAAACAACGCCGCGGTCAGATTGCATCGAGCAAGAAAAGCACTGCGTGAAGCGATGCTCTCGCATTGCGGAGTGACAAACGCGAAGGAATGCGTGGACTGCCGATGCGTCAGCGACGGTTGCTGC
>JAHDCI010000202.1:3917-9180 GCA_020629955.1 Myxococcota bacterium | reverse complement strand
GTTTAGGGCCGTTCGAGTTCGATATTGCGCTGCGGAAGAAGCCCCCGCGGCGCATCGGTGCGTTTGCGACGTGGAAAATGGGCTGTGCGTGCACGAGCTCGTGCAAATGAACGTTGGAATTGTGGTGAAGAAACAGCGCGCATCGCACCGACCCGCAAAAACTCACGGTCCAAATACGTTCGGCGCTCGTTCAAACGAAAGTAACCTCGGGCATTGTGGCAGTAGGCATTATGGAAGTATGGGCCACGCGCGTTTGCGTCAGAATGGGCGAGGTTCCGCCTCCGTAGCGATACACGCCATGCTCTTTTCAAGATTGACGTACACCGGGGCGACGCCCGAAAAGTCCTCGCCTTCCACAACGAATCCGGCTGGCAGCAACCCGTTCTCGCCCAACGCGATCTCCCCGAAGAGCTCTCCCGGCTGAAATCGGCCAATCCACATTCCGTCTTGAAGCGATGCGTCCCGGACATACAGCACAACCTGTTCCAACACGCCTTCTCGCCGCAAAACACGGAAGTCGCGAATCACCGCCGGGGCTTTCTCGATTTCATCCGCCCCGGGTTCGCCGCATGGACCCACGAACGCCTTTCGGTCCGACGTCTGTTTCCAAATCACGTAGGCGCAGGCACCCGCGATCAACCAGCCGATCGGCATCACCCAAAGTGGCAGATGTTCCTCGGGGGCGTTCGGGTCCGCCATTTGACCCGCGAGCAATGCCAATGAGTTGTTCGCGATATGAGCGACAATCGTCACGAGCGTGCTGCCGGAGCGAACCGCAACCCATGCGAGGAAGAACCCGAGAGGGATTACGCCCGTAACGTGAATCGGGTCCATATGAACCAGCGAAAACGTGATCGCCGAGATCGTGATTGCCTTTGCCCCGAACCCATAACTTCGCTGAATCAATCCGCGGAAGAAAAGCTCCTCGCTGATCCCCGGCGCTAGCGCAATCAACGGCCAAAGCATCCAATATGGCTGGCTGTGCACAATTCCGTTCAGCAACTCCAGGGTGCTGGCCTCGGAGGGCTCAAAAATCTTCGAGGCGAGCTGTGCCAACGCGTCGCTGGTGGGTCCAAGCGCGACAATCCCAACCACCGTCGCCACATAAACCGAAACCGGCGCTCCCCTCAGACCAAGCGCCTCTTTCGGTCGCGCCTTCACCGCCCAGGCGACCAAGAACGGAATGAGACTCATCAAGGTCGCCTGCGCCACCACGCTTGACGCGAGAACCGGATAACTCTTGATCGCCTCCAGAATATCGACTTCTGCGCTCGACGGATCCGTCGGGAACTGTCCCGTCGCGAAGATCACCGCGAACGTCACTACCGCCGTCCCGAGCAAGATCAGCACAAAGCCCGCGATGGACCCGACAATCGACCAGAGCACAGGAATACGGTCCCGCCGCCCTCGCTCTTTTTGAGAAACTTCGCTCACGGCCAAACTCTACCGGATCTCGTCGAGCCCGTCGAAAGCGTCGCCGATTCACTTTCCTTCCGACTTTCTTCTCTTTCCCCCCAGAACTCTCCTACACTTTCCAACGTCATGCAGATGCTGACCCCAAAGTACGAGCTGATCCGTCTCGCCGGCGAAGGCGGCATGGCACAGGTCTTCGAGTCGGCCACCCTCGGCGCCCAGGGCTTTCGGCGGCCCGTCGCCATCAAGCTTATCCACGAACACCTCTCTTCCGATCCCCACTTCGTCGGCCTCTTCGTGGAGGAAGCTCGGGTCAACGCCTCGCTTCGTCACCCCAACATCGTGCAGATCCACGATTTCGACCAAGTCGAAAACGGACGCTTTTTCTTGGTCATGGAATGGGTCGACGGCATCACCCTCCGAGAATGGTTGAGTGCCCATCTCCTCGAGCGAAAGCTCCCGCCGTGGCACCTCGTCGCGGCAAGCGGAATTGAGATTCTCAAAGCTCTCTCCGCCGCACATGAAAACCTCGATCCCACCGGTGCGCCACGTGCCGTCTTCCATCGTGACGTTACGCCTCAGAACATCCTGATGGGCAGCAACGGCATTGTGCAGCTGACCGATTTCGGTCTCGCACGAGCGATGGATCGCGCCCGTTTCACACGTCCGAACGTCGTGAAAGGCAAGCTCCGCTATCTCGCGCCGGAGCTCACTCAGGGAGAGGACCCAAGCGCGCAAACCGATGTTTTCTCACTCGGCGTTGTCCTTTGGCAAACCCTCACCGGACGCCAACTCTTCGATGCGCAAGCTCCTGCCGATATCTTGGATCAGGTGCGGACCCAACCGATCCCCGTCCTTGGTGAGTACCGCGGTGACTGCCCCGAAGGTCTTCAGCGAGTGCTCGACCGCGCGCTCGCTCGAAGCAAAAAAGATCGCTTTCCCTCCGCTCGCGCCATGATCCGCGCGCTCGCCAACCTCCTGCGTGTGACCCCGGAATCCACTTCTGCCGAAGTGCTCGCGAAATCGGTTGAACGCTCTCGCGATATCCTCTTTGAAGAGTCGCTCCGGGCTTCCGAAGAAGTCGCAGCCATTCCGCTCTCCGGAGCGAAACGGATGACCATCGAGCTCGACGACGATGTCTTTGAAGAAGTTTCCGAGTCTGATTTTCGCGATCCCGGTTCGTGGTGAACGAGGAACCCGAAAGCGCCGATGATAAAAGCGGAGGAGGCGAACCCAATTCGAAGGGTGTCTCCAAGATTCGAATCGCCGTTCTCATCGGGGTTCTCGTGGGGACGTTCATTCTCGCCAAAGCGACGGGAGTCACCGAACGCCTCTCCCTGGAAGCGATCCGAGACTATATCGAGGGCGCCGGCGCGATCGGTTTTGTCGTCTTCCTTGCCGTCTTTGCGATCGGCGAGCTCGTGCATGTGCCCGGCACCATCTTCGTCGCCGCCGCGGTTCTCGCGTACGGGCGTCTCCTCGGCGGCGTCGTGGGGTACGCTGGCGCATTGCTCTCGGTCGTCGTGAGCTTTTACGTCGTTCGCAAGATCGGTGGCCAGCCCCTCGCTGCCATCGAAAAACCGTGGGTGGTGAAGATCTTTCAGAAGCTCGAAGACGAACCCGTTCGCTGGACCGCGATTCTTCGCCTCGTCTTTTGGATGCTTCCCGCACTGAACTATGGGCTCGCCATGAGCCCCATTCGTGCCCGCGACTATATCGTTGGCTCCGCGCTTGGCCTCATCATTCCGATCGCGCTCGCGTCCTTCTTTATCGACCTGGTCCTCTCGTTCCTTCAGTAGGCTCCTGGCGCCCCCGCGATACAAACTCGGGTGGTGCGTAGTGGAAGAGTTCAACCGCTCACCCCGCTGAGATGCGTCCCGCGCCAAGCGAAGGCCTCGTCTCCTTGCACATCCGCAAACCAGGGCGAATAGTTCAGACTTCGGCGCCTGTGACGAAACGGTGACACACGCATTCTGCGGCGCGGAACGAGAAATCCCATGTCCCATGGTCTCCACCCAGCCTCATCCTCTTCAAAATCGACCACCTGGCCGAATTACGTCGGCGAGCGCTTCGAGGACATGCGATGAGCGTCAATGATCTGAGCGTCCCGCAGGGAACCCTCTGGCAGCGTATCGTTCGTCATGCCTGCTTCCAGGATTGGGTCTCAACGGCATTTCACACCTATATGCTGAGCCGGGCGGCGCTTGGGACGGGCCCCGGACACGAAACCGCCACCCAGATCTGCCTACTCCTCCTGGGCATTACGGTGATTACGATCATTCTCTGTCGCGGCGAGATCTTGCAGGGCAAGACGCGCGCGATGGTGTACCGGATCGGCCTTTTCGTGCCCGTGATGTGCTCCTATTTCAGCCTTCGCTGGCTTCTTCCTGGCATCGGTCAGCCAATGATCGATGAGCAGCTGCTGAGCATCGACCGCGCGATCTTTGGAGAGACGCCCGCGGTTGTCTTGGCCAACTACAACTATCGCGGCGTCATCGAGTGGTTCGGCTTTTTCTATTACGGATACTTCTGGCTCATGGCCGCGATGCTGCTCCCGACGCTCTTCTTCGACAAAGACAGGCGCCAAGCAGAGCTTCTGGTCGGCGCGCTCTTGGTCGCTGCCCTCGGACACTCTGGTTACACCCTTGTGCCGGGGGTCGGCCCGCACGCCCACATGGAGTTTGCCGAGCCGATCAACGGCGGGTTCTTTTGGGCGCAGATCCTCGAGACGATCGAAGCGGCAGGAGCGCATATGGACATTTTCCCCTCGCTTCACACGGCCTACCCCATGATGTTCGCGTTCCACGCAACGCGATGGCGCAAGACCAAACCCTTTAAGTACGTCTGGTTCCTGGTTGTGATCGCGGCGCTCCATATGCTGGTCGCGACGATGCTTCTCCGGTGGCACTGGGGCATCGATGTCGTCGCGGGACTGATGGTCGCGATTTTCGCAAACCGCATGTCCGTCCGCGTCGCGGATGTTGAGTCGAACCGCACGGAGTCCGGCCGCCAGGGTGTGTTCGAACGCTTTCGACGTGCGGAAGATGAAGCGAACGCCGCCGCTTAAGACGCATATGGGGTAAGCCGCTCCGCCGATGAAACGTCCCCCTCTTCGCGTCTATACCTATTCGCCTTGGATCGCCCTGGCTGCGTTGATCCTCGCGCTCGTGCTGCTTGTTTTTCGCGCAGGGGCTTTGGGTGGCGTTGTCTTTCTCGGTGCGGCGGCGCTCGGCGCTCTCTACCTCCGGCGGACGACAACCATCGGTATCGATGGGATTGCCTATCGTTCCTGGACGGGACGGACGACGTTCGACGCGTGGACCGAGGTTCGTGAGCTTCAGGGCAACTATCTCCTCAATCAGATTGTGCTGGATTTGAAGGATGGGCGACGCGTCTCCATCCCGGTCCCTCGCACCGACTATCACCGCGCGCTCCAGTACGCGAAGAGCGCGCACCATCACGTGCCGTCCCCGCCGCCACTCCCGCCAGCGTTTCAGAAGGAGAACGCTTATCGGAGTCAGGAGCTCGACGATAAGCGCCTTTTCGAGATCGCGGCCTCGCCGGCTCTTGAGTACGAAGTCCGCGTGGTTGCCAAAGCGGCGCTCGCGAAACGTGGCAAAGCTGCGATGGTCCACGAGGTGGAAGTTCAAACCGCGGACCCACGGCTCGCCGAGAAGCTGGAACTCGAAACAGCCGACTGAGTCTCCGTTGGCTGCTATAGAAGCCGCATGCATCGCTTTTCGACCGTCGCGCTCTTGCTCTCCCTCGCGGGCATCCTTGGGTGTTCCGGCGAACGTTCGAACTCCAGCCGCGTAGCGTCCAATGAGCGTACGTCCTCGATGCAGGCGTC
>JAHDCI010000202.1:0-3817 GCA_020629955.1 Myxococcota bacterium | reverse complement strand
CGTCCTCGATGCAGGCGTCTTCGATGCAGGCGTCTTCGATGGAGGCCTCGAGTTCCGCAAGCGAGGCGTCCACAATGGTGGCGCAGCCCTCCGAAGAAGATCCTCTCGCGGGTCTCGATGAGATCGAGGTCGTTGAGACCCTGCGCGAGGATGCGGTCGCTGGGCGCCTGCAGAACGGAAACGCCGAACCGGGCTCGTGCCGTTTGGTCGACGACGCTCCCACCCAGGTTTGGCCGCGTCGCGGCGTGGCTGCCATCGTTTCAACCGGTGAAGGGTTCGCGCTCGCGGGATACGCCAAACAAGATGCGGGCGAAGAGGTCTTCGCGGTCTCGCTTCGTAGCGGAGAGCCGCCTTCGCCGGTGCTTCGCGAAGAGCTCGACCTGCCTGCCGTAGAGGAGCGAATGGCGCCGCCAGGACTATCCGTCTTCGATAGCGGCCATGTCGGTTTCGCGATTGTCGACGGCGGCTCCAACGCCCGCTTCGCACATGTGTCGCTCTCGGCCGAACCGGCGACATGGGTCGACCTCGGAGGTCGTGCAGACAGACGTTTTTCGCCGGCGCTGGTGATGCGCGAAGGCAATCATTTTGTGGCCTATACCGAGTCGAGCGAACCGAACGCAGAGGGCATGACCTCCATGCGCATTCGGCTTTTCGGACTCGAACCGACCGGCCGAGCAACGGCTCGCCATCTCGTGGTTGGCCCGGGCGGCGGAGCCACGGCGGCCACCGCGCTCGAAGATCATTTCTACATCATTGATCCGCGGGAAGGGCTGAGCCCCGTTCTAAAGCTTGTACCGAACGTGGGGGATTTCGAAATCGAACCACTTGGGGCCGTCGCGAACCTCGCGGACCCTGCGCAGATCGCTGCGGTCTCCACGGATACGACGCCGCTTATCGCTTACGTGGCGATGGGATCTGGAGCGACGACCGCCGTCGGCTTGGTCGCGCCAGGAGCAGGCGATCCACCTCAGCCCATCGTTCCCGGGCAAGCGTATGGTCGCCTTCGCGTCGCGGCCGCACGGCACGGCGAAGCTCGCGTCTTCGCAGCCGAACGAGCCGGCGAGGGCGGAACCGCGCAGACTCCACGCAACGTGATCGTACGCGTCCGAACCGCGGACGGGACCCTCAGCAACCCGCTTGAACTCGACGTGCCTGGTGAAGCGCATCACCTCGGCGGCATCGCCGTATTCGAAGGCACATTTGCGGTCTCGATCGGCAGTGAAGACGGCATCTTCGTCCGCTACGTTCGCTGCGCTCCCTGAACCTAATGAGCCGCGCGAACCGGGGCTCCGGCGCCACTCAAGTGCCGGCAATGCTCCTCCCCGCGCATGATGCAGGCGTCGATATGCCGCGGCGCGATATTGACGCTCCGGGTGAGCGCGGCCCGTGACCCGCGATCGAAAAAGGAGACCGTCGCGTACTCATCATGATGATGACGTTTGGCGAAGTGGCATTCGTAACAAGCGAACGCCATCCCGGGGGCCCCGATGTCTGCGCATTCGACTTGCCGCCAGTTGGATAGATCGTCGAGGGAGCACTGGTCGCTCTCGCTTTCCCGGCGAACTGGAGTCTCGCTTCGACTCTGGAAATCGAAATAGCGCGACGGTTCGATATCGCCGATGGTCTGCGCATAGCGAAACTCATGTTCGACCGGCAAAAACGTGAACGCGCCGCGCTCAAAATCCGCGGCGTAGCACGAGATGATATCGACGCCGTCCCATTGGCACTCCGCAGGATGTCTCCCGCGTCCGCGATAAAGAACGGCACACGCGGCCAGGAGAAGGACGACCGCCACTACAGAAGGCCAATACCGTGACATGTGGCCATCAACAGAGCGCCGGCTCCGCGGCATTCCCGGCTTAGGCGAACTGGCCCTTCTCATGACGGACCCTTGATTGGCTCGTTCCGGCTGGTGCTCATCGTACACCTGCGACTACGCTCCGCCCATGACGAGATTTCAAGACAAGCGCGTTTTGGTGACGGGGGGATCCCGAGGCATTGGAAAGGCGATCGCGACTGGATTTGCAGCCGAGGGGGCGGAGGTCATCGTCAGCTCTCGAAGCGAGGCAAGCTGCGCCGCCGCGGCGTCGGCGATCGGCGATCGGGCGGTGCCTTTCGCGTGCGATGTTACGGACTCGGACGCGGTGAAGAAGCTCTTTGCATTCGCCAAGGAGCGCGGAGGCATCGATACGCTCATCGCGTGCGCCGGCCTCGCCTCGCACGGTTTTGCGGCCAACGTTCCCGAAGACGAACTGCTCCGCATGTGGGACGTTCACTTTCGCGGGGCCATTCGCTGCGCCCAAGCGGCATTTCCGCAGCTCAAACAGCGACAGGGTTCGGTCGTCATGGTCGCAAGCATCTGGGCGTACGCCGGCGTTCCCGGCACCCTTGCCTACGGAAGCGCCAAAGCCGCCCTCAATCACGCCGTCAAGGTGATGGGCGTCGAGTGGGCGCGCGAAGGCGTACGCGTCAACGGCCTCGCGCCAGGATTTGTCGAAACCGATATGACCTCCGATCTCGACCCAGCCATGAAGGACAAAATGATCCGAAAGATCCCGCTACGGCGTTCCGCCGCTCCCGAAGAGATGGCAGGCCCCGCGCTCTTTTTGGCATCGAAAAGCGCAAGCTACATCACCGGGCAGACGCTCATCGCCGACGGTGGCGAGCGCGCGCGTTAGTCCCGACCAACGCGGAAAACGCGCATCTCTGGATCCATCTCCATGTTTCGAGAAGACCCACCCAAAACCCGTTTGAACTCAACACCCCTCGACGCAGTGCGTCATAAATCAACGCATAAATCGGCCCTTTCTTGCTGGTGTTTCGGCGCACGCTGATCGATAGTCCTCCTCCAAGCTTGTCAAGATTTTCAGCGCCCATATTGAATCATTCGCCGAACGCAGCGTCGTATGCTCGTACGGATTACCCCCGATGACTCCATGGGCACGAGAGAGGATTTCATGAATAAACGACGTCGCACGCAGAAGCGCGGCTTACTGATGACGCTGATCATCGCCGCGATGACCCTAGCGCTCCCCGGGCAGCATGAGCCTGTCGCCCAAGCGCAGAACACCACCGAACTCCGCATCGCGACCGTCGCGCCAGAAGGCTCGCCGTGGATGCGCGTGTTTAACGCGTGGGACCGGGAGCTCCGTGAGCGTACCGGAAACCAGCTCGGACTTCGCTTCTACGCCGGCGGCAGCCAAGGCCAGGAAGGCGACTACATCGATAAGATCAACGCCGGTCAGCTCGACGGCGCCGCGGTCACCTCCGGTGGCCTTGGACAGATCGTTCGCCCCGTGCTCGTTCTCTCGGCACCCGGCGTCTTCACGGAGTACTCGCAGATCAACCGCGCCCGTCGCCGTTTGAGCCGTCGCTTCACGCGTCAGTTCCAGCGCAACGGCTACGAGCTGATGGGTTGGGGCGATGTTGGCCAGGCCCGCATCTTCTCCACGCGTCAGATCGCTCAGCCTTCCGACCTCCGCTCCGCACGTCCATGGGCCCCGCGCTCCGACGCTGTCTTCACGGAGTTCCTCAGCGTCGCCGGTGCGAACCCGCGTCGTCTCGGTATTCCGGAAGTCTACCCCTCGCTTCAGACCGGCATGATCGACACCGTTCCGGGTTCGGCGCTCGCCGCCGTCTCGCTCCAGTGGGCCTCGCACCTTCGCTACTACTCGAGCGATTCCAGCGGCTTCCTCATCGGCGCGACCATCATGAAGAAGGAGCGCACCGACGCGCTTCCCGAAGACCAGCGCACCGCGCTCTTCGAGACCGCGACCCGCGCGCACCGTCTCCTCTCCCGCGCGATTCAGCGTGAGGA
>JAHDCI010000201.1 GCA_020629955.1 Myxococcota bacterium | reverse complement strand
AGTGTTGCGACAACCCCATAACGTCGTCGCTCGAATCGCTCCGATTCGGGCTGTCGTTCTCGGGGATTTCAGAGACGGCTTTCGCAAGCGAGTGTTGCGACAACCCGAAAACGTCTCGGGGACAAGCGACGGTCGTTCGTGCCTGCGTTCCTTGAGATCTCGGAGTCGTCGCTTAGACGGCGACCCACACGGCGTCGGCGAAGTAGCCTCGGGAATCAGTGACGACCGTCTCGACTTCGAAGCCGGTGCTGGCGGCGTATCGGCGAACATCTTCGGGCGTGTACTTGTACGAGCACTCCGTCTGAATCGCTTCGAAGGCCTCAAAACGAACGCTCATTTCGAGGTCTTGGATCTCGACAACCTGCTCCTTGAGGCTCACGAGAAAGCTCTCGGCCGCGCCCGTATGGGGGTTGTAGAGGGCGTGGTGCGTAAACGCCTCGAGATCGAAGTTTGCGTGAAACTCGCGGTTGATGCGGCGGAGTAGATTGAGATTAAAGGCAGCGGTGATTCCTTCGGAATCGTCGTAGGCGCGCTCGATGATCTCGGGGTCCTTCTTTAGGTCGAAGCCCACGATCATCCGATCGCCCTTCTTCATCGTATGCCGGACTCGGGCAAGAAAGCGGACGGTCCCTTCGGGCGGGAAGTTTCCAATATTGGAGCCCAAGAAAAGCGTCAGCAGTTGCTCCGCGGGCCGGTCTTCGCTGAGCGCGGTTAGCGCATCGACATAGACTCCCACAACACATTGAATCGGCGTCGTCGGAAGCGCGGGACGAAGCTTCTCCGAGAGCGTCACGAGCGCGTCTTTTGAGATATCGACCGGCACGTAGGTGAGATCGAAATCCTGATCGACGAGTTCGGAGAGGAGCAGTTTCGTTTTGCTCCCATCTCCTGCGCCGAGGTCGACGAGGGCGATCGAAGTCTTGCGATCGAGCGTCTTGAGGAGCTCCTTCGCGCGGTTTTGAAAGATCTCAGTCTCGCAATCGGTCGGATAGTAGCTGTCCATCTTCATGATCTGAACGAAGAGATCGCTACCCATCGCGTCGTAGAAATAGCGACTCGGGATCTGCTTTTTCGGCATCCCAAATCCCGCACGGAGGTCCGCGGCAAACTCGGCTCGAAGCGCAGCGTCGCTCGCGACACCGATAACGTTAAACGTGGTTTCGGACATGTTCCTGCCTAACACAAGTTTCCAGAGTTCGCGCCCGAGCGGCGTTCGCCTTCAAAGATGGTCAACGCCTCAGGCCATCGCGTTTTTCGTTTGCGAATGAAGCGGGCTCATCTTCGAACCCACTTCGCTCATGTCGAGGCAACAAAAAAGGCCCTCGGTTTCCCGAGAGCCTTTTGCTGCGATGCTCCGATTTAGATCTGGAACGCCGCCATATCGACACGTTCGCCGGGCGAGATCGTGTAGTTCCACGCGCCGCGGACCTGGCCACCGATCGCGATCGATAGCGTCAGGTTCGTCGGGCCCGAACCGGTGGAGCAGGGGCTGCCATCCCAGTAGTGAACCTGCACGCGGTACTGACCGGCGGGCGGGTTCGGCTGGTTCCAGTACACGTTCTCAATCGTATTGTTCGCATTCTGCTCGGCGCAGGCGCCTCGTGCATCCTGGTCGAGGTGACCACCCGTGCTGTCTTGTGGCGCGCCGTAGTAGATCGTTTCGCCAGACGGGGTCTGAATGTACATATCGAGGTCGGCACCACCACCCCACGCGAGCGTGACCTGGATGTTGCCCGAGGAGTAACCGCAGCCTTCGTCAATCTGACCGTTGCAGTTGTCGTCGAGGCCGTTGCAGACTTCCTGCGCGGAGGGGTTGCAGCTTGACTCGACGACGGTGACGCCGCTCGCCACGGTAGGCTGCGACTGAACCGTTACCGTCGCATTGGCACGAGGAGGTGGCGGGTTACGGACGCGAATGCTCCCTCCCGGCGGTCGTACAAAACAGCCGCTCAGGGCCATCATCATGACGGCGCCAAACAGTAGGCTCGAACTAAGGTGACGTTGCATTCCAGATCACTCCTTTTGCGCCCCTTCCTTGGGGCTTCCGCGTTCTTCGCGGCAATAAGCATGAGGTGAGACGCGTCCGCGCCGGACATCTTCATACCTTGTCCGAAGTTTTTAGACCAGAGCGATGTGAACGAGGGGTGCGCCATTTCGAACGAGAGGTCGTAGCGAGCGCCGCTCAAACCAAGCCTGAAACGCACAATTTCTCAAGGATGTACTTTTTTTGGTCAACCAGAACGCTTCCCATGAGCCGCAGTTTCCGAGATTTCTCCCTCATTCGGCACAGAGGTTGCGCGGGGTCGAAAGCCGGTCCAAGTCGTCTTCCCGGCGGGCAGCCTTCTGCCGGCGGCGCTGCGATGAATCCAGTCGATTCGGTTCTTCCCCGCACAATTGCGTTCTCCGATATCCTTTGGGAATGAAGAAGAGCGCGGGAGCTGTTCTCTTTCGGATGAAGAGAACAACAATATTTGCCTGCGGCGTGCTGATCGCGCTCGCGGGCTGTGGATCCGAGGCCTCTGCCTCCGGGACAAGTGCGAGCAGCCTCGCTGCACAGGAACCGAGCAGGGCTGCCTCTGCAGCGCCCGAGCAAGTAGAAGCGACCGGAGAGCCCGAAGCTGCCGCTGCGGAGCCGGGCTCCGAAGAAGGTGGCTCAGAGAGTGAGCTCGCCCAGAATATTGAGCCTCGCCCACCGCTCTTTGTGGTTCTCTCCGAGGGGGAACCCCTTCGCTCGGAAGCCCGCGAGATCGATGGCGCCGAGCGGCAGATTCGGCGCAGGATTGGCGAGCTTGAGCGGATTGAGATTGCCGAAGCAGATCGCGCAGCCGTGCGCTCGTGGTTTCAACCGGAAGGCCTTGTCGTAGGCAACGCAAATGTTCCGGTCGCGTATCGCGGCGCACCGATCATCGTGGCCATCGAGATTGCGGCGCCCGTTCGGAACCGTCGTGGCCGCCGGGTTTCCCAAGGTGTCACCGGCCTTGCGGTCTTCCGCCCGGACCAACCAAGCACGGGCTTCGTTTCCGCGGGACCCGCGGGCATCTACGTCTCGTCCTATATCGAAGAATTCGAGCTCGCTCCCGTCGCTGCAGCGATCTTGGCGACCCGTGAAGGAGACGCGTCATGAAGTTTCGAGCAACCCTCGTCGCGATCTTCGCTAGCATTTTGTGGTTCCATGTTCCAGCTCAAGCGGGCGATCGTGACCTCGAGATCTTGGTCGTGAATATGACCCCAGACGCGGCCAGCGATGAAGCGTCACGGACGTGCTTTCAGCGGGTGCTGCGCGGAATCCGAAACGATGGAACGCATCTATTGCGGCGCGGGGAGACCGGATTGTTGCGGCTCGTTCAGCGAGATGACCCGCGAGAGTTTATGTCGTGGCCGGACGAGGCACTCACGGATGCCCACTCGCGGGTACAGACCCACAATATCCCGCTGGATTCGATCGCCCTGGTCGATTGCCGCCCAAGCGAACAGAGCCTTGTCGTACGTGTATCGTCGCCCTCCGGAGCGACCTCACGAATTCGGCTTGGAGGATTCGCCGTTGAAGAGCATGCGGCGTTCGTCGCCCGCCGCATTCGCGACCGCGCGTGGGCGGGCTGGTCACCGTAACAATCACTTCTTCGGCGAGGGATCGTCCCCGCGCTAACGCTTCTTCGCGAGTTCGAGCTCCGCACTGAGCGCGTAGTGATCGGAGAGATACTTGAGTTCCTCATCCGGAAAACGTTCGATGGTGACGTTCGCGTTGAGGGTTGCGAAGCGCGTCCAGCTTCCCCGGCTTTTCCCGGGCGGCAGTGCGTTTAGCGAAAAAAGATAGTCGAGTCGTTCGAGCCCACTGTTCTCCTTCTCCCCGTTTGGCACCCCCGTCATGATCGGGTTCGCGGGCGGGTCCCACGTCGCGCCGTGCTTCTGAGCCGCGCCCCCATGCTGCTCGCGATAGAGGTCGCGCGCGCCGCAGAGGGCGCCCTTGAGCAAGCTGTACTCCGAGGTTGGACCGATCACCGTTCCATCTGTATCGATCGCTTCCCCGATGACGTTGAAATCTCCGCCGTAAAGCACCGCATAGTTCTTCGGTTCCTTGAGACGATTGAGCGTCTTGCGAGCAAAGCGAGAGAACTGAAGGATCTGCGAAGCGCGAACTCCAGCGTGCGCTTCCCCCGATTGCATGTGGGTCATGAAAAGCGCGAGATCGACCCCGAGAACCGGCTTGGTTTTGATGACCGCGGCGAGCACCCCCTTGTCGGAGAGCTGGTCGCTCCCCGCAGCGTGGGTGAACTCCTGGAAGTGCGAAAACGCGATGGGAAAACGGCTGGCTAGAAAAAGACCGCTGTCTTCATGAAAGGGATCCCCGTCGTGTGACTTCGAAACGAAGGCACTGTATCCAAGGCCGTTCTTTCCGAGGAGATCGACAAAATCTGCGCGGCGATCTTCATCGAAGACTTCCTGAAGACAGAGGATATCCCAAGGATTTTTGGAGAGTGCATTGACAATCCTTTTCGCTCGTTTCGAATCCGGCACGACCTTTTCCCAGCCCGCGCCAATGCGACCGATATCCGGAAGCATTTTCACGTTGTACGTGAGCACCCGCAGTTTTCCCATGTCGACCCCTATCGCTCTGAACCGCGTCTCTTCTTTCGGCGAAAAAATATTGGGAATCACCGAAACGCGATTGGTTTATCGAGAGTGCCATAGAAACGAAACCCGATCGAATCAGTCCATGAAAAGCATCCACCTGGGAGCCAAGTGGGGATCGGAAAAGGGCAAGTCCGCAGGATTGCTTGCCTTCGATCGCTTGCCCCCTCTCCCAAAGCGTGGGAGACGCCGCCAGTGAACTTTGACGCGCTGGGTTTGTGCCCACCTATTCTCCGGGCTGTAAAGAAGGCCGGCTACAACGAGCCCACACCGATTCAGCGCGACGCGATTCCGCCCGCTCTCGCAGGGAAAGATGTGCTTGGTTGCGCCCAGACCGGTACCGGGAAGACCGCAGCGTTTTCGCTGCCACTGCTTCAGCGCGTGGACAAGATTGTTGGCGATGAGCCGAGCGTTCGGGCGTTGATCGTGACCCCCACGCGAGAGCTCGCTGCGCAGATTGGCGAGAGCCTCACGACCTACGGAACGTTTCTCGACGAGATCTGGCACACCGTGATCTTCGGAGGTGTGAACGAGAAGAAGCAGATCCGTGAGCTCGAAGAGGGCGTCGATATCATCGTCGCCACACCCGGCCGGCTGATCGATCTGATGAATCGGGGGTTCGTCTCGCTCAAGAGTGTCGATGTCTTTGTGCTCGATGAGGCAGACCGAATGCTCGATATGGGCTTCTTGCCCGACGTGAAGCGAATCGTCGCGAAGCTTCCAAAGAAGCGGCAGACCCTGTTCTTCTCGGCGACGATGCCGGAGCCCATCCGAGAACTCGCCGAGACCATGCTGATCGATCCGGTCTCGGTCGCCGTCGCGCCGGTTTCCTCGACGGCGGAGAAGGTCGAGCAGCATCTCTACTTCGTCGATAAGAAAGACAAGCGCTCGCTCCTCGCGGAGGTTCTTGAGGACGACACGCTCGACCGCGCCCTGGTTTTTAGTCGAACCAAACATGGCGCGAATCGCATCGCGCAGTTTCTCGAAAAGCGTGATGTCCGCGCTGCCGCGATTCACGGAAATAAGAGTCAGAACGCTCGAACTCGCGCGCTCAACGGATTCCGTAGTGGGGATATTCGAGTGCTCGTCGCGACGGATATCGCCGCACGCGGCATTGATGTCGAAGGCGTCTCACACGTCATCAACTTCGACTTGCCGAATGTGCCGGAGACGTACGTTCATCGCATCGGCCGGACCGCGCGGGCCGGAGCTTCGGGCATCGCGCTCTCCTTTTGCGATCTGGAAGAACGCGATTACCTCATCGATATCGAGCGGCTGATCGGCCAACATCTCCTTCGCGTTGACGAGCACGATCATGTCGCGACCGAAGCGGCGCCGCCGATGACGGACCTCGAGTCGAAGCGACGCCCCGGCGGGGCAAAGAAGAAGAAGCGCTCTGGTGGAGGCAGTCGCCGCGGCGGAAGAGGCGCGCAGGGCCGTGGTGGCCAAAACCGCGGCGGCCAGGGGCGCGGCGGTCAAGGGCGCGGCCGTAGCGGTCAGAGCCGATCCGGCGAGGGAAGGAAATCGGGAGGCCGATCCAAGAAGCGCTCTTCCGGTCGTGGCGGACAGGGCGGAAACGCTCGCTGACTTCCCACACCACCGAGCGTCGCGACAACCTGCTACAGTCCCGGAGATGTTCTCGCTCCAACGCTACAAACCATGGCTGCCGCTCGTTTTTACGAGCCTCCTGAGCCTGGTATCGGCGCTCGTTTTTCAGCTCGATGCGCACGCGCTCGGTGAGAGTTCCGAGGTCGAGGTGCGCGGCGTTGAAGTGGACGGCGTGAGCGAATCCCGCCCGAGCGCTCGCCACCGCATCGCTTGGGAAGCCCGGAAACGAACAACGATCGATACCCGTCTTCGTCCGCGAAGTTCGCGTCTTGATGCACCAGACCTTCATGAATCGCCCCTTCTATTTTGGACGGGCGACCAAGCGTTTTCGAGACTGAGCGATGCGGAGATCCGCGGACTTCGTCGCTTCCTCGAGTTCGGCGGGATGCTCGTCATTGACGCGCAGGGGGATACCGATTTTGCCCAAGCGGCGCGCCGTGCGGTGCTCCGTGCGCTTCCCGGTCGAAGCTTCGCTCCACTCCGCTCAGACCATACGATCTACCATTCGTTCTACATGATCGACCGTCCGGTGGGCCGCGTCCGTGGTGCGCCTCAGGTCGACGCCATCGAGCTTGATGGACGCCTCGCGGTACTCGCCTCCTCACATGACCTCGCGGGCGCCTGGGAGCGCGATGACCTCGGTAACTGGCTCCATAGCGTGGAACCCGGAGGGGAGGCTCAACGCGAGCAGTCGATTCGCTTCGGCGTCAACCTCGTGATGTACGCGCTCTGTCTCGACTACAAGGACGACCAAGTGCACGCACCCTTCATCATGCGTCGCCGTCCGGGCAGCACGCCCGTTCCCTGATGTGATCGTGTCCGGGATCGCTCAGCTTTACCTCGGCGTGCCCGGAGGTTTCGTAACGGCGCTCATCGTAGGGCTCGTTCTCCTCGCGTTGATCGCCGCGGAATGGAAGGCCCATGGCGTAGGGCGCTTTCTGATTCTTCGAATCCTAACGGCGACGTTGATCTGGCTCTTTGCGATTCAGCCGAAGTGGCAAATCGAAGAGGCGCGGGAGCTTCCGGGGCGGCTGGCGGTCTTGGTGGATGGCTCACGCAGCATGAACGTGCGAGAACGCGCCGAGCAGACACGCGCTGCCCTGGACGCGATTCCGGAGACGGCCGACGTGGATCTATTTTCGTTTTCCGACGAACTTGCGCCGCTCGACCCGGAAGATTGGCAGCCTCGGGGTGCGGAATCCCGCCTCGCGCACGCCCTCGAAATGCTCGATCCGGCGGCGCAAGAGATCGGGGCCGTGTTGGTCCTCTCGGATGGCGCCGGCATGGAGAATATTGAGCCACCCCCAGGTGTGCGGGTCTATGTGCACCCCATTGGTGAGCCCGGGCTTCGCGACGATGCGATCGCGGATCTTGAGGTCGCGCCAGCGGCATTCCTGAGGCAGCCCGTTCGCGTTCGCGTTCGCGTTCACGCGGAGTCGCGCCCCTTCTCGGGGGCGGTCTCGATTCATCAAGGAGGCGCACTGATCTCTGAGACTCGCGTAGATGTGCCCGCCGGCGAGGAGCGAGATGCGGTTGTGGCGTTTGTGCCGCGTCGCCTCGGTCGATCGGTCTACACGATCTCGATACCGACCGCGACGGACGATGAGATCCCCGAGAATAACGAACGTTCGTTCTTGATCGATGTGCGCCGTGAACGGCTTCGGGTCCTCTTCGTGGCCGGTCGCCCGAGCTGGGACGTGCGCTTTCTTCGCGCGCATCTCAAGCAAGAGAACTCGATCGATCTCATCTCGTTTTTTATTCTTCGAACGAATAGCGATCTGACGATGGCGGATGACGCGGATCTCGCGCTGATCCCCTTCCCGACCGACGAACTCTTTCGAGAGCATCTCGGATCCTTCGACCTCGTGATCTTCCAAGACTTCGATTTCGAGCAGTATCGAATGCGTTCGTACTTGCCACGGATTCGAGACCACGTTCGAACCGGCGGAGCATTTGCGATGGTCGGCGGAAACCACTCGTTCTCAGCGGGAGCATACGCGGGGACCGCAATCGAGGAGATGCTTCCGCATCAGCTGATGCCGAACGAGCCGGAGCCTCGTGATTCCGTACGGCTCGGCCGCTTTCTGGCGCGGCCCAACGAAGCGAATCTCCGCCACCCCTTGCTCGAGCTGCGAGCTGGGGAGAGTTCGATCTCCGAGACGCGCTCGCGCTGGGCGGAGCTCGCAGAGCTCGATGGGATCAACCGTGTCGCCGGTATTCGCGAAGGCAGCCAGGTGTTGCTCGAACACCCGGAGAGCGACGAGGCCGTCGTTGCGGTACGCCGTTTCGGGGAGGGACGCGTGCTCTCCGTGATGACCGATACCACCTGGCGATGGGGATCGGTGACGGGCGGGGTTACGGGCGATGCGAGCGCTTACCCACGCTTTTGGGACCGGGCGATCCGCTGGCTTACGAAAGATCCTCTGCTCGAGCCTTCACGCGTCACAACGACGCGTGCACGCTACGTCGCTGGAGGAGTCATCGAAGCGCGCGCTCAGCTGCGAGATGAGCACTACGCCCCGCGGACAGGTACCGTTCGATGGCAGATCCGGCGCGGCGATGAAGTTCTCCTCGAGCGCGAAGGAGTCAGCGATGCGGAAGGACTTTCCGAGATCGAACTTCCGGTACCCGCCATCACGGGGCCGCTAAGCGTTGCGGTCGTGCGCGATGGCCCGGAAGGGGAAAATCGCGTGCTCGCGGAAGAGGTGATCTTGGTGGAGGGCGCCGGGGATGAGCTCGCGAATCCACACGTTCAACACCAGGTGCTCTCGCACCTCGCAGAGGCGAGCGAGGGAGACGTCCTCAGCGCGATACCGGCCGACCTTGGCTCACTGGATGCGCGACGACGAGAAGCTCCTCGCGTTGAAGAGAGAGCACCCCTAGGCCATCCGTTGGCGGTTCTCTTCCTGCTCGCCGCCCTCAGCTTCGAGTGGTGGGCGAGGCGCCGCGCGCGCCTGCGATAGGCGCA
>JAHDCI010000200.1 GCA_020629955.1 Myxococcota bacterium | reverse complement strand
ACGAGCGCACCGACCTCTGCGTCCAGCAGCCAATCATCGATAGTGAACTCTTCCCCGGCAACAACGGCGGCGAGTCGAAAAGTGGGCGGATTTTCGCTGGGTAGCTGAGGGTTCGCGCACGCACGAAAGTAGTCGATATCGCGCAGGAGAAACCGATGAGTGCGCAGTCCGACCGGAAAGAAGCCAGGACTCGATCGGAACTCGACCCCCTCGAACACGAATCGCGTTTCATTGAGATGACACGCGAGCAAGCAGAGCGTGGAAGCGCCAATCGTCAATAACCCTAGCCCAAGCGTTCCGATCAACATCGGCTGTTGAAAGAAAATGGGTGTCCCGAGAACGATCGCGAGCACTGCGGCGCCGGAAAGGAGCGCGGCGAACAGAAAGCATGCGATAGGGTGACCTCCCCAGGAGCGACGGACGGTTGCGTCAATCCCACGAGACCGCGGGCAATCGCGATACCCGGCGGGCGCTTCCTTTTGGGGCCGATCGTTCTCCATGACGATTCGACCGTAGTAAAAGTCAGTCATGCTTCCGTTGTTCTTCATCATCCCAAGATGAATCTGCGAAAAAGAAACCGCCGCGGGATTGGGCATATGCCCTTCCCGCGGCGACTCGAGTTCAAAAGCGCGACGTGTTCTTTAGAGCGGCTGGGTTAGATTCGGCCTATCACCACACGCCAGAATCGCCGGGTTCGCACCGGTGATGGGTTCAAGAACGCAGCCCGTCCCATTCCAATGTCCTCGAACGGTTCCCGCGGCGGAGCTTTGACGCGAGCGGCCACCACGCGTGGCCCCGTACACAATGAGGTCGCCCTCGTTATGAACCTGAACGTAGATACTCTCTGCTTCCACCCCCTCCGGAAGCCGGAACGTCAGCTGGTGCCATTCGCGATTGTGAATCTCAGGATGGTCGCCGACGGGAGTGGTTAGCAGCGGGCCCCACTCTCCGCCCGCCCGAACGGACATGATTGGGATCTGGTCCCCCGACCGAGCCAGCTCAATCGTAATCTCCCGTGGGTCGGCCGTCGGCGGTGGAGGTTCGCTCGCTACGCACGCGCCCGCGCCGTTGCACATCCCACCGCCACACGTTTGACCAGCAGGCGCAGCCGAATCTCCAGGACAGTGCGCACTTGTCCCGTCGCAGCGTTCGGCGACATCGCATTCGCTCGTCGCCGCGCGACAGATTTCACGCGAGAACGCCATCGGAACACACACCGGCGAACCGCTTGAGCAGTCATAGAGCCCGTCGGCGCAAACGCCCGGATCACAAGGTGCACCACAGCGCGGGTCGGGTGTTGGTTCTGCGGGCGGAACGCCAGGACAGCAATCCATCCACGGTCCGGAACCCGGATTTTCCTGGCATCGATCCGTACCCTCGACTCGGAAGTTCCCACACATCGGCTCGGGTTCAGGCTCAGGCTCAGGCTCAGGTGGCAGTGGAGGTGGTTCCGCAGCGCTGCTTTCCCAGAAGTTGAGTGTGTCCGGCGCTTCACCTCGGAGGCCGCGCAAATATCCGCTGAACGCTGGTTTCCGCTCGTAGACCTCATTCAGTAGAAGCGGGTGATCGTCGTACCCGGGACGTCCAAGAAGCCCGGCGAAGAAGCTATCCACCCAAGAATACCGGTCGGTGAAGCCCCAGGTCGTTATCCCCTTGCACGCCTCCTCCGTGGCGCAAACGTGGGCAATGGCCTGAAAGACACGAGCTTGGTAGTCGAGCTTGTCCTGCATATCGTCACCCGGAAGGTCGACGATGCGGATATCGAGCTCGGTAATATAAACTTCAAAAGGACGTCCTCGCGTGGTTGTGAGAGCCCCAAACCGTCGAATGTTCTCTCGAAGCGAATCCATCGTTAGGACGCCGGAAGCGACGTCCGCGGCGCTGATGTGCATCTGAAAGCCGATACCATCGACGGGCACATCGTCGGCGAGCATCGACGTGATCATATTGTAGGCAAAGTTCGACTTATTGTTGATCGTCGCAATGTTGTAGTCGTTGTAAACCAACGTCGCGTTCGGAGCGTACTCGCGCGCGAGGTGATAATACTGGTCGTGCCAACGTGGTCCGAGAACCGTGTTAAAAACACTGTCGCGCCATCCTGGCCCCACATCAGTAACGCTATGCGCGGGCGTCGCCCCGTCCGCGATCACCTCGTTTGTGATATCCCAATTGTCGATGCGAGAGCCGAACGTATTGAACATGCGTTCGACATGCGCACGGACCTCGGTATCAAGCTCCATCGGATCGCGGATTTCCGTGACCCATCCCGGCAATGCACCTTGATACACCAACGAGTGACCACGAATTGCCATCCCGTTATCTTCTGCGAACTGCATGACCGCCTGGGCTTCACCAGGGTTCCACTGTCCTCGCGTCGGCGAGAGAATGCTCCACTGCATGCGGTCTTCGACCGTGATCGAGTTAAACTGGGCGGCCGCGAGAGAACGATAAGGGTCATCTCCCCCAAAGCCTTGCGTCGTGATGGCGGTGCCGACTCGCGGGACCGCGCTCACATCTCGAAGCCGCTCACAATCCCCGACCTCATCACAGGTGGCGAATCCGACAATCTCACCCTCTGGCGGGTCGTCCATTCGCTCGGTGGATTCACCGGGGGGAGCGCAGCCGGCAAGCGCCAACAGAGTCGCGAGAGGAAATAGAGTTCTACGGGACATATCTCGATACACATCCATTGCTAGAGCAACTGTTGGACCAAAACTGTGACCTACCAAGCCACAGGAAGGATGAGGCGGTTTCAGCCGAATTCCCACACCAATCTGCTGCGGAAACTAGGATGCCTTTGTTTTGCAACGGAAAGACTTGTGCCAGGGTGACGCACCAGGGTGCCTCGGACCTCGGCCGAGCGGGGTCAAAGTTCCCCAACGACTTTTCGGACCAGCTCGTCATCAGAAGGTTCTCCCGCAGAGGATCGGCAACGAAGTGGTGCAGGCGGTATCTCCGATGAAGGGATCGCAACCACCAGAGACGGGCGCGTGACAGCCTGCGCCGTCATCGGTTCGACCCCAGGTGAGCCCTTCGTCATTCGTCTCATGACACTCAGCGACTTGGTCGCCAATCCATACCCAGGCGCGATCCGAAACGCCGAGTTCTGCACCAGCCTGCCAGTCGCACATGACAAACCAGTCCGTTTGGTAATGCCAATCCACCCAATCCCAGTCCGCTCCGAACTGGGCTCGACAGCGAGCATTGCCATCCGCAACCGAAGTCACGGAATCTCCACGAACCGCACCGGTAATCGCGAGGACGCACGCGGGCCCGCTGCACGCCCCAGCGCCATCACAACTTCCTTCCGGACACGCCGTTTCCCGAGGGGCAAAACCATCTACCGGACAGGCGATGGTCGAACCATCGCAGCTCTCCGCGACATCGCAGGGTCCCGTCGATGCCCGGCATTCTCGCGTATAAAACGTTTCCGGAACGCACACTGGGCTTCCTCCGGAGCAATCATATTTTCCGGCGGCGCACGGGCCCGGGTTGCAATCGAGCCCGCACAGCGGGTCGGGTCCTACATCTTCCGTTATGTCGGGAGCGACATCTTCGGCAGCGTCGACCATTGCATCCACGCCCGCATCCATCGACGCGTCCATCCCGGCATCCGCCTCCATTTCCCCTTCCGGCAGGCACCCATCGTTTGGGTCGCAGTATTCGCCGAAGTCGCAAAGGCTATGGTTGGGGATCAAAAAGCAGACCGCAGAGTCACAGCGCGGAACCGCACACGGAGCCGCCAAAGGACAATCTGTATCCATCCGGCACTCGGCCGGTGGACACGATTCTTCAAACCCCGTCACGCACTCCGGAGGAACGCATCGTCCCCCGAGACAAGAAACGTCCCGGGGGCTACCATCCCCGGGGCACATGGCTTCGCGGCAGTCGCGCGTAATAACAACAATGAGCGCGAGATCACGATCGACCAAGACACTCACTTCACGACTCGCAACGACGCCATTTACATCATGAAGTTCAACACTTAAAGAGTGTCGATCGGCGCTAATATCGTCGACATCGATGAGGCGAACCCCATCTCGAACACTGTCGCCAACCCCGAATTCTCCACGATCAAACGTGACGACGCCGAGGAGCGAGCGCCCTAGATAAATGTGCGCACTGTCAAACTCTGGGCCCGGTAGAAGATCCGTCTTGAGGTCAATCGAGACCTCGAATGTACGGTCTCCGTCCGCGCATCCCCAAAGCACAAAAAGAGAACAAAACAACCTCAGCATGTCTCGCCGCACTTCTTTTCGATATCATTCCCAAGGGACAAAGAAAACCGAACGGTCACACTTTAGGCGATTTTATTTCTCAGCGTGTGGCACAGATCAACGGAAGCGAGGTAGTGCAGGCGGTGTCGCCGTCGTAGGCATCACAGCTGCCCGAGTCGGTACCATGACATCCCGCCCCTGTGGAGCGATGGCCCCATGTCATTCCGAGCGCGCCGGTTTCGTGACACTCCGCGTTTTGGTCGCGAATCCAAGCCCAGCCTCGCTCTCCAGGGCCGAGCGCTCTTCCAGCCGTCCAATCGCATGCGACGGACCAAGCACCGTCAAAGTGATGGTCCACCCAAACCCAGCCAGCTCCAAACTGCGCTTCGCAACGAGCGTGGCCGTCCGCGACTGAGGTGACGAGGTTTCCCACCACCGGGTCCGTGAGCCCGAGGGTGCATCCCGAACTCGGGATACAGCTCCCGCTTCCGTTGCAACTTCCCCCGGTGCACGCGCTTCCCGCAGGTGAGAATGCATCGTCCGGGCACTCTGGAGAATCACCCGCACATAGCTCGGCCACGTCGCACGTTCCGCCCGCCCGGCACATGACATCTACCAAATAGGTATCCACCGGACAGCCGGGATCACCACCATCGCATCGTTCTTCAACATCGCAGACACCAGCGCTCTCGCGGCAAATCGTCTCGTTACCGAGCCGTTCATCGACGGGGCATTCTGCCGAGACGCCATCACACATTTCCGCCGCATCACAGGGTCCCGCAGAAGGACGACACTCAACATCGACAAGATAGGTCTCCACCGTGCAAACGGGTTCTCCGCTTGAACAATCGTACGCGCCAGTGGCACAAACGCCCGGGTCGCAAGGCATTCCACACAAAGGATTGTCGGCCGGCGCGTCAAGACCGGCGTCTTGGCTGGCGTCACCCCCACTGTCTACGCCGGCATCAACGATTCCGCCGTCACCGAGCGCGCCGCTTGGAACGCAACCTTCATCTGGGTCGCAATATTCTCCGACGTCACACCGAGAATGGTCGGGAATCAAGAAGCAGACCGCGGAATCGCAGTCCGGAACCGCACACGCAGCGCCGCCTGCACATTCGCTGTCGTCAAAACACTCCGGTGGAGGGCAACTCTCTTCGTACCCCGTCACACATTCCGGTGGAACACAGCGCCCACCCAGACAAGAAATCGATTGTGGGCTGCCATCCCCCGGACACATCGCCTCGCGACAATCTCGCGTGATGACGACAATCAGCGCCAGGTCTTCCGAGACTTCAACGCGAAGTTCGCGTGCCGCGACAGCCCGTCCTTCCTCTTGAAGTTCCACCCGAAGCGAATGCGACTCGATCGAAACGTCCTCCAGATCGGCGATTCGAATCCCGTGCCGGACGGCGTCGGTGGCACCAAACTCGCCGACTGAAAATGAAACCTCCGCGACCACCTCTTCGTTGAGGTAGAGCAACGCTCTATCGAATTCGGGTCCCGGAAGCAGATCGGTCTTCAGGTCGACCGAGACTTCTTTGCCTTCCGGACCACATCCGAACGCCGCCAGAAGAGAAACTAGAATCACAGCGCGCGAAAGCTGTACCACTTTTGCACAATATCAAATTCAGACCCTCACGTCACTTTGAAGGTCACCCTCTCCAACCTATGGCGCGGTTACTCGGCGGCTGCGGGTATTTGTTCGACCGAAATTTCGGCGGTTTCATGGACCATCGAGGTATCCCCAACGATAATCTCGAGTGTCTTTCGCAGCCGGGTCCAAACCGACTCCTGTACATAGGGAACGCCATGTTTTTCGCAGATGGCTTTCACCTCCGGCTGAATGCGCGAGTACTGGCGCATCGGCAAATCTGGGAACACGTGATGTTCAATCTGGTAGTTCAGCCAGCCGTGCAGGAAGTCATTGAAGTCGCCGCCCGTCTTGAAGTTGACCGAACCCACAACCTGTCGGCGAAAGAACTCCGCCATGCCCTTCCCCCGCGTGTCGAAGCGATGCATATCGTCGCCGGCGTGGTTCGTCACAACGATGAGAAAGCTGTGAAGGTTCGTGAAGAGTTCCGCGAGCAGCTGGTTCATGAACACGCTCGATGCGCTCCACGCACCGAGCGGAAGAAACGCAAGCGGGATCAAAACGAAGTGCACGATGGCGAAGGGGAGCAGGCACTTCGTCCACAAATCCTTATCGAGGAACATCTCGGCAAGCTCGACCTCGTGCTGCTTCCCCTTCAGCGCGCGAAGCGTATTCGGGGCGTAGTACGTGAACTTCCACGTCGACATGAAGAACGCGGTGACGGCGTATTTCACGGGCTTCGGCCAGTTCGCATCCCGGAGCCAGTCGACGTTTAACTCGACAAGGTCAGGATCGTGAATCTCGCCAAGGCGATAATGATGAAGCTCGTTGTGCTCCTTCACCCAAGCGCTCGGCGCCATCCAGTCGAACCAATCGAGGAAGCGGCGTCGCCCTTTCGCGAAACCACGGCTTGTCTGGTTTTCTTTGGCGCCGGGAACGCGGTCGTATCCGCGATGCAGCGTGTGGTGCGCGAGCATCGTCCATCGGGTGATTCGGCCCTGGCTGATCAAGAGAGCGGAGATCGGATTGGGCGCAATCCAAGCCGTGCCGTAGCCGAAGGCCGTGCACAGACGCCCCCACCGTTCGATCTTCTGCCGGTGCGTGAGGTCTTCTTCGCAAAGCTCCGTGCGAATCCGAGCCTGAAGCGCCTTCAAATCCTCCAAAAAATCCTCGGGGACGAAGTTCGAAGCGGCCTGCTCCTCTACGACTTGTTCTTCGGTACGCACGGCGCTGAGCTTCTCAGGTCTCTCGGAAAAAGCAAATCCCCGTTCACTGTCCGAACGCACTCACTTCTTCGGGGGCAGCGAGGCGCAAGGGTCCTCGGGCCAAGCGTGGCGACTGTATCGGCGCTTTAGTTCTTTTCGAATGTCGGGGTAGTGACGTTCCCAGAAGCCTTCGAGATCCTTGGTGACCTGCACAGCGCGCCGGTTGGGCGCGAGCAGATGCAAGACCAAAGGCACCCTTCCGCCGGCAATATGCGGCCCTTTTCGAAGCCCGAAGAAATCCTGAAGCCGGCTGCTCACAAAGGGCTCGTGCGCAGAGGAATACGTGACGGGCGCGCGCTTTCTCCCCGGGAGTTGAACGAACGCGGGAGCAAATCGCTCAAGTTCCATCTTTCGCTCGTACCCAATCAAACGAGTGAGCGCATCGACCAGACCTTCTTTGCGAAGATCGTTTGTCGACGCCGCCCCCTCGCAGGCATGCGCAAGCACCGCTCCGAGCGAGTCGTCGACCTCGGGCGCCTCGAACCCGTTTTCGCGCGCGAAACGTAGGCGCTGCCGGTAGGCATCGAAGGCATCGATATCAAAATGACGTGCCGCCCTCCCCTCGCCGATATGAGTAGCGAGCGCCTTGCCAGCCTCGACCGGGTCCACATCAAACGATTCGCTCTCGTCGACGCTTAGCACGCCATAGCGAATCGCGGAGCGACGAATGACGCGCTTTCGGGTCTCGGAGAAGAGCGTCTCTTCCACCTCTCGAATGCTCTCGAATTCCAGCAACCACTCGGGTTCAATCTCGGAGAGCATCGTGCCGAGGACTTGTTTTCGGCCCATTCGCTGTCGCGCATCGAGCACCAAAACCCAAGGCGCATCACGGACGACACTGCCAGCGTCACGCTCCGCGCTACCGCCTCCGCAGAGAATGAGTCGACCGCTTTCCTGCGTGGCGACGCGATCTGGAAACGCCGCAAGCAAGCTCTCTCGAAGCGCTTCTTCCTCTTCGTCGAGGCCATTTTCCGGGCTGGCCTTCCTTCCCGGAGAGATATTGCGCAGAAGTTGATCGCGCGCCCGAAACACGGATTGCGCGCGCATCCGGTGAAGGCTCCCAGGCTCACCGACATGTTCAAAGCGCTCAAGCTCCGCGAGAATATCGAGCGCGTCGGAGGCCGGTGAGTAGAAGGCATGCCCCTCGCCACCTTGGCGAAGCGTGCGCTCCCCGAGCATCGCCGCGAGCAAACAAGCGCGCGGACCGACGTCCCGAGCCACGCCCGCTTCAATGAGCGCGCCGAGGCGGGGATGGACGGGAAAACGCGAGATGGAGCGACCACGCTCGGTCAGTTCCAATCTATCGTCCGCAATCGTGATCGCGCCAATCGCTTGAAGGAGCACCTTCGCTTCTCCGAGATAGCGCTCGGATGGCGCCGAAAGCCAGTCGAGCGACGCCGGTTGGTGCCCCATCGAAAGCAGCGAGAGCAACACATCCGCAAGCTCCGAATCCTGAAGCTCGGGCAAGTCCGCGCTCTGCCGCCGAGACTCATCTGCCTGCGTGAAGAGGCGAACGCAGTAGCCTTCGCGGACTCGTCCAGCTCGACCGCGTCGTTGATCGAGCGAAGCACGGCTCGCCTTCACGGTCTCGAGCGAGGAGAGCCCCGCCGCACCGACCTTCGCTTTTCGGACCAATCCCGCGTCGACCACCGCAGTGACCCCCTGAACGGTGACGGAGCTCTCGGCGATATTCGTCGAGAGGATGACCTTACGGCGCTTTCCTTTTTGAACGGCGCGGTCCTGCTCGCTCGCCGAAAGTTCACCGTAGAGCGGCGCGAGCTCGAGATTCTCGCGCTTTGCAAGCCGCTGGCATTCCCGCATCGCCCGCCGGATTTCGCCTGCCCCCGGGAGAAAGACGAGGATATCGCCTTCCGGAGCGTCATCGATTGCCGCCTGGATTCCGCGCCGGACGTGGCGCTCAAGGCGCTCTTCACGTTCCGCTGGAAGGTGGCGCGTCGTGACGGGAAAGACACGACCTTCGACGGTCGCGACCTCGGCATCCAAGAACGCGGCGACGGGCTCCGCATCCAAGGTCGCGCTCATTGCGACGATCCGGACCTTTTCTCCGCCGCGCTGCCGTTTCCGGACGAGCGCAAGCGCGAGGTCCATCGCTGCCCGCCGCTCGTGAAG
>JAHDCI010000199.1 GCA_020629955.1 Myxococcota bacterium | reverse complement strand
GCATTCTCGCCGGCGTGATCGGCACCGGCTATTGGGCGTACAATCAGTACGTTGCCTCCGAAGGCATGATGGATGTCTTCACACCGATCGCCGAGATGTCGGACCCGGAGCAGCGAAAGGCCGCCCTTCGGGATGTTCTTGAGAACTCCGAGTTCGACGACGTCACGATTCGCGCGATTCGAAACCTTGGCGCCGAGCGTGACTCCGCTGCGGTACCGCAGCTGACCGCAGCGCTCGACGATTCTCCGATCGTTCGCCGCTGGGCCGCGTGGGCACTCGCTCGCATTGGTTCCCCGCAGGCCGATGCCGCGAAATCGAAGCTCCTTGAGGTGCTGCCGGAGACGACGGCGCGCGTGGACCGCAACCAGGTGGTTTGGACGCTCGCCGTGCTTGGCGCGACAGAACAGCCTGCCGTGGACGCGCTCATCGAACGTTTTACAGCCGGTGGCCTTCAAGAGCTTGAGGGCTTTGACGACCGCGTCATCACCCGCGCGCTTGGCACGCAGCGTCTGGCGAGCGAAGAGCTGACAAACCATGACGAAGAGTCGGTGCGCGTTCTTACGGCGCACGCTCTCGCGGAAGGTGGTTCGACCGAAGTTGTCGCGCCGCTCGTTCGTATGCTGACCAACGAGCTGAATCGCGATGAAGATTCGCAGAGCTCGGAAGTTATCCGCGCGACCGCAGCTGGCCTTGGCCGAACCGGTTCGCCCGAAGCCGCACGTCCGCTTTTCCAGATGCTCCAAGAGCAGCCCGCGATGAACAGCACGGTGATTGAGGCGCTTCGTCACTCGACGGGCGCCCCGCAGCTTGCTGCGCTCTTCCCGCAGGCGACGGGCGATGCACGTTTCGACATGGTCTCGCTCCTCGTGGAGTCCCACGACGAGCGCGTTGCCGACACGCTTGCCGGTCTTTTGAACGATGAGAACAACGAGATTCGCTCGAAGGCGGCGACTGCGCTCGCACGCATGGGCGACGCGCGCTCGGCCGACGCTCTCTTTGCGCTGACGGCGCTTGAGGATGAAGACGAGATCGTCTCCGACGCGATCGAGCATCTTCGTTATGTGGCTTCTCCAGCCATCACGGGCCGCCTCTGCGAGCTCATGGAAACGCATCAGTTCCGCAAGGCCGCGATTCTGCGTGCCCTTGGCGCGACGGGCGACGAAGGCGCCGAGCGCTGCATCGAAGCCGAGCTTGGCGGTCATGACGTAAACGCGGCAGCACGCGCGCTTGCGGACCTCGGTAGCCCCGGCGGTTTCCGCACGCTCTCCGGGAAGCTGGTTCGCCCGCGAAACCTCGATATGACGGCCTTTAACGCCGCGGACCGAAGCCTCGTGAACGAAGACACACTCGCCGAGCGTCGCGCGGCGCTGATGGCGATTGCCCGCTTCGAAAACCCCGAAGTCATCGAAGACCTGATGACCGTTGTCGAAGATGAGCAGGATGACTACGAGCTTCGCGGCGCTGCCGCCGCAGCGATCGGTCAACTTGGCGATGCATCGGTGATGGCGACCGTGATCGGCAAGATCAACGACAGCTCACTCTCCGAGCCGGCCCGCCGCTACTACGTGCAGGCGCTTTGGCAGCGCCCACATCGCGAGCTCAACGCGCAGCTCCTCGATCTGGTCGGCAACAACTCGGCGGAACCCGACATTCGTCGCGCTGCGGCACTCGCTCTTGGCTACGCCGCGGACCCCGCGAACGACGCGCGTCTCATCACGATGATGGACGACGAGAGCGCGCGACGTCACGCGGCCTTTGCGCTCCTCCTCGGTGGCGCCGAAGCGGGTCAGAACAAGCTTGTCGAGACGCTCGGGGCAGACCGGGATCTCCGCGAGATCCTGCAGGGCTACGTCAACAACAACGAGAACGACTGGTTTAACCTTCTCACCGTCGATATGTTCGAGAGCGGCGCGATTTGGACCCGCATGGCCGCCGCCCAACGTCTCGCGGAAGGCGATGAGGACAATGGTTATTCCTACGCCTGGCAGAAGGTCCTCGCCATCTTGCGCACGGGCTGGAATGGCGTCGGCGGAATGGAGCCGCACGAAATTCGCGCGAAGCTTTGGGAAGCCGCGAACGGCAACGACCCCGTTCGACGCGAGCTTGCGGTGACGGCGCTGGCGGACATTCCGGAGCGTGGTCTTCTGCTTCGCGCTCGCGACGAAGGTGGCGAAGTAGGTGAGCTCGCGCGCCGCGCGATGCAGAGCGAATAAGCGCCCGTGTTCAAGGGAAGCGTCGCCCCTACGGGCGGCGCTTTTTTTGTACTTTTTCGTTGCGAAATGAATCGAAATTGAAAGTCGTTGTCACTATCTATAAGCCTGTCACCGGGCACGCTCTAAAGTGCTGATATCAAAAAGGTTTTCGGTAGGCGAGGGTTGCCTCATTTTAGCGATTCAATGAGCGTGATCGCACTCACCTGAAATTGCACAAACGCAGAAGATTCGTCCTATGGTTCTTCTCATGAGCACACAGAAAAAAATGAGTCGTCGCGTTTTCCTCGTCCGTTCGTCCGCCGTCGGCGTGGCGCTCGGAGCTGGGCTCGCGGCTGTTGGCTGTGGTGGGGAAGAAGCCCTGAACTGCAGCGCTTCGGCATCGGGCGATCAGCGCACCGCACAGTCGAACCTTGGCTATGTGGAGGCGAGCCCCCACGGTACGGCGAAGAACTGCACGAACTGCAACTTCTTCACGACTGCCGGAGCGAACGCTTGTGGTTCCTGCACGCTCCTTGCGGGCTCGCAGATCAATCCGAACGGTTACTGCAATAGCTGGGCGGCGCGCGGCTAGACTGTCGAACCAATTAGAGAAGCCTCGCGGTTGTCCGCGAGGCTTTTTCTTTTTTTACGCCTACATTGCCGCTCGCGCTGTCTCTTTCGAGAGTAGTCCTCCCTTTACCAGGTCTTTGAGAGACATCTCGAACGTCTGCATCCCGTAGGGATGTACGCCACGCTCCATCACATCCTTCAAGGGAAGGTTGCCCTCCGGGCTGCGAACCGTCTCACGCGCGGTTCCGGTCATGACGAGCACTTCGACGGCGACGACGCGACCGTTTCCATCCGCGCGTGGCAGCAAGCGCTGCGCGACGACGCCTTGGAGGTTGTCGGCGAAACGTTCTCGTGTTTCTTTCTGCGAAGCGGAGTTGGCGAGCGCGAGCACGCGACCGATCGTTCGGCTGACATCTGGCGTATGCAGGGTCGAGAGCACGAGATGGCCCGTTTCCGCAGCTTTAAGCGCGATATCCATCGTCTCTTCATCGCGGATTTCGCCGACCAGAATCACATCCGGGTCCTGACGCAGCGCCCCTCGAAGGCCATCGGCAAAGGTGCCTGTGTCGAGCCCGATTTCGCGCTGTGAGACGCACGAGAGCTGATCGCGATGCATGTACTCGATCGGATCTTCGATCGTTACGATATGCGCGCGGCGGGAGTGATTGATCGCGTTCACGATTGCCGCGAGGGTCGTGCTTTTCCCGTTGCCGGCTGCGCCGACGCAGAGCACCAAGCCGCGCTCGAGATCCGCAAACCTCGCGACGGCGGGAGGAAGTCGTAGCTGGTCGAACGAGGGCACGTTGAGCGGAATGGCGCGCATGGCAACGGCGAGCGTTCCGCGCTGGCGGTAGACGTTGCATCGGTATCGGCCGAGTTCTGGCACGCCGTAGGAGGTGTCGTACTGAAAGAGTTCGTCGATCTCGCCGCGATAGCGAGATTGATTAAGCACGATCGCTGCCAGCGCTTTTGTCTGCGCGGGGCTCAGCGGATCGCCTTGTAAGTAATGCAGTTCGCCGTTGACCCGAAACGCGGGAGGCTGTCCGACCTTCAGAAGAACGTCGCTCGCGCCATGCTGAGCGCCCTTTTGCAGAAGGGCGTTGAGAGTCGTCTCATCCATAGCTTCGGATCCTACACCAGCGAGCGAAGCGAGGGGGCAGAAACAAGTGGTCAGGAGGAAGTGGGTCCCGTCTGAGCGCGCACGTTGATACGTGCCCCGCCAGGGTCTATAGGCTCGACGTGACTGATACGATCACGGAAGAAGAAGATCCCCTCTCGATCGAGCGGTGGGCGGCGGCAGAAGAAGGCATGGAGCTACTCCAGGAAGCGGAGTTCGATGCGGCCGTCGATGAGCTGACGAAAGTCATCTCCAGTGATCCCGAAAACGAATACGCGCACTTCTTTCTTGGGCATGCCTATTTCGAGAAGCAGGAGCTTCAGAAGGCGCTGAAGTGCTACGTCCTCGCTCTTGAGCTGAAGCCTGAGTACTTCGGGGCAATGGTCGGCGCGGGGCACACCTTGCGTATGATGGGTGAGCATGCCCGTGCGATGCGAATGGCGAAGCAGGTGCTTCGAAAACGTCCCGATGATCCCGAAGGGCTATACCTTCTGGGGTTGGTCCATTTTCAACGCGGGGAATGGGGCGAAGCACGGGGCTTCCTTGAGCGATTCCTGAAGACTGGCCCAGAGGTCGAGGTGGCTCTCGAGGTTGAAGGAATGCTGAGTCAGCTGCGCGAGCACTTTCAGGCATAACCCGACTTGGTGGGGCAGCGCTCACTTTTGACCACAAAAAAAGCCGACCCTCGGGCCGGCTTTTCTTCGTTTCAAGCTTCGTTGCTCTAGCGGATCTCCGCGTTGCGGGTTTCCACGATGAACTCCTCCACCGCGCCACGAACGCCGCGGTCATAGTGCACGCGCTGCGCCGCAATTTCGCGGAGAGCGGTGACGGCTTCGCGGTTCTTGCTCGGAACGAGAGCGGGGGTGCCCTTCAGGAGCATTCGGGCGCGACGCGAGGCCAATACGACCAAAGCGAAACGATTTTCTTCATGCTGCAGGCAATCTTCTACGGTAACGCGAGCCATTTCTGAGGTTCTCCTTTAGAGGGTCGCCGACCATAGCAAGGCCGGGGCAAGGGGGCAAGGCTTTGGGGTTCTACTCGCCCAGGTTGAGGCGAAGGCCACCACCACCGCCGCCGCCGCCGAGCTGGAGTCCACCGCCGCCACCGAGTCCGCCGCCACCGAGTCCGCCGCCGCCGCCGAGCTGCAGTCCGCCGCCGCCGCCGAGCTCTTCTCCGAGCAATGAGGGACCACCGCCGCCGCTCTCTCCGAGGAGATCCGAATCGAGTCGAAGATCTCCGGGGCCGCCTTCGCTCTCCCAGTCTTCCTCGTCTTCGTAGTCCTCCTCGTCACTGCCGACCGGATCTTCGTCCACATCCTCCAGAGCGGTCGGGCCGAGCATCGTGTGAATCTCTGCTCGGAGCATCTCGCGCTTATCGGGCGCGATCAGTTCGACCGCGCGTCGCGCGCCTGCGCGCATCTCATCGTACGCGCCAGCAGCTCGGAAGATTCGCGCCGCGGAGAGATGGGCTTGCCATTGATTTGGCTGTTGGCGAATCGCCTGCCGGGCACGCTGAAGAGCCTGGTCGACCTCTCCAAGCCGCAGGTGGTACTGCGCGAAAAGCATCGGCAGCATCTCGTTCTCCCGGTCGATCCGCTCCGCCGCAACGAGCTCGCGATGACCGAGTTCGAGTTCGCCGCCTTCGAGATGAAGCGCGGCAAGCGTTGCTCGGGCTGCGGCGTAATCTGGGAACTGTTCGATAGCAGCAGCGACCTCACGAGAAGCCTGTTCAACGTTTCCGAGCGCCATGTAGACCCCGGCGAGGTTGTTACGTCGCGGGCCGTCTCCTCGCAGCTGCGCTGCAGCGCGGAGCTCCTCCATGCCCTGCTCGGTCCCGCCGTTCACGATCAACACTGCGGCTTGGGTCGAGCGGAGGTAGGGGCTGCGTTCGTCGATTGTCAGCGCGGTTCGAATATCACGCATCGCTGCGACACTATCTCCTTCGTGAACCAAGGTCTGAAGCGCCTTTGTTCCAAGGAAGGCCGCGATGACCTGCACGTCGTTTAGCACCCGGTAGGAATCTCCGTCGGGCGCGCGGGCGTGACCCGCGTAGGGATCGAGGACGTGTGTTGTCCCCTCGACAGTGAGCGCCACGCCGAAATAACCGAGCTTGCCAGAAGGGTCCGGGGGCTGGCGGTCGCCTGGGAACGCCCAGATTTCAGCGACCATTGCGGGAACATCCTGCGAACGAAGTGCGCTCACGACCGCGCCCGCGACTTCGAGGGGGTAAAGGTCGCGATCGTCTTCTGCGAGAAGCTGCTCTGCAGCCCAATCCGAATCATGCGGCGGTGTCTCGCGGGGACGCGCGAGAGACCAACGTCCAAACGCGCCGGCTTCGGCACGATCGCGAATATAGGCGACGAGCGATTCGGCCTTCGCGAGCGGGGTGCTTCCCTCGGCGTGCTCTGCGAGTTCGCGAATGTGCTCTTTGACCTCGAAGAACTCACTTTGAGGGCCGTCGGCGTGCTGCGCCCGCAAATGCCCACGAAGTTCGGAAAGCGAGAGCGGAGCTTCCGGTACCTCGCCCTCCACAACATCCGGAGTCTGAGAGGACCAGTACATATAGCCGCCGCCGATTGCTCCGATCAGTGCCAGCGCTGCGACCGGGAGCACCCACGCAGGGCGCCCTTCGGTTTTCTCATCGACGGCCTCAAGACCACCTTTGCGCATACACGAGGGGCAGCGCGTGGGGTCTTCGTCGGTCCAGAATCCGTGGCCACAGTGAACGCAAACGTATCGCGTGTCACCGGGGCGCTTGGTCTCCGACGTTCGGACGTTTTCCTCCGAATCCGCCTTCTCCTTTTTGGCTTCCTTCTTCGAGGACTTCTTGCCCTTCTTGGATTTAGAGCCTCGGGTCGGGATTGCCTTTTTCGAATCCTTGGAGGAGTTCTCCCCTTCGGTATTCTCTTCGGTCTTTTCTTCGTCGGTCATCGTATTTCGATCCATGAGAATGCGCTTAGCGCCGTCCTACGGTCTCTCCGTGTACATAGATCCATGTGCCAGGGACTTCATCGGTGGGGTAGGCGCTGTGCCAACCTTCCGGCAGTGGGGGATCGGCCCAGTTAAAGATCCATCGCGCATCCAAAGGCGCGAGGTTTACGCAGCCGTGACTACGCGGATGTCCGAAGCCGTTGTGCCAAAACGCGGTGTGAATCGCATACGCGAGCTCGAAGTACATAACGTAGGGGACGTCGTCGACACTGTAGGGGCCATCGACGGCGGTATCGCCATCCATCGTGTCCGTGAGGTGCTTTGATTTCACACGGAAGAGTCCCGAGAGCGTTTCCCACTCTTGCTCCGGTCGGTTGGCACGGTTGGCGCGTCCGGAGGAGATGAGCGTGCCGTATACCGGCTGGCGCCCTTGGTACGCGACGATCGTCTGGTTCGCGAGGTTGACGTCGAGCCATTTGTCTTCTGGTTGCACGTCGCTCGGAGGCTCTTGAGCGCGAGCGATGCGGAGATCGCGAATGCGGAACCAGCGGTTCTCTTCGTCGATCGCGCGGACGTAGGTATGTCCCCGCGATTCCATTTCCTCACCGAGAGGATGCCCATCGTGATACTCAATGCGCCCACGTGCGGAGCGGAACCGGCCGTTGTCACCGAGTTGGTACGAGCGAACCCGGCTCGAGAGGACCCAGCCGTAGGGAAGAGAGAAGTTCTCAGGGGCGACAAAGGGAGCATCGTCCACTTCCGGCGCTTCGGTCGGTGCTTGTTCTCCCTCAGTGGGGGCTTCGTCTGTTTCTGCCGCCGCGAGCGCGGCCTCGAATGCGGGAAAGACGACGCCTTGAAATTCGGAGCCTTCGCGTCGAACAACGCGATTGTAGGGGACATAACCGTTCGACTGGGTCCGCCAATACCGGCGGGCGGCGCGCCGAACCGGTCGATCGAGGCTAATGAAGAAGCCGCGCATCAGGTTGCGCATGACGACGGAGTTCGGATCGCCCTGCAGGCTGTCGAGGGTCGGGCCGGCTTCTTCCTCGGCGGTCTCGAGGTTCGTGCCCACTCCTTCGGCCGCGGCTGGCTCTGGATCGTTGCGGGGCTCCATGGTCGGAGCCGCGGCCATCGTTGGGGCTGCCGCCATCTCGGAGGGAGCGGCCGTCATTTCAGAGGGAGCGGCCGTCATTTCAGAGGGGGCCATGGAAGATGCTTCGCCGCCTTCTTCGGCGGGCGGTGGTTCTTGGCCGGGGATTCGATAGCCTTCGTGCTCCGCGGCTTCTTCATCCGTCGGCGGCCGCCGATACATGGGCGCAGGCCGTCGAATAAACCCGTACTCGTACGGCAAGGCATTCTCTCGATTCGGTTGCGTCGATCGTCGTTCGGGGAGTCGCTCACTATCGAACGCGATCACGTGCCGCGCGCTGCAGACGAATCCGCCACTCTCGAGCTCGTACCAACCCGCTGCACATCCCTCCCGTTCCACCGGGTTGTGAGTTGTCGCCTGGAGGACCGCGCCTGCGCGGAGATATCCGATCCGGTCTGCGTCTCGACGCGGTGCGGAGCGGACGGGAACGACAAATCGCTTGGCGAAGATCCGCTTCGGCGGACCCTCGGGTTCCGGGGGCGCCTCTTCTTCTGCGGCGGCGCCGCCGCTTTCGCTCGCACCTTCGGCTTCACCGCCTCTTGGGCTTTCACCCTCGCCTCCGGGCTCTACCCCGGTTTCTACCCCATTCTCATCGGGGCCTTCGGACTCCATCGGAGGGGTGATCTCCTCACCATCGCACGCGACGACCAGTCCGGATAGACTGGCGGAGGCGATCACCAAGATGAGGAATCGTGAAAAGAAATTGCGGGGGCTGCGCGTCTTTGTCATCTCAAACAACGATTGGCGTGATTTCATGGCAGTCGAGATCCGTCAAATGGACCGAATGAACTCCGATACGACCAGCACAGCGCGTCATCCCTTGGGCGGGAACCTCTCAGCACGGCAGCGCGGAGTTTCCGTTTGAATCTTTCCAGGGCATTTCTCGTAGCGCTTCTCTTTTCACTCGGCGCGCACATCGGCTTGGTGGCGCTGACCGGGTTGAGCGTCGAGGGCCCTTCGCTGGAGATCGAATTTGAGGTTCCGGACGATATCGAACTTGGGCTGACAACGGAGATGCAAGCCTCCTCCGGGGTAAATTCCCAGGAAGTGGGTGCGCCCCCAGAGGCGTCCGAAGCCCTTGCCGAGGGCCTCGAGGTAGCCGCTGTCGAAGAAGCCCAGGATGAATCGGAGGAGGAAGCGGAGCTGCCCGATGCTGGTCCCGATGCTGGTCCCGATGCTGGCCCGGACAGTGGTCCCGATGCTGGCCCGGACAGTGGTCCCGATGCTGGCCCGGACAGTGGTCCCGATGCTGGCCCGGACAGTGGTCCC
>JAHDCI010000198.1 GCA_020629955.1 Myxococcota bacterium | reverse complement strand
TCGAAGGAAGAGCGAAGCTCGGATCGGCGTTCCTGGCGGATGAGGGCCCTTCTAGTGATTTGCACCACGCACTAGTCGAACGATAGCTCGACCCACGTGCCGCGATCGGCGGGTCCGCGACAAGCAAACGCACGGCGCTCTTCGGGAAGCGAGATAAAGACCGCGTTGGTGGCCGTGCCTTGTCCATCCTCTTCGTAGCGGTTCACACTGTAAATGCCCTGACTTCGGTCTGCGAAGACGGCTTTGATCGCGTCGACATCGAGATCCGTACGGCCACCGAGCATCTCGCCAACGCGCGCGAAACGGCGAACGCTGCTCTCGCCAACGACCTCGCCTTGGAGCTCTACATGCTGCTCGCTGATGCAGTGATTGGTTCGCCAAATTGGCGCGTCAATCGCGTCTCGGCGAACCACGCCATTGGGAGAAGCCTCGAGCTCGATAAGCCTGCCGGGCGCTCCGATCCAATAGGTGTGCGCGCCTGCATGCGGCGCGTTCGACATCAGCTCTTCGGCCTCTTCGCTCGACGTCGCCCGAACCCCGCGATGAAGGATCGAGAGGTAACCGACGCCGGCCCCCGAGCCGTATGTCTTGATATTGGTCGTGCCAACCGAGACGCCTTCCTCATTGATGCCCATCAACGTAAGGCAACCATTGCAGGTCACGCCCCAGGTACGCGGGCCTTCGTTCGGCTTTCGGTGCACGGCAACGACGAACTCCACATCCGGCGGGTTCAAATCCCAGGTTTGCGCTGCGAAAGCTGCGCCGCCGGACGTGAGCGATTCAGGGACCATCAGCGAGGTGCAACCTTCATCGACCAGCTTTTTGAGCGGCGGACCGCTCGGCGCCGAAAGCAGCACTGCATCCCGCATGTCCGTCATATTGCAAATCGTAAAGAGACGAACGGGATCGATATCTGCGCCTTCTGCGACCCCGAACTGTTCCTCGTACCCCTCCGGGTCCCAAGCTTTGTAGAGCTCGAACCCCTTGGCGCCGACCTCGGTCACCTGGGGCCAATCATTGGGGCGACCACGATCTTTGAAATACCCCGCGACGGCCGCAAAGCGCATATCGACGAAGCGCTGAATCGCTTCCCGCTTCGCCTCGCCATAAGCGCGTCCCATCTCTCGCGGAGTTCCCGCAACTTCGATCGTTTCTAGTTCCACGCGAGGAGCGTAGTGCGTGGATCCAATCGATGGAAGGGATGATCTTTCGTCTGGGGCGCCGAGGCGAGCTTTGGAGAGCGGACGACATGCCGGGTAGTTCGAAGGAAGAGCGAAGCTCGGATCGGCGTTCCGGGCGGAAGAGGGCCCTTCTCGCGATTTGAACCACGCACAAGCCCGGATGCGTCGCCAGGCTCGTGATGATCGTGCAAGATTTCGCGATCGTAAGGGAAGTTGTCAGAGCGACCGATACAGACCGTATTGGAGCGAAGTGAACTTTCCTTACGATTGTGAAGGATTGTGCGAGGGCGCGAATCCTGGTGACGGATCCGGGCTCTAGCAGCCTGCCGACCTATTCCCATTCCGAATCTTGGAAGCCTGTGGGATGCGAATCCGGGCAGGCGCCTCGACGGGGAATCACGGATCAGGCGGGTGGGTAGAACGTATCCCGCAGGCCTTGCTCGACCGTGTACTTCGGTTCCCATCCAAGGTGACGCATGGCGAGGCGCGGATCGCAGCTTTGATGGCGGCCGAGTGCGTCTCCAAGCTTGTCCCGCGACATCTGTGAGGCCTTTCCCCGAAGCCGACCCGCAAGCTCGGCGAGCGTGAATACGGGCGGCAAGAGTGCGGGTGGCAGCTCGACGACCCGAATCTTGCGTCCCGCGAGTCGGCCAAGCTCTTCCGCGAGGTGACGGCGCGTGATGGGCTTTGGGTGCGCAACGAAGAACCGATCGCGCCGGCCGGCTGGTTCACGTTGGAGCGCCGCGCAGATCGCAGTGGCGAGATCTCTGCCATCCAAGAAGGACATGGTTCCCTCGGAATGAACCATCGGGACGAAGCCCCGCCCCGCGGCCTTATAGAGCGAGTTGAGCCGATACTCTCCGGGGCCCATCAGGGCAGGTGGCCGAAGTACAACAACGTCTCCTTCGCTTGGATGGGCCAGTGCCAAAGACTCCGCGGCAAGCTTGCTTCGCCCATAGGCAGAGGCCGGTTTGTCTACTCCGCTCTCCTTCGCAGGTTGAGGGGAGTCCGAAGGGCCGCGAGCGGCGAGGGACGAGACGAGAACAAAATGGTCGAGGGATGGTGGCGCAAAATGCAAGAGCGCGGCCGTCGAATCTGTGTTCGCAGCATAGAGCGAGCGTTTGTCCGTGGTGATGCCCCCACCGGCGGCGTGCACAATCGCGTTCACATCCGCCAGCGCGGCGCGCAGCTCCGAGAACTGAATCTCACCTTGCGGGTTCAGCGAAACGCGTCGAACCTTCGCCCCCTTTTTCTCGATCGTCTGGGTGTTGCTAGTCGCCCGCGCGAGGGCGACCACCTCAAAGCCGCGCTGCATGAGCGCGTCGACAACATGGCCACCAACAAAACCTGTCGCCCCGGTGAGAGCAATGCGCTTGGTCATGCGGAGAGTCTAGCCTGCATCGGTCCGCAAGCTCATGATGATCGTACAAGGCTGAGCAATCGCAAGGGACGTTGCCTGTGAGAATGCGGTCCGTAGTGGAGCGAAGAGAACGGCTCTTGTTTGTGAGGGCACGATTCCTGGTGATTGGTGCGGGCCCGCGTTGGCCCCTCACGCACACACGAAAAAAGGCAGCGATTGCTCGCTGCCTTTGTTTTCGCTTCCGCTCTCGAATCAGCCCGAAGACTGAAGCATGAACGGGTAGTTAACGATAACAATACCGCCACCATCGGGCGCCGGGAAGGTCCAGCGCTGAACCGCCGAAGCAATGCACTGTTCCACGCGGCGATTGCCGAGGGTGGAGCCCTGAACCATCGCTGTCTGAACGGCGCCAGTTGGGGAGATGATGAAGCGAACCGTCACGCGACCTTCAAGGTCTGGGCGGGAGTTAAGTTCCTGCTCATAGCAGAACTTGACCTCGTTATTGTGTCGGCGAACAACACGTCGAATAACTTCTCGCGAGAGTGAACCACGAACGTTAGCACGACCGGCACGAACCATCGGGACACGTGCTGCGCGACCGCGGAAGCCACCTGCACCTCGGCCATAGCCGTTGCCGTCACCGCCGCCGCCACCGTGACCGATGGTGCCGAGGTTACCAAGACCGATGGTACCTTCGCCGGTACCGCCGCCCCCACGACCGGTGCCGCGGAGACCGAGACCACCGAAGCCGAAGTTCTCGCCGGGCTGGTCGCCCATGAGCGCACCAAGCGCGCTCATCGGGTCGTTGCCGAGCGCCGTGTCGCGACCGAAGGGAGAGGTCGGCGAGTTAAACGCACCGCTCATCGCTCGAAGGGTACCAAGGACACCGGCGTTACGGGCCATCTCGCGAGCTTCTTCGCGGGCCATGTGCGGGTCTTCGTTGGATTCCGGACCTTCAATCGCGTAGCGGTTGTTGGTCTTCTTGGCTTCCTTCTTACCCATGGCGCCTTCTTCGCCCTTATGGCGCTTGCCCTTGCCGCCTTCGCTATCCTGCTGGTTGGACTCGTCCATCCATTCGGGCGTCTCTTCTTCAATCGTCTCGGGCGGCTCCATCAAGTATTTGACGAGGCGCGAGTCGGTGTTGAGGAGGTCAAGGTTCAAGCCGGGAGGGCTCCCGGGCGTGAAGTACATGAGGATCAAGAGGACCCCGAAGACGGCCATGGATCCGAGGACATAAGAGAGCGGCTGCCAATCGATCGTAAAGCCGCCGCCAACCTTCTTGCCAGCGTTGGTCTGCTTCGAGACAAACGTGAAGCCCGCGTGCTCGACCTTGACGGTCGCGTTCGGCGGAATCGGATACTGCTTTGCACCCGGCGCTTCGTGGCAGGGCTGAAGCTTGCCACCCGCGTCGAGGTCCGCGAGCGTCATCACCTGATCGCCCACCGTCACGCTGCCGGTCGCGCCGGCCGGAATCACTGCCGCGGCGCCGGCGCCTGCGGCGACGACGACGGGGAGCCGGCTCGCACCGAGCGTCTCCGAGCCGATAAGGAAATCGGTGTTCGCTTCCTCGCCTACATAGAAGGGGCGGAAAGGCGACATATGCTCGACGTGCAGAACCTGGCGGTCGCCCCACATGATGACGACTTCACACGCCTGATCGGCGGTCTCAACGTCTGCAGGGGAAACCGGCGGTCCGCTGGCGACGATACCGTAAGCATACGCTTCCGGATCTTCGTCGGCTCCGTGACCATGACCCGCGACCGCCGCCGCTGGGGCCGCTGCGGGAGCCGCAAAGGGATTCGCCACTGGCGCGGCGAATGGATTCGCAACTGCCGCGGGGGGAGCCGAAATGGCGGCTGGGGGAGCCGCGACGGCTGCCGCTGCAGCGGGGGCCTCCGCGGCTGCCACGGCACCATCAAACGTCACGACGATGCGGGTATCGCCGAGTTTGATCTCGTCGCCCGACTGAAGCTGACTCTTGTTGACAGTCTGCCCGTTAACGACCGTTCCCGAGGTCGAGCCAAGGTCGATGATATGAATATCACCGGGTCCCGTGGCCTCGATTACCGCGTGCATGCGGGAAACGTTGGGATCGTCGATGACCAGGTGCATCGAATCAAGCTTTCCGAGCTTGATGATGTCCTGTTCAAGGGTCTCTGTCCGGACCAACTCGTCACCCGAGTAGATCTGGAAGGTCATCGAAATTTGGTTACTCACGTTGCCTCCGTGCGCTCAATCAGCGCGCTCCTGGCTGGGGAATTAGGTATCTGGCTACAAACAGGGCGGAAAGCCTTAGAGGTTCTCAACCGACTTGAGCATCTCCGGAACGAAGTGCTCACGGATTCGAATGAGCGAAGCGCGGCGACCACGTCGACGCACGTTGAGCATTTCGCCGTCCGGACGAACAAGGTCACCAGAAACGAGATCGTCTTCGAAATCGTAGGTGGTGGCTTCGGGCTCTCCGTCCTGCGCAGACGCGGGGTTCACCCCGATCGAGAGTGCGAACGAAAGGGCAGCAATCAGGCTCAATAGCTTCTTCACAACAAATCCTTCCAGATGATCCAATCTGTGCTCACGGTCCTAGCGGACCGATCACGATCCAGAGAGAGCGCGCGAAGGTTATATCGAGAGCCCTACCTGGGTCAACGCCTCAGATCAGATCTTCTGGTTGTGGGATAGACCGGTGGAGTCGCGAAAAGTTCCGGCGAGGCCGATCTTTTTCCGTGAGAAAGCTCTCGACCCCTGTATTTATTTCGTTTTCTGGCTATCGCCGGCACGAACCGAGTGTCGAAACACGCCGTGAAAGCTCGGCGGAACTCGGTGATCAAAAAAGACACGTGCGCGTGGTCCACGACCGATCGCAGAAGCATTAAAGATTCCGAGGAAGGTTCGCGCCCCATCGTCGATCATCGAGAGCACGTAGTCCCCTTCTTGGGTTGATACGAGAAGGGGTTCCGATCCCGTCCAGTTTGAATCTCCGATGAAGTGTTCCTCCTCACCCGTTCGCGTGTTGACCTTCGCGATCCCGAACTGCCCGGCATCGTCCGTTTGCAGCCACACATCTTGGTAAGGCTTCGTGATGTCTGCCTTCCGAACGGATGGGAACTCGCAAGAGAGCGATGACAGTCGTTCTTCCCGAATCGACGAGCCGTGTACGCGGTAACGATGCAGCGTAGGCGTTCGATCGAGCGTGTCCTCATTCAACTCCGAGAACGAGGAAAAGTCGTCGTGCCGGATCGCATCGATCACGATTTCATCGCCGCGCTCAAAAGCATTCGCGAAGTGCCAAACCCAGCACGCATCGAGTTCGAGCGTTCGAAAACGAGCGGGCTCGTCGATGGGCACAATCAGCAGCCGCGCGCTTTCGTCCGCATGCCAACGGAAGTAACGCGTGAAATCTTTCAGGCCGAGCATCGCGCGCCACATCACCAACTTCGCCGGCCCGATCAAAAAGATCATGTAGCGTTCGGTCAGCGCAAAGTCATGAACGAGACCTGGCCATGGAGCTCGGATCTTGCCGAGCATCCGCGGCTGTCCCTCGTCGGGAAAAGCGAACAGCTCAAGCGAAGCGACGAGATCGTATCGAACGCCGAAATTAAACGTCGTCCGCCGATCGGGACAGCGGCGCGGATGAGCTGAAAAGCCCGACGTGACCATCTCTCCGAACGTCTGCAGACCGAGGGTCTCAAGCGTCGTCGAGTCCAGCTCCTGCGGCGGCGCCCCTTCCATGAGCGCGAAGAGCCGCCCTTGCCAGTCCATCAGGCTTGTATTCCCGGTCGCTTTGGTCTTCCGCGACATCGCATTCATGAAGCGACGCGGCCAGCTCGCTCGCGAGCCATGAAGCGAAACCCCGGCTCGCTCCTCATCGAGATAGCCCTGCCCCTTGACGACCTCGCATGCCCCAAACGCGCCGCCCTCATCAAAGCGCACGCTCGTGATCGCCCCATCGGCCTCAAACGGATGCGTCAGTCGCTCTCCAAAGCGCTCCATAAGACCTGGCCCGGCTCGAAAGAGTGCGCCTCGAAGATCGCGTGGAACCGAACCCTCGACACGAAGCGCTTCGTATCCGTGCGTGCGTTCGACGTTTCGAAACTCGGGCATGACCTATTCCGCAGCGTGAGGTTCGGAGTCACTACGACCTTCGCGAATCTCACGAGCACGCTGAGCGCAGTACGTTTCGCTGGGTTCGAAGCGGTCAGGGAGCGCGCCGGCAAGCTCCTGACAACGTTCGTATTGCCGGAGGGCTCCCGCCCAACGGTCGCGAACTTGAGGGTGACGCATATTCGAAATGGCAGCGGCATCCTCCCTCGGAGCCCATGGTGGCCAGTTTGTTTGTTCGTAGAAATGCGCTTCCATCTCGGCGGCGACGAGTGCGGCGAAAAACCGATCAATGGGACGTCGCCGTTGGAGAATGTTCACCCGGTCGGAGATTTCGACGCGGATCGCGTGCGTCCGCATCGACCAAGTCCGAAACGTGTTCGCTATCCAAGCTTCGTATGCGTCTCGTGTGGGTAGCTCATTCGGTGGTGAGAGAACCAGCTCGCGAAGCTCCCCCAACAACTCGGCCAACTCGCGAATCTCAGCGGAAACGCATTCACTCGGGAGATCGTATACTGGAAAGCCATACATGAATCGCGAGTCCCCCGTGCACAGTCCCCCGCGTCGGCTGCTCGACAAAGCGCTCGGAGACTCAGCACGCTGTTCCGCAGAAACCGCTGGCGGTGTTGTTGGGTTGTCGTTCGCTGCTCGAGGTCCACAGCCCATCGACACCATGAGGTGCGCCAAGCAAGCCCAGTGGAGAGCAACGAGCCTAGAGTTCACGCTCGAAGTCTAGACTGAGGCAGACGGAAAGCAAAAGGCCCGCCGAGGCGGGCCCTTTGTTCGTTGCTTCTTCGGGGGGCTTACTGGCCGCCCTCCGCTCCAGCTTGCTGCTGAGCTTCCGCTTCACGCTGCATGGCTTCCGCCTCACGCTGCATCTGCTCCGCTTCGCGCTGCATCTGCTCCGCTTCACGAAGCGCTGCGATCGTTTCCTGGATAACCTGCTTACGGCCCGGGCGACAGTTGTTGCGGTACTGCGAGACGCGGCGTCCGCGACGACGTGCACGCTCAAGAGCACGCTCGGAGAGCGGCTGGCAGGTGCGGGTCACGTTCTCCGACGCTTCGGTGTAAGCGGCGTTGCCGCGCGCCTTGCCGACGAACTGGTCGTAATAACCATTCGCTCGGTTGAGATTGCCGATCGTCTCTTCCATCGAGGTTCCGCGGAGGTAGTCCTGGTAGAGAACGCCAAGGTTGAAGTAGGCCTCCGGGCGGTTCCCATCGATGGCGATGGCGCGCTCGTACTCGGCCTGCGCCTCAGCGTACTGCGTGAGTCCACGAAGCGCGGCACCAAGTCCGATATGCGCATCGTAGTTTTCCGGCTGCAGCTCCACCGCGCGAGCGAAGGAACGGCGGGCGTCTTGGTAACCACGGAAGCTCTGGGTGACCTGTCCGAAGTTCATCTGCGCCTCGAACATATCGGCGTCGAGCGCAGCGGCTCGCTCGAAGTAACGAAGCGCTTCGATCACATCGCCCTTCTCCATCTTCACGAGGCCCCAGGTGTTGTAGATCGGGGCGTACTCACCATCGATGAGCTGCGCCTGTCGACAGACAACTTCCGCGAGGTCGAGCGCGGAGCGGTTGCCCGCCGCGCCACGTCCGTAGTGAAGGAGTGCCATCTGGTTAAAGGCCGGAAGGTAATCCGACTCAACCGCGAGGGCACGACGGAGGTTGCTAAGCGCCTCGTCGATCTGTCCATCTTCACGCTGCATAATCGCGACGTTTGTATAGCCGCTGGTGCAGCGTGGGTCGTCACGGATGGAGCGGTCAAAGGCCTGGCGAGCTGCGGTGCGGTTGCCCGACTGAAGGTCCATCAGACCCACAGCGACGCGCGCCTTGCAAAGCGGCGAGTTCGGCGGAGGCGTGCCCTGCTGACCACGACGTCCGCGCTCCGCGATCTGGAGCGAGTTGTTGTAGTGGCGACGGGCTGCCCCGGTGTCTCCACAACGTTCCGCAACCATTCCCATCATGTAGATGGCTTCGGAGAACGAGTCGTCCTGCGCGTCGTTCGCTTCTTCGAAAGCGCCGTTGACGCGAGAGCAGTTCGCCTCGTTCCAGGTTCCGGCCTCTTCATATTGGTTAAAGAGCTGAAGGCCCTCGCGCCAATGGTTCTGCGCCTCTTCGCTAACGACTTCGCCGCCGGCGCCGCGCGGGCCTTCCGGCTCCTCGCTACCTTCGGAGCCTTCGCCCTCTTCCGAGCCCGAGCCGCCGCCACACGCGATAGCGAGCGACAAGGCCAAGAACAGCCACTTGTTGTTCTTCTTCATGATCACTCTCCAAGCTCCGCGTCTTCTTCCGAGGGAAGTTCGACGGCACCGGGGCGGCCAATGCTGCCACGGATGTAGTTGGCACTTCCGCGAAGCTCGTCGGCTTCGGGATACTGGTTCGGGTCGAGGCGGTGAAGCTCCGACTCACACGTCGCCGAGTACTCGTTGAACCAGCGGACGTTCGTCGCGGTGGTCAGGCAGTATTCGAACTTCGAGACAGCCTGCGCGCGAACCGGCTCAAGCGGCTCGTCGAAGGCACCAACGTAGATGTCGAAGAGTTCAGGATCGTTCTCGATCTCTTCCGGCACCGGCGCACGCTGAACCGCGTCGATGATGCTGATGTACATCTGACCGATTCGCGACGCAGC
>JAHDCI010000022.1:42693-47052 GCA_020629955.1 Myxococcota bacterium | reverse complement strand
AATACTCGACCGTCCAGAATTGGTACCCCGGCGACGAGACGGGGAAGGGCGGCATTTACAACTTCGTGACCAAGCGCGGCGTCTGTCATGACCGCGCGAAGATCAGCTGGACGCAGGTGGAGACCGGCTCCGCGATCACGTGGAAATACCCGAGCTGCATTCTGAAGGGGGAGGATTCGATCGGAGAGTTCTACTCCGTCGCGCTCTCGAACCTCGCGCAGCAAGCCGATACCGGCACCAAGATGATTCATATCGGTGCGCGCTCCCGCTCGACGATCGTCAGCAAAGGGATCAGCGCCGGGAAGGGCAAACAGACCTATCGCGGCGGCGTCAAGATCGCGCCGAGTGCGGTCGGTGCCCGAAACCATACGCAGTGCGATAGCTTGCTGATCGGCAGCGATTGCGCCGCCCATACGGTTCCCTACATCGAGGTGGGCCACCCCTCCGCGCAGGTCGAACACGAGGCAACGACCTCTCGAATCGACGAAGACCAACTCTTCTACTGCCAGCAGCGCGGCCTCGACGAGGAGAACGCTGTCAGCCTGATCGTCAACGGTTTTGCGCGTGAAGTACTCGATGAGCTCCCGATGGAGTTCGCAGTCGAAGCACGCAAACTTCTCGGTGTGAGCCTCGAAGGCGCCATCGGCTAGATCTTCCCTTTCGCATTCACGCGCCTCGCGTACCCATTTCCTTTCCAAACGCCCGGCGTTCACGTCGAGGCCATGAAGACAACATGACTGCACTTCTCCAAATCGAAGACCTCCACGTCCAGGTCGGCGAGACGCCGATCCTCAAGGGGCTGAACCTCACCATCAACGCCGGCGAAGTTCACGCCGTGATGGGGCCGAACGGCGCCGGAAAGAGCACGCTTTCGTACGTGCTCTCCGGACGCGAAGGCTACGAAGTCACCAGCGGCAAAGTGCTCTACAAGGGCGAGGACTTGCTCGAGAAGTCGATTTCCGAGCGGGCTGCCAGCGGCATCTTTCTCGCGCTTCAATACCCGGTCGCGATCCCAGGCGTGAGCAACCTGCACTTCCTCCGCGCGGCACTAAACTCGCAGCGAAAGGAACGCGGCGAGGAAGAGCTTAGCGGAGCAGCGTTTATGAAGCTTGCCCGTCAGAAGGCGAAGCTTGTTGAGCTCGACCCGAAGCTCTTGAAGCGAGCTGTCAACGATGGCTTCTCAGGCGGCGAAAAGAAGCGGAACGAGATCTTCCAGATGGCCGTGCTTGAGCCCTCGCTTTGCCTGCTCGATGAGACGGATTCGGGACTCGATGTCGACGCGCTTCGAATCGTCAGCGAAGGTGTCAATGCACTTCGGAACGAAGAACGAGGCATGCTCGTCATCACGCACTACCAGCGTTTGCTGGATCACATCGTGCCGGACGTCGTGCACATCCTTGTCGATGGAAAGATCGCGGAGAGCGGAGATAAAGACCTCGCGCTTCGTGTCGAGTCCGAAGGCTATCAGGGGCTCCGCGCGTAATGCCGTCGCTTCTTGAGTTCACATCCGGCGATGCGGCCGAGCGGCTCGCGTCGCTTGGGCTGCCTCACTCCAAGATCGAGGACTGGCGCTTCTCCCCCGCGAAGCTCCTCAACCGAGACTACGTTTCGCTCGACACGCCAAGCGTCGTTCCGGCAACGGGATTTTCGCTCGAAGGTGGCGCTCAGCTCACCATCGTCGACGGCTTTATCCCCTTCGAGCAGCTCCCGGCAGCGCCCGGAGTGACATTCTCAAAGGTTGGTCCAGAAACGGTTCAACACTTCGAAGCACACCGCATGGCAGTGCTCAACGAAGGCGGTGCATCAAGCACGCTGAAGGTTGAGATCGCTGCGAACCAATCGGTGCGAATGAGCATCGTCCACCGCGGCCCCGAAGCGAATGGCGCCGCCTTCACGCGCCTTCATTTTGTGGTCGCCGCAGGCGCTCGCCTCGAGCTCGAAGAACGATTCTTTGGGGATTCCTCCGAGAGCTTTTCCTCGGCGGTGACCCTCGCGGAAGTCGGCGATAGCGCGACGTTCCGATACGCGCGAATGCACTCAAGTGCGGGCGCCATTTCTCACAGTGTCTTCGTGAAGGTCGGCCAGCACGCAAGCTTCGCGTCGGAATCGGCGCTCTTCGGCGGGGCAATGTCGCGCGAGGAGCTGCAGGTCAGGCTCGAAGGCACGGGGGCGAACGCTCGCATCAGCGCGCTCGGCGTCGCCGCGGCGAAGACCCACGCGGAACATCGCGCGCGCATCGACCATATTGCGCCCCGGTGCACAAGCGATATGCGCCACCGGGCGCTGGTTCACGCGCATGGGACAAGCGTCTTTGATGGACAGACCCAGGTTCATCAAAGCGGTCCGAAGGCGGAAGCACATCAGATTTCGCGAAATCTCTTGGTCGACGAGCGCGCGAAGGTGCACGCAAAACCGCACCTCGAAATCGATCACGACGAAGTGGTCGCGTCCCATGGAGCGACGATTGGTCAGCTGGACGCGGATGCGCTCTACTACCTTCAGGCGCGCGGCATTCCGGAAGAAGGCGCGCGAGCGATGCTGACAGCGGCCTTCCTCGGTGAGCCGATCGAGGAGTGGGCTTCTGCCGCGCTGAAGGAAGACGTGAGCGACCGTCTTCGCAAAGACCTCGGCGCCGAAGCGTTGCTTGGCGACGAGATTTTCGAAGAGAGCTAGAAATGGCGTTCTCACTTGCGAGCATTCGCTCGGATTTTCCCGCGCTGCACCAGGAGGTTCACCCGGGAAAGAAGCTTGTCTATCTCGACTCGGCCGCGACAGCGCTGAAGCCGCAATCCGTGATCGACGCGGTGGTCAGTATTTACGCGCAGGATTGCGCCAACGTTCATCGCGGGGTGCATGCGCTTAGTCAGCGGGCTACGGCGCGAGTGGAAGCTGCGCGCGACTTGGTGCAGCACTTCATTGGCGCCGAGGCCCGCGAAGAAGTGGTGTTTACCCGGGGTACGACGGATGCGATCAACCTCGTCGCGCAGACTTGGGGGCGGGCGAATCTGAAAGCCGGTGACGAAGTTCTCGTTGCGGAGCTTGATCACCACTCGAATATCGTTTCGTGGCAGCTCGTGTGTGAGGCAACAGGCGCGACCTTGAAGCCGATCCCGATGAACGACCGGGGCGAGGTCACGGTGGAAGCGTTTGAGGCGTGCCTTTCGGACAAAACGAAAGTCTGCGCCTTCCCGCAGGTTTCGAACTCGCTCGGTACGCTGCTTCCGATTCGCCAGATGATCGAGCTGGCTCATTCGCGTGGTGCGATCACGTTGGTGGACGGGGCCCAAGGCATCGTGCATTCACGCGTGAACGTTCAAGAGCTTGGCGCAGATTTCTATACCTTCTCGGCACACAAACTCTACGGCCCGACGGGCATTGGAGTGCTCTACGGAAAGCGTGCACTTCTCGAAGCCATGCCGCCCTGGCAGGGCGGTGGCGATATGATCGACCGGGTGCGGTTTGAAGGCTCTACCTACAATGATCTGCCCTTCAAGTTCGAAGCGGGAACGCCGCATATTGCTGGCGTGGTCGGGCTTGGGGCGGCCATCGAGTATCTGAATGCGCTCGATCTCGATGCCGCGCTCCAGCATGAAGCGGACGTTCACGCGTACGCGATTGAAGCGCTTGAGACGGTCGACGGACTAACCCTCTTAGGGAAGGGCGCGAGACAAGCGAGCGTGCTCTCGTTTGTGCTTGAAGGCGTGCATCCGACGGACGCGGGCTCGCTGCTCGATGCACGAGGAATCGCCATTCGGACCGGGCATCATTGCGCGCAGCCGGTCATGGATCATTTCGGTATCACGGGTACCGCACGGGCCTCTCTGGCGATCTACTCAGGACGCGATGATATCGACGCCCTCGTCGATGGTCTCAAGCGTGCCTGCCGCATGCTTCGTCGCTGACTCTCTCGCACAGCAGAAACAAAAAAAGGGCGCCGCCGGGGCGCCCTTTTTCGTAGGTCCGTGCCTATCCGAAGATCGGCTCGCAGACGTGTGTCACGTCGATGAAGTGAACCTCGGGCGTGATCACTTCGCTATCGCTCATGACCTCTGTGCGGAGCGAGACCTCCAGCATGAGGAAGCGCATGGGCATCACGCCCGCCTCATCGAGCGCTGGGCGAATCGCGAGCGGTGACGTATCGGGCGGCGTCGTTCCAACCGAAATCCACTCCGCTGCTTCAAGCCCGTCACGGGTTTCTGCCGTCTTGACGCGGAAGGAAACGAATGTGCCTGGGGGCGTCGTGGCCTCGAAGCGAATATCACCCCAGAGCGTTGTTGCGTCGTCGCAGCCTTCAAAGACATGGCGGTAGTGCCCGCGTGGGTTGGTCGCGAGGCGGAGCTGAACTCCAGTCATGTCCGA
>JAHDCI010000022.1:0-42593 GCA_020629955.1 Myxococcota bacterium | reverse complement strand
GGTAGTGCCCGCGTGGGTTGGTCGCGAGGCGGAGCTGAACTCCAGTCATGTCCGAATAGGTGTAGCGGTCAATGCCCGCGATCGGAGCTACCGAGGGTTCAACGGTTGCTTCCATGAGCGTCGGGCCGGGTGTGATGACCGCGGCGACCGCGTTTGCCCCCGCGAGTCGCGCGATCGACCAGATCTTTCCTTCTGCGTCGACAGCCATCCCCTTGTTGTTGATTCCGACCGTGCCTGCCACGACCGTGTTCATCGTGGGGTTATCCGCGTCCACGCGGAAGATTCCCGCGCCGCCGCCTGCCGCCCAAACGAAGCCCTCCGCGTCTGCTGCGATCCCATGCGAGAAACCAGAGACGTTCGCATTGGTCCAGCGCTCCGCGTAGGGACGGCTTGGATCGTAACTCGCGACCGCATCGCCGCCGACCCAAACGCGCTGTTCGAAGTCGACCGTGAGACCGTAGGACCTTCCGAACTGAGTCGGTATGCGCTGCTTCGCGCAAGCGTCGCCTGCAGCGCCGTCGCAGCTCTCCATACAGCTCGCTTCATCCACGCAAACGTTCGTATCGATACGGGCGATCGCGTTTCCGGTCCATCCAGAGACCCAGAGGTTTCCGTTGCCATCGAGCGCCAGTCCGTAGGGGTTCACCGGGGAGGGGGTTGTGAACAGAACTTCGCCCGTCACCGCGTCGAGTTTGGCGACCGAGATTGAACTCCAGCCACCGACCCAGACAAACTGCTGTAGCTCGCCATCCGGGCCGTAGACATCTTGTGCGGCGACACCGCGAATCAGGTTGAGGCCGGCGGTGTCCAGCTGCGTCTGCCAGAGCACGCAATCGTCTTCGCCCCAGGCCAGTAGCTCGGCTCCGTCAATGACACCGTTCCCATTCACGTCGGTGGAGGTCGTGACGACACCGTCCGCGTTCGTGTCTGGGCAGCCTTCGGCGAGCACGGAGATGCGGGTCAGCGTGTTCCCGCGCCGGTTACCGACGAACGCGTCGCCCAAGGAGTTGACCGAGGTCCGAGAAGGATCGAGCGTCGTGCCAGCGGGACCGATGCGGTAGCGCGCGACCTCCGCGTAGGGGGCGGTTGTGTTGTGTCGAGAGATCGTGCCTTCGCTCGTATTCGCCAACCAAATGAAGTTGGTGTTGATTCGGCGTGAGTCGAGCACCAGGTCGCCATCATCGTCCACGCCGACGCCGTCCGCATCTTCGGATTCCGGGTCAAACGGGTCATCGTCCCCGCCGATACCCCCCAGGCGGCAGTCGAGGTTGCAATCTCCGCACTCGCTCAGGACGCCGTTGTCCGCTTCGCCGTCGCAGTCGTTGTCAAAACCGTCGCAGATTTCGCGGTTGCCCTGGCGCGGGTCACCGTCATTGCAGTCGTCGCCGCGGCGGCACATCACGCCATAGCCGTCACCGTCGCCGTCGATGCAGCCCTCGTTCTCGCTGAGGCAGAGGCCATCGACGCAGATTTGATCGTCGAGACATTCCGGCGAGCACATCTCACCGGTCATCGGCGTTTCCTCAACGCACATATTGGCGACGCAGACTTCACCGTCGTTGCACTCAAGACGCGAGCGACATGAGCGACCTTCGGGTTCATCTCCACAGCCTCCGCAGCCGGTCATAGCGACGAGCAAGAAGACAGACAAAAGCGTTCGGGGGGATAGGAAGTGCATAGGTTTCTTTGAGTCGTCGTTGCGGTTACGGAGAGCTCTACGGGTGAAGGTCGTTCGGAAGAGGGGCATCGGGAGGGCCTTCCGCCCCACCCCTGTTTGACTCTATCCGCCCATTTCGAGGCGTTCGGTCTTCCAAACCCATCTAACCAAAAATAGCAGGAAATACGTACAAGACGAATCAAAGAATGTGATTCAGGTTCACTTCTCGCTTCGGTCGATGAATCCAAGGAAGCATTTCTTTGGAGCGCTCGATGAATTTAACCGTTTTGGGTAGCTGTGAGAGTTTTGCCTTTTTCAGGAATTTCTTCGTGAGTCAGGTTCCTGCGGTGCATGCGCTTGATTGGTGCTCGGAACATGCGATGACTTTGTATGGTCCGACTTGCGGCGCTCTCCGTCGATCTCGACGAAATCGACTGCTACACCTCCATCCACGGATTGCCGAATCCTTCCGGCCGAGCACAGCGCGCGATCTATCGGCACGCGCTGCCGCGGCTTGTGTCGCTTTTTAAAGAGCTGGAGGTTCCATGCACGTTTTTTGTGATCGGCCGGGACGTTGATGAGGAAAATGCGCCACGCCTGCGCAACTTGCGTGAACTTGGGCATGAGCTTGGCAATCACACGCAGAATCACCTCTACGATCTGACTCGACGCCCACGCGAGACCGTTGCCTTTGAGGTTCGCGAAGCTGCCAACCGCATCGAAGAGGCCTCGGGCGCCCGACCTGTCGGTTTTCGGGCTCCGGGCTACACCATTACCGACGTGGTTTTGGATGTCTTGGCGGATCAAGGCTATCGCTACGACACGTCCGTCTTTCCATGCCCTGCCTATTACGCAGCCAAAGCGGTTGCGATCCAGAGCTACAAGCTCCGCGCAATCTATGGTCAGGGCCGCGCCAGCGAGAGCGTGATCGATGACCCTCGGGTGCTTCGCTCTCCCTCGGACCCTTATCGCGTTGGAATGCCCTATTGGAGGAAGGGGAGCGGACTCCTCGAGTTGCCGATCGGGGTCACGCGCGGGTTGCGTCTTCCGTATATCGGCACGAGCGTGGTGCTTTCGGGGGAACGTGGCGCGAGCTTGCTCAGCCGGCAGATGGTCGGTCGTCCGCTGGTCAATCTTGAACTCCACGGGATCGATCTCGCGGATGCCGAAGAGGATGGCCTCCAAGAGTTGGCCTCCCACCAACCCGATTTGAGCAAAACGGCAAAACAGAAGGCGGCCGCCCTCGTCGCTGCGGTAGAGACCCTGAAGAAGCAAGGCTATTCCTTCGTGACCCTCGCCGAAGCATCGGAGGCGTTCGCGTAAGAAGCGGACTTTTTTCCACGTTCTTGAAGGTTTCCTCTGGAGCGTTCCCCATCCTTTGGTAGTCTCGACCCGTGCCCCTTCCTACCCTTATCTGCATCGCGTTCGCTACGGGTTTGGCCGCGGCCCTCGCAGCGTCGATCGAGCTTCGGGTAACCCCCAGGCCGCCGCTTCTAACGCGTGGGTTTGCCGCCTACGCGATCTTTCTTTCGCTCGTACTCGTACCGGTGGGCGCGTACTTCTATCTCTTCCATGGCGATTGGTTCCTCCTATACGCAGGCGACTCTCAACAGATCCCCTCCGCCTTGGCCTTGGTTGGGTTTGTCGGAGTTGGCGGCGTTGGAGCGATCGGTTTTGCAGTTGGCGCGAGTATGGTTCGAGGTCAGCGCGAAGCATTGGGCGGAGTATTGATCGCGCTTTCCATTCTGGCGGCGGTTGGTGTGGTCCTCGTCGCGAAAGAGCGGCTTTCGATGGTCGGGTCGATCGGTCAGTTCGAGGGCGGCTTCGGACTGACCCCATTTTCGCAGAGCTCCCTGGCTCAGGGCGCGCTGGTCATGAGCAGTCTGCTCTTCGTTGGGACCGCATTTACGGTCTACCGGCTCTATTCGAGCGGCCGCCGCAGCTGACTTCCTTCGCGAGAAGTGCAAGCGATTTGACTGCGATCCTTCGATCGAAGTAGGACCGTCTTGATGAGTTCCGATTCAAGCGATACCAAAGCGGACGCGTCGCATGGCCGAGGCCCGCTCAGCCTCGCGACGAGCCGATCGATCGCGATCCTCGGAGCCGCGTGGACTGTCGGGTTTGCGGGTTTGCTCCATTGGCAACTCACCGCCGCACCGGGTGTTGAGTACGCATCGCGCGTGCGTCCTGAGGGGTTCCGGCCGGTCGCCATCGCCACGTTGGCACTGGCCTGGGTTTGGGCGTTCGTCTCCGTTCAGAATCGTGATCGCGGCGTGTTTCGAGAAGGACACGAACGGCTGCAACTCCTCGTGACGCCGATTGCGCTTCTGACCATCAGCGCCCACGCATTCCTTTTCTGGCTGCCGGTCATTCGGGGCGTGGATGGGTTGGTCGTCTTCGGTCGCATTCAAGCGCTGAGCACCCCCGTACAAGCGATCCTTTATTGCGTCGGATTTTCAGCGATGTCCCTCGTGGTCGAGCACGCGAGCGCGAGAATTCTCGCGCCAAAAACGAGCGGTCTCTCGATCGGAAGCTTGCTTGCGATCCTCGCTGCCTTTCTCTTTCTTTTGGTGACCGTAAACGCGCTGAGTGTGCCCATCGTCGGCCGAGCGCTTTTCTTCGGGGGCGGATGATGTTTGGCCGGATCTTCGGAGTCGCGCTGAATACCTATCGCGAAGCCGTTCGCGACCGAGTCCTTTACGGGGTTGTCTTCCTCGCGGCAGCCGTCCTTGTCTTTACCCTCGCGCTCGCAGAGCTCTCGCTCAATCAACAGCGGCGCGTGGTCCAAGATATCGGCCTTGCGTCGATTTCGTTCTTTTCTGTCCTCGTTTCGATCTTTCTCGGGGCCTCCCTGCTCTACAAGGATATCGAGCGAAAAACGCTCTATCTGGTGCTGCCGAGACCGATTCATCGATGGGAATTTCTAGTCGGGAAGTACCTGGGCATCGTCGTTACGGTTGCTGTCTTTATCAGCATCATGGGCGGCATTCAGCTCCTCGTGATGGCTGCGCAAGCGGGGGAAGGGCTCGGCCTAACCCTAGGGGTGGGGCTTGTCTGGATCGCGCTATTTGGGCTTGGTGCCTGGAAATCTCGTGACCGAAGCCTAGTCGTGCTTCCCTTCGGCCTTGGATTTTTGGTTCTTGGCAGTTGGGTCCTATCCCGCGGAGCTGCGGTTGAACCCGTTCTCGGTTCACTCGTTCTCACCTCTGCAGAGGTGATGGTGCTCAGCGCGGTAACCTTGGTCTTCGGTGCATTTTCGACTCCGTTCCTCTCCGGAGCGCTTAGCTTCGGCGTTTGGCTGATGGGGCGCAGCGCCGACACCCTCCTCACGATTCGCTCCCAACTCTTGAGCGAGGAAATGAAGGAGTTGCTGCGCGGGGTGGGGCACGTGGTTCCGAACTACAACCTTTTTGTTCCTGGACGAGCGGTTTTAGAGGGAGAGTCTCTCTGGTCGTACGTGGGCAGCGCGGCTGGCCACGGGGTCATCTATGCGGCGATTGCGCTCTGCCTCGCGACGCTCCTTTTTCAACGACGTGATTTCGTTTGATGAGCGCCGAGGTTGCATCTTCGCGATCCCTTCTCCGACTCTTCGTCGGCGTTCTCACGCTCATCGGATTGGTTTTCGGTCTCGCCGCGGGCCGCGCGTTCTTCTCGGCGAAAGCAGAACTACGGCATGCTCATACGGCGGAAGAACGCGGGGATATTCGTGCCGCGGTCGAAGCGTATCGTCGATCTCTTCGTTGGTACGCGCCCGGCAATCCATACAGCGCGGAGGCGGCAGACGAGCTTTTGCGGATCGCCCGCTCGAGTGATCATCCTGAAGAGATTCGCCGTCACAGCGCGATCAGTTTGATCGGAGCGGTGCGCGCCGTGGAATCCTTTCATCGACCCTATCCCGATACCGTTGCGAGCGCGCAGCAGGTCCTCGAGGACGTGGATTCCGAGTGGGAGAGTGGGCCAACGCGACCCAAATCCTTCGGGCTCTGGATGCTGGTGGCGCTGCTTGGCATGATTGGCTGGATTGGCGGCGGCGTGATGATGACCTCGCGCGGCGAAGTGAAGGGTGGCCCATTGGCAGCAACCGTGGCCGGTATCGGGTTCACGCTCGCGGCCCTCAGTATTCTTCCTTAACAGCCCGTTGATTTGCTCTGAATCCCGGCTCGCGACATTTTCACGCGCTCAAACGCCATCGAGTCCTAGCCGCGTATCCACAATCCTTGGCTTCGGTTCAGACGCATCTGCGCTCCCAAACGTCCCAAGAATCAAAATGAGAGTAAATCAACGGGCTGCTAGCGATCCCTCCCTCCGAGACATCTTGCCGCTGATATGCTGACTCTTCTTCGCTTCTTGAAGCTCTTTTTTGCCTGCGCTTATGTCTTCGCTGCGCTGGCTGCCACGTTCCCGGCAGAGATTCCTTTGGCCACGCGGCGAAGGCTGGGTCTTGCGATCGGAGGCCTCTCGTTCGGAGGAACCTGGATTTGCGGGTTTTGGCTCGCCGCTTGGATGGAGTACCGCTTTCTCAGCACTTGGGTTGTCGGTTCGCTCGTTCTCTCTCTGCTCTCACTCCAAGGCGTCCTTTTCGCCTCGACAAAGGAGCGAGAATCGACACGTGGCGCGTTCTGGCTGACGCTGGTGTCCCTCCTCGGAATCCTCGCGCTGATGGTGTGGCGTCCCCGCTAAAACACCATCCCTTTTGGGGGCTTTCCTCACTTTAAGAGTGCGTGGCACCAGCGCGGCATCTCGAGCGGGACTATCGAGGTGTACTACGATCCCTACAAAGTAGGACAAAAAGCGCCGTATTCTTACTGTAGTTGGATAATTTTGATATTTATAAATTTTGCCCGTTTGGGTTAGTCAATTCCGACTCCTGTGGATGGAATATTCTTGTCTAGAGGGGTCACTCTTTTGATACGTTGCTCGGATGCGACTGAAAACTTCTCTTCTCTCAGCCGTCGTTCTCGCCCTTGCGGGGTCAACGACGACAGCATTCGCGCAGCCCTATCAAGACACTGAGCTCTACACCGCCCCAGCGGGAGTGGCTTCGTCTTCGGGCGGCCCGACGACCCGCGGCGAACTAAGCGTTCTACGCGAGCAATCGTTCTCTACGACTCCCCCCGATATGACGGGCTCGGGAGTCACCCTCACGCCGGCGGACCCGACCCGCGATGGACGCTTCAGTCAGTCGATCTTCTTCCGCTCAGGGCCGGAGACGGACAACTCACGGAACCCCGAAACAGAGGGCGTGGTTGTCTTTCCCGCATCGGTGACGGTTCTCGGCGTGGTGTTGGCGGAAGCGCCTCTTATCGCGACCGACACAACTTGGGGGCTCGCGCCGGGTGTCGATTACACCGCGAGCGCGCGCGCGACCGAACCTTCCGGTTCCGAATATGCCCGAATCGTTTCGCTTCCCGGCGGCCTCACGGGCGTCGAATACCGCACGAATATGAATGCGACTCCGTTCACGGACGAGTTCCGCGTTCTGATCGACCATGGCGATGACTGGGTCGATGGTTTGGAGATCGAAGTGCGCGTCACGACCGGTGATGACGTGAACGTTGGCGGCACGGATGGGGGCCGCACGGGGTCGCCGACCATGTACACTGCGATGGTTCCTCTTACGCCGGAGTGCGGCGATGGCATCATCGAAGGCGACGAAGAGTGTGACGACGGCGACGCTGCGAGCGGCGACGGCTGCTCCTCGGCGTGCGTCATCGAAGATCGCTGGGCGTGTAGCCTTCAGTGTTCGGTCCAGGCGACGACGCCGATTGCTTGCGCACAGCGCGGCCCCTCGCGATGCACCATGGATTTCTACGAGCCCCCGATGGTTCCGGCGGACAGCTGCTCTGGCTTTGTTGCAAGCTGGGATGGTCCTTTCGCGCCCACGAATATCGCGGGTCGCGATACGACCGCTGGTATTCGGATTACGGATTTCCATCCCTCGGTCCTTCTCGATAGCGATGGTCGTTATCGCATCGTCGATTCGGCGCCCGACCGCACGCAAACGGGCGCTGGCGTTGTGGGGAGCTCGACCGCGTTTGTTGGCACCGTTCCGGAGTATTCCGCAGTCGTGCATCGCATCGATGTTGCTCCAGGAGAAGCGGTTTCCCTTACACTCAACGATGGCGGCGCGCGGGAGAACTCGGTTGTCCACGTCGTAAACTCGGATGGTGATGTGCTGGCGACGCGCGCCGATCAGAACCCGTCTGGCGCGAATACTTCGATGCTTGCGTTCACTGGACCGACAGACGGCTTTGTGTACGTCTGGCAGATCCTTGGAGATCACGCTCAAGCTCACGCGTTTGCGCGGATGCCGCAGTGCGAAGCCGCCACCGATGTCTGTGGCGATGGCATTCAGTCCATCGATGAAGAGTGCGACGATGGAGGCACGGATGCGCTCGACGGGTGTTCCGCGACCTGCACCCTTGAAGCCTGTGTCGATACTTCGGCCAGCGGCGTCGACCGCGGCTGTGATGCGGATACCCCGGCGTGTGTCGTCGTGGGCGGCGCGCCGACTTGCGTTGAGTGTGAAGGCGCCTCGGATTGCGATGATGGCAACGAGTGTACGACCGATTCGTGCGTGGCGAACGCCTGCGAAAATGAGTCGTTGACCGCTGGAACCGCGTGCGCCGGTGGCGTCTGTGACGGTGCAGCGAGCTCGCCGATGTGCGTCGAGTGCGTGAGCGCTGCGCAGTGCGATGACGGCAACGAATGTACGACCGACCGCTGCACCGCCGCGAATGCTTGTGCGAGCGCGAACACTGCTGCAGGTACCTCCTGCACGGGCGGCGTCTGCGATGGCATGGCGATGTGCCTCGGCTGCATCGATGACTCGCCCGCAGGTTCCACCGACAGTGGCTGCAGCGCCATGATGCCGGCCTGCGACGATAGCGACGCCGCGGCTCCGACCTGCGTTGAATGCGTCGCGGACGCGGACTGCGGAGAAGGTGGCGTATGCTCCGCGGACAATACCTGCGAAGTCTGTCTCGATACGATGACCGGTTCGGGCATGGACCAGGGCTGCCCTGCTTCCGCTCCGATCTGCGCCGGCGCTGCTGGCTCGGGACTGCCCGGGACGGCTTGCCAGCCTTGTCTTGATGACACGACGGGCATGACCGATGTGGGCTGCGAACTCGCAGGCGCCGCAGGCCCAGTCTGCGACACCTCGGGCGATACGAATACATGCGTTCCATGTGAGGATAGCGCTGCCGCAGCGGCGACAATGGACAATGGCTGTGATGGCGACACCATCATCTGCAACGATTCGGGCGCCGCGCCCGAGTGCGTTGAGTGCGTTGTCGATGGCGACTGCACCGAGGCTGGCACCGTGTGCGGAGCCGGAAATACATGTGTCCCCGGTTGCGATATGATGAGCGATTGCGATGGCAGCGATACGCCCATCTGCGATACCACGGCGCGTGAGTGCGTGGAGTGTCTGATGGACTCCGACTGCATGGGCACCGAGACCTGCGACCTCAGCTCCAACACCTGCGAGCAGCCCGATAGCGATATGGACGGCACTCCGGACGATGAGGACCTCGACGACGATAACGATGGGATCCCAGACGCCGAAGAACTCGCGGATGGTCTCGACGGAGATAGCGACGACGACGGTGTGCTCGACTATCAGGATCCCGATTCGGTGACCTGCGACGATGAAGATAGCGATGGTGTTTGCGACGCCGCCGCCGAAGAAGTCGATGCAGATGGAGATGGTATTCCGAATCATCTCGATCTCGACGCGGATGGCGACGGAATCACCGATGCGAACGAAGGTGGTGAGGTCGGCGCGGCTCCGGTCGATGCGGACGGCGACGGTATTGTCGATGGATTCGCGGATGCGGACGGTAACGGCCTTTCCGACAATGTTCAGGCCGCGCCGCTTCCCCTTCCGAACTCGGATGGCGAAGCCGGCCCGGATTTCCTCGACCTTGACGCCGACAACGACGGCATCCCGGATGCGACCGAGGGGCACGATGCGAACCATGACGGAACTCCGGATACGGAGCCGTCCGGTAGCGACACCGACGGTGACGGAATCGACGATGCGTACGATCCGGATTGTGTCGGCGCGGCCTGCGGTGTTGTAGGCGTTATCGCCGCGCTTCCGGACTTCGATGAAGATGGCGCGCCCAACTATCAAGATGCGGATGACGATGACGACGGAATCGACACCGCGACCGAGATCCAGGACGCGATGGACTACGACGAGGACGGCATCGGTGAAGCCCCGGATGGCAGCGACGTTGATGGTGATGGAAACCCGAACTGGTACGACGAAGACGCCGACAACGACGGTACGAACGATGGCGTCGAAGACACCCGCGATGGCGGTGGTGACGGCGACGTTGATGCCAACGGTATTCTCGATTACCTGGACCCGGACTTCGCGCCCGAGGACACCGACGGCGACGGAATCCCGGACTCCGTGGAATGCTCCACGCTTCCCGATGTCGCGAGCTGTGAAGATAGCGACAACGACGGAAGCCCGGACTTTGACGACATCGACGACGATAACGACGGTATCCCGACCATTGAGGAAGGCTCCGCCGATACCGATGGCGATGGACTTGGCAATCACCTCGACCTCGACGCCGACAACGACGGAATCCCCGACCTTTGGGAGAACGGCAATGGAGAGCTCGATGCGAACGGTGACGGCATCGCAGACGACGCGACCGATAGCGACGGTGACGGCCTGCTCGACGCGTACGGTGAGCCTGGCGATCCGCTCGACACCGACGGTGACGGACTCCCGGATATGCTTGACCTCGACTCCGATGCCGATGGCCTCTTGGATATCTTCGAGGCCGACGGTACCGATTCGGATGGCGACGGCCGCGTGGACGACGACTCGGATACGGACGGTGATGGCCTTGCGGATATCGTGGACGTCGATGATGGCGGAAGCGCTTGGCCGCTCCCCGATACGGACGATGACGGCACCTGGGACTTCCAGGATGCGGACTCGGACGATGACGGCGTGCCCGATGCGACCGAAGCTTGGGACGGCGACATGGACGGAACGGCGGACGTACTCCCCGCGGGTAGCGATGAGAACGGCAACGGTATCGACGACGCGTTCGAAGACGAGAGCCCAGCGCTCCCGGATACGGACGATAACGACCTCGCCGATTGGCGCGACCCGGATGATGATGGTGACGGCATCCTGACCGAGTTCGAGGCCCCGCCATCGCGCGACACGGATTCGGACGGAACGCCGGACTACCTCGACCCCGACGATGACGGTGACGGTGTGGACACGGCGGACGAGAACCCGGACGCGAATGGCGATGGAAATCCGGACGATGCCGCGGACAGCGATATGGATGGAACGCCTGACTACCTCGACCCGGACAACGGTGGTGACGGTGGCGACACCGAAGGTGGATACGCAGGCGGTGCGTTCTGCTCGGCTGGAAGTGCTGCCGAGGGTGGCGCGAGCGTGCTCGGCCTTCTTGGAATGCTCTTCCTCTTCGGACGCCGTCGCCGCCGCGAGTAGTCGTTCGCGCAGGTCGCGCCAAGCGTGACCCTTGTGGAAGTCGAGCCCGCCCCTTTCGAGGAGGCGGGCTTTGCTCCTTTTGGAGCCGCCCATGCGTGAAGTTTGCGGGTCGTCTTTGCAACCCATCTTTGCAAGCCATGCATTCGTAGGAGGTCTCACACATGTGGCGTGGCGACCTGGCCCACCTGTGAACACATCTTCACGGCAGGCTGTGCCGTCACGGCCCAGATCTTGGCCGAAACCAATCACTTGGGAGTGATATTTCACGCCGGATGCTGAAAACATTAATCATTTCGTGAGATTGGCTTCGTGAACTTCTTTGGGTACCAAAGTTGCAAGGATCTCTGGCACCGAGAGGAATCCCCCATGAAACGAGCCCTTCTTCTTTCTTCGATCGCTGCGCTACTCGCGCTTCCCTCCGTGACGGAGGCACAGTGCGCCCCAGACGCGGTCTTCTGTGCTGAGGTTGATATTCAAGTCGGCGGAGGTGCCCAGCCGGCGCCGCCTGCGCAGCCGCCGCCCCCCGCGCCGGTCTACGTTCAGCCCGCGCCTCCACCGCAACCTCCTCCGGCGCCGCCCGCGCAGCCGCAGTATGTGCAGCCGCAATACGCGCAGCCGATCGTTTACGAATCGACCGCCCCACGACCTCCTCAGGCGGTTCGTCCGTACCGATTCTCGCTGATGGCCCGCTTCGGCGGCGGCGGCGGGAGTGAATCGTTCGCGATGGGCGGTGACCTTGGGTTCCGTTTTCGGCCTTCTCGCGTCTTCGGCATTCAGGCGCTGATCGGGCACTACAACGGAACTGACGATTGGGACACCACACGTTCTGAAACTCCGGTCACGTTCGATTTTCTCTTCTTTCTAAATCGTTCGGATCGCTTTCAGTTTTTCCTCTCCGCGGGCGCTGGCGTCTCCTTCACGACGCTCCAGACCGGCGACTGGGACACCTACTACGAGCGCGACTTCCTTCACGTCGGCGTGCAGGGTGGAGCGGGCATGGAGTGGCGCTTCGGCCGACGCTTCGCGATGTCTGCGACGGGTCGAATCATCCTGCGCGAAGCGCTCGGGTCCGGATACGAGTTCCGCGATGACTTCACGGGACGCGAGACAAACACTTCCATCGGAGCACTCTTTAACGTCGGCTTCCACTTCTACATGGGACGTCGCTAGAAGAAGCCTTCTGAGTGGGGACCGCAGAGCGGGGAAGCTTCGGCTTCCTCGCTTTTTGCGTTGTGGTTCGGCGGTGCTCTTTTTGAGGCGGAGACATTGCCTCACCACCTATTCGGGACCTTGTGCTGGCGGAGCCAAAGAGCGCCGGCGCGGTTCACCAACGCAGCTGAGACATCGCTCACCGACCCACTACGACGATGCTCGTGCCCGAAGCCAGTCACGCGCCTCGTCCATCGAACGCTCAACGACGTACGGGCAAGGCATTGGCTGGATGAGAAAGATCGCGGAGAGCGCAAATCGAAGTATCGGGCCGTTGGTGACCAGGGCGACGCCGGCGCATTGCGCTTCGACGATCGATCGATGTTCTTTCATCCAGTTGGCCAAACGCAGCGAGTGTGCGATCGGAATATGCTTGAGCTCGCGGACATCGACCAACCAGCCTACCCGGGCATGGCTCCGGTACGCCGACTCCATATCGTCGATGAAGCGATCGAACTCGGCTTCCGAAACGTGCCCGCGCATGACGACACGGAGGCAGAAGCGGCTTTTGCGATCGAACTCGTAGTTTGAAACTTCTGCTGTCGTCACTCTTCTTCGCGCTGCTTTGCGACGTGTGCCGCGAAGCCACGAAGCTTTGGCTCCGGCTCCGGTTCCTCTTCCTGAGGCGGAATCGTATCGAGCTCATCGAGAAAGCGAGCCATAAGACCTTCAAGCATTAGGTTGCGGTCATCGTCGTTGCCCTTGCGCTCTGAAAGCTCTGAATACTTCAGCTCGTATTCGTCGATGAGGCCGCGGAAGCGAGCCACCTTTCGCCAGATGGCTTCTTGGTTTCGTCCGTAGACGGCCAGGAGAGAGACCGCCGAAGCTCCTGCGAGCAGAAGTCCCAAAGGTCCGCCCAGGAATAGTCGGATAACAACGCCGACGGCGGCAACTCCTGCGGCACCGGAGAGGGCACGCTTTCCGCTCTCGGCGCTGAGACCGCGGTCTACCGCGACGCCCCATGCGTGCCGGGTTGCGAGCATGAGGGCGAGGAAGGTCACCTTCGAGGAACCTTTTCGGTCCCAGTAGCGACGAATCGCGGACTGCAAGAAGTTGGAGTAGCTCTCCAAAGGATCGGGCTCTGCCATGGTGCGCAGCATATCAGCAAAACCGATTCGGAGCGCGCGAATCAGGTCGAGAGGCGATGCAGCGCCGGGGGCGGATGTGCCCTCTCCCGTCACACGATTGGTCGGTTCTGGAATCCGCACTATTGCCTTGCCTCGGACTTCATCGCATCGTTTGGGAATGGACGCGAGGAAGGCGCTCGGATGCGCGTAGCCGTTGTTGGAAGCTCAGGTTTTGCCGGTGGCGCGATCGCGTCCTCGCTGGAAGAACTCGGCATCGAAGTTCGCAGGGTGCATCGCGGCGGGGAAGGTGTGCTCGGTGCTTCGCTCGGAGATCCGGCGTCGCTCGCGGAGGCGTTTGAGGGGTGCGAAATCGTCGTCCATGCGGCCGGAGACAATCACTACCGGAGTGACGTAAACGCGCTCGGATGGATCAACGTCGCCGGCACGGAAAATGTGCTCCGGGCAGCGAGACATGCAGAAGTTCGTCGCATGATCGCGCTCAGCTGCACGGATGTGTCATTGCATCCTGGCTCACGCGAAGGGTGGGACGAGGACCGGACTCCGGCGAAGTCATTTTCCGCGTTCACCAAAACCAAGCTTGAGGCGGAGGAAGCGGTCATCGGCGCGGGAGCATATCTCGAGACCCTCGTACTTCGCGCGAGCCTCCTTTGGGGCCCAGGGGACTTTTCCCGATTGCCGAAGCTCTTGAAAGAAGCGGAAGGCGGTGCGATTCGCCTGTTTGGACGAGGGACCAATCTTGTCTCGACGACGTATATCGGACACTTGGTTCAGGCGGTCACGAAGGCGCTGGAGTCTGACGCCGCAAATGGCTCGGTGCTGCACGTCTTGGACGGCGAGCTGACGCCGTCGCGCACTTTCTATGGTGAGCTCTGTGAAGTTCTTGAGCTCGCGTCTCCGAAGACGGGCCGCGCGCTTCCGTTGGCGCTCACTCTGGCGGGAGCCCGCCGCGGAGGAGATGTGCCCCCTGAAGAAATTTTGATTCGCTCGCAGACGTGCTCGCTCGATGGGCGACGGGCGAGACAGAGACTCGACTTTGAGCCTTCCATCACGCATGCGGAAGGTTTTGTTGAGCTTCGCAAATGGGTGAAGGAAGTTGGTGTTGATGCGATTCGAGATCGGCGAAGGGCGCCCGCCTCGCTCGCCGACATCCGTGCTCAACAGGAGCGAGCGCGAACCTTGAGCTAGCGGGTTGTTGCGCGAACCGGCTGCGAGACCGCCCGATGCTTCAGGCAATGCGTGGCGAACGGTGTTCAGCGATTCTTGAGCAACTTTGTCACCGTCACTTCGATTTCTGCCCGTTTCCGGTAATCTTCTCGCATGGGTTTCCGAGCTTTTTCTTTTTGCTTCGCCACCATCCTCTCCATCGGTGGGTTCGCTTGCAGCGACGATGATGGACGTATGTTTGACGATGGTGGCTTCGACGCATCCACGGACGAAGACGGGAGCGTGGATGCTTTTGTCCCGCTCGACGTCAGCATGCCCATGGATACTTCGCCGCCTCGCGATACCGGCATCGATGCCCCTGAAGATTCAGGCACGGACACGCGACCGCCAGAGCGCGATTGCTCACGACTGACCTGCGCCGGTTGCGATCTCGACCCGGAATGCAGCTTCTGCGCCTCAGGTGGAGGATGCCAGGAAGCTTCCGCTGCGTGCGCGTTCCCGGGTACCGGTTGTGATGACGGCGTGCAGCCTTGTTCCGCCGGGCGTTGCTGGCGTCCCGACGCGGAGCTTGCTGCGTGCGGCATGTGGAATATCGATGAAGATTTCTCGAGCGGTCGCTTCGATGTTCACCAGTTCGAGCTCACGATGCCTGGCGGAGGCCCGGTGGTGTTCCGCCTCGTACGCAACTCCGGATCGTTTGCGCCCGCGATTTGGATTACCCGCCAGGACGGTTCACCGGTTTGGCTTGGCGACGGTGGGCTCGATCCGGATATTCGAGTCACGGAGGCGACCGCGGGTCGCGGGGGCATGGTCTCCGAAGTCACGCTTCAATCCGATGTTGCTGTGCCGCTCTTCGCCCATATCACTGGCTGGGCGACGGTTGACTCTGGCTTCGAGACGGGACCGGGAACGGACGTCACCTACTCTTTCTCCATTATGCAGATGTGTGCGCCACCCGAACCGGGTGCGAGCGCGTATGGTGGAATCTCCCGTGATGGGAACGAGATTCCTCGCGAGGGAATCGCGAATGGCACGCTGGAGCGGACGCTCGGCGTGGCGGTCGAGCCACACGGCAGGGTTGTTACGGTGGCTGGCCAACAGTGGGTTCGCGGCACGATTAGCCACTTCGGCGGACCGGATGATACCGGTGTAAGCGCGACGGAAACGGGGGCCATCACGGGGGAGAATCTTCGTTCGTTGAACAACCCGCTCGACCCGTCGGCGGCCGATCTCGCCTCTCGTCCGGAGGATTACTACTACGTCGCGATGCGTTACAACTACTCGCCGGGCGGTCGAGATTTCTGGCGCGCAAACAATCTCGTGATTCGAAACCCGTCGACCGGTGTGGAAGTTGTGGTGCGAAACGTCGACTGGGGCCCGCATACCAGAACAAATCGAATCCTCGATATCTCGCCGCAGTCCGAACGGGACCTCGGTCTGATCACCGACGATGAGGCGGATGTTGCCTTCGCCCGTCCAGGTACCCCGCTCGGACCAGTTCGCTAGTGCGGGGATCAAGTCGATGGACAGGATGATCCTTCGTTAGGGCCACTCTCGCGATCTGAACCCTGCACTAGCCGGCGAGCACTTCCCGCATGCAGCGCCCGTTTTGGAAGTTTCCGAAACCGGCGCTTGCTTTTGAATGGGGTTCTATGCGCCCATGCGTGAGATGCGCCGTACGAAGATTGTTTGCACCCTCGGTCCCGCCTCCTCCGACCCGGAAGTCCTTGACGCCCTCGTCGCGGCTGGACTCGATTGCGCCCGCCTGAACTTTTCGCATGGCACGCATGAATCGCATCGTGAAATGGCCGAAAAGGTTCGTCGCGCCTCGGCGAAAGCCCGTCGTCCGCTTGCCATCTTGGCGGACCTCTGCGGTCCAAAAATCCGGATCGGTCGCTTCCCCGGTGGGCCCATCCAGTTGGTCGCGGGGGAGACTTTCACGTTAACCACCCGTGAGGTGGATGGTGACGCGACTCAGGTCCACGTGTCGTATCCCGCGTTGCCGCGCGACGTGAAAGAGGGCGACGCGATCCTACTCGACGACGGCCTCCGAAAGCTCCGCGTTGTCTCCACCAGCGACACAGACGTCATCACGGAGGTCGAAGTCGGTGGCGAACTTTCCGACCGGAAGGGCCTCAACCTCCCTGGCGTTGAACTCAGCACTCCGGCGCTCACCGAAAAGGACGAGCGCGACCTCCGTTTCGCCGTCGATGAGCTCAAGGTGGATTTCCTAGCGCTCAGCTTTGTGCGAACTGCGGAAGATATTCAGCGTGCTCAAGCGCTCGCGAACGGGACCCCCGTCATCGCGAAGCTTGAGAAGCCGGAAGCCATCGAGAACCTCGACGCAATCCTCGATGCCGCCGACGGCGCGATGGTTGCGCGGGGTGACCTCGGCGTAGAGGTCGGGGCTGAGAAAGTTCCGCTCGTTCAAAAGCGGATTATTCGCGAAACGAATCGGCGCGGGAAGATTGTGATTACCGCAACGCAGATGCTCGACTCGATGATGCGCAATCCTCGTCCGACCCGCGCGGAAGCGGCGGATGTTGCGAATGCAGTGATCGACGGGACCGATGCGATCATGCTGAGTGGTGAGACAGCCGCGGGCGCATTCCCGGTCGAGTCCGTGCAGATGATGGACCTCATCGCGCGTGAGGTAGAGGTCGAGTCGGTCGAAGATCTCTCGAAACGAATTCGAAACGAGAAGATCGTCGCGCACGAAGACTGGGAGTTCCCCGAAGCGGCGGCGCGAGCAGCTGCCGTGCTTTCGACTCACCTTCCGCTGAAGGCGATTGTCACGATGACCCGGGACGGACGCTCCGCGCAGCTCCTCGCCGAGTTTCGACCGCGCGCGATGATTGTCGCGATCACCTCCAATCCCAGCGTGGCTCAGCGGCTGGCGCTCGAATGGGGCGTCATGCCACGACTCGAGGTTCCCGCAGACGACCTTCAGGAGACGCTTCGGATCACGAGTTCTCTCCTGGCCCGCGAAAAGATCGCGTCCAAGGGAGACGCTTTCGCCATGGTCGTTGGTTGGCCGGTTTCTGGGCGCACAAATACAGTGAAGCTCCACCGTTTGTAGGTCGAACGGTGTTCACTTGGGGGCGCGTTCGTCCCCGCGTTTTTGAGTGTGCTTCTTGGTGAGGTCGCTGCTAGAGCCATCAGATGTCAAAGACGTGGACGATCGCGGAAGCCAAGAAGATTCATCAGCTGCCCATTACGGAGCTCCTGTTTCGGGCGCAGACCATCCATCGTGAGCATCACGAGCCCGATGCGGTGCAGCTCTGTACGCTCCTCTCCATCAAGACGGGCGCATGCTCGGAAGACTGCGCGTATTGCCCGCAATCGGGGCATCACAATGCGGACCTCGAGCCGGAGCGTTTGCTCCCGGTCGAAGAGGTGCTCTCCAAGGCCCGCCTTGCGCGTGAGCGCGGTGCGACCCGTTTCTGCATGGGCGCCGCCTGGCGCGATGCGCGTGATGGTCACCAGTTCGATGCCGTGCTCGAGATGGTCAAGGGTGTCCGCGAGCTTGGTATGGAAGCCTGCTGTACGCTCGGAATGCTCACGGATGAGCAGGCCGCGAAGCTGAAAGAAGCGGGGCTTACCGCCTACAACCACAACATCGACTCTTCGAAAGAGTTCTACGGCGAGATTATCCAGACGCGCACGTTTAAGGAGCGTCTCGACACGATCCAGCGCGTCAGCGATGCTGGGATTCAGGTATGCGCCGGTGGCATCATCGGGATGGGCGAGACCGATGGCGATCGCATGGGCATGCTCGTCACGCTCGCGAATCTTACGCCGCAGCCAGAGAGTGTTCCGATCAATGCTCTGGTGGCGGTTCCCGGGACGCCTCTCGAAGGACGCGAGCCGGTCGACCCGCTCGAGCTCGTCCGTATGTGCGCCGTGGCTCGCATCCTCCTCCCGAAAGCGCGGGTTCGTCTTTCGGCGGGGCGCGAGGGCTTGACCCGCGAAGCACAGCTCCTCTGCTTTATGGCTGGAGCGAACAGTATCTTCTACGGCGAAAAACTGCTGACGACGCCGAACCCGGACGCGGACGCGGACATGGCGCTCCTGCGAGACGCTGGCATGAAGGCGTTGATTCCGACCATCGAAGCGTAGCGGACCTTTAAGTGCACAACGCGTCCCGGCGAAAACCGGGGCGCTTTTTTGCGTCTGCGGCGGAAACCTCACACCTCAAACGGGCGTTCACTCACAGGAGTGAAAGCTCTACACAGTTTGGCGATGGATCGGGCTTGACGTAGGCCAGGTCGCGCTGCACGATTCCTGAACCGCGACTCATTTAATGAGCGCGAACCTCATTATCTTTCCCGTTTTTCACGCACGGAGCAGACACGTGGCCCAAGCGATTAACCGCTACAAAGCGGACCTTCGAGACTTTTCCTTCCTCATGTTCGAGCAGTTCAACCTGCAGGAAGTTCTCGGGAAAGAACCGTTTTCCGAATGGGACCCGGACACCATCAAAGAAGTGATGAACCAGGTCTACCGATTCGCGACAGACGTGACCGGACCGCTCAACCAGGTCGGCGATATCGAAGGCTGCAAACTGGTCGATGGCAAAGTCATCGTTCCGACCGGCTTTAAGGAAGCGTGGGACAAGCTCTATGAGGCAGGCTGGCGCACGATCGGCGTATCGAGCGATCACGGCGGCATGGATGCCCCTTCGACGGTCGCAGTGCTTTCGGATGAGCTCCTCAGCGGTTCAAATACCGCGTTCAACATGTACCCGGGCCTCACGCTCGGCGCGGCGGAAGTCATCGCCGAGTTCTCGACCGACGAGCAAAAGCATATCTATCTCGACAATATGCTGAACGGCACGTGGGGCGGCACGATGTGCCTCACCGAGCCGCACGCCGGAAGCGACGTCGGCAGTTCGACCACGACCGCCAAGAACAACGGCGATGGTTCCTACTCCATCAAGGGTTCGAAGATCTACATCTCCGGCGGTGACCACGATATGGCGGATAATATTATCCACCTCGTGCTCGCGCGCGTCGAAGGCGCCGTCCCCGGCACCAAGGGGCTCTCGCTCTTTGTGGTTCCGAAGATCCGTGTGAACGAAGATGGTTCTCTTGGCGACGCGAACGACGTCCAGGTTTCGTCCATCGAGCACAAGATGGGCATCAACGGCCAGGCCACCTGTGCGCTGAACTTCGGCGACGACGATGGCTGCCTCGGATACCTCGTCGGAACCGTTGAGCATCAGGGCATGCGCCAGATGTTCAAGATGATGAACTTCGCCCGCATCGGCGTCGGCATTCAGGGCCTGGCCGTTGCATCGAGCGCTTATCTTAACGCGCTCGAGTACGCCCGTGACCGTAAGCAGGGAAGCTCCATCAAGGACTGGAAAGATGCGTCCGCCGAGCGCGTGGCGATCATCAATCACCCGAACATCCGCCGCGACCTTCTCGAAATGAAAGCCAAGGTCGAAGGCATGCGCGCCTTGATCACGAAGCTCGCGGTCCATCAAGACCGCATCAAAGCGCTCGGTGATTCGGACGACGCTTCGAAGGACTACCACGAAGGTCAGATGAACCTTCTGACCCCTCTCGTGAAGGCGTACTCGTCGGATGAAGCATTCCGCATTTGCGAGAAGGCTATCCAGGTCTACGGCGGCGCCGGCTACCTCCGCGATTGGCCTGTAGAGCAGTATGCGCGCGACTCGAAGATCTTCTCGATCTACGAGGGAACCAACGCGATTCAGGCGCTCGACCTTGTCGGTCGTAAGCTCGGACAGGGCGGCGGAAAGAACACCAAGGCGTTCCTCGGAGACGTTCAGAAGTTCATCTCGGAGAACGAAGAGCATGAGGTCCTCAAGGACGCTGTCGCGAACCTGAAGAAGGCGCACGGCGCCGTGGGCGCGAGCACGATGAAGTTCCTCGGCTGGTTCCAGGGAAACAAGATGGCGAATATTGTCCTCGTCGCTGAGCGATTCCTTCACATGATGAGCAAGCTCGCCATCGGTTGGCTTCTCCTCGAAGGTGCCGCCATTGCGATCAAGCGACTCGAAGAAGTTGAGTCTGACTCGGACAAAGCCTTCTACTCAGGTAAGAAGTTCGCCGCGCTTTATTACGCGATGAACATTCTCCCGGAAGTCATTGGCGACTCGAAGATTCTTGCGGCTGCCGACGAATCTCCGGTCGAGATCGACGACCTGGCTTTCGGCCCCGTTTGAATCACCTCATCACCATTGGCGTAAGCCACTATTGCGAACGCGCTCGTTGGGCTCTCCAGCGGGCGGGTTTGCCGTTTGAAGAGACGGCGTACGCTCCGCTCATACATCTTCGCGGAACGCGATTGAAAGGCTACGGTCAGCAAGTCCCAATTCTCGAAACGAGGGACGGGGTGATCGAGGGTTCCGACAAGATTCAAGCGTTTGCCGACCCGGCGGCAGCCGGCCTCGATCTCGATATTGCGCGCTCGATCGAAGGTCCGCTTGGCGGCGCGACGCGCCGCTGGACCTACGGCTATCTAATGCAGAAACCGGCTTCTTTTCGCCAAGCGATGGGGCTCTGTTCTTCAAGCTCTCTCGGAGCCAAGGGCGCGCGTCTCGGAGCGCCGGTCATCGCTGCGGCCATTCGTAAGTTGTTGAAGATTGACGCAGCGGGGGTGGAGCGAAGTCGGGCGAAAATCGACCAGGTCTTCGAAGCCGTCGGCTCCATTCTGAAAGAGCAGCCGTTTCTTTCTGGCCAAGAGTTTGGTGCGCTTGATCTCGCGTTTGCCTCACTCGGGGCTCCTGCGGTGTTCCCGAGCGACTACGGCGCCGGCTTCCTGCCCCCCGAGAGCGTTCACCTCGAACTCTTGCCAGACGCGGCGAAAGACCAGGTCCGCCGGTGGCGAGAGACCCGCGCGGGGCAGCATATTCTGACAAGTTACGCGACGCACCGGCACTCTGGCTGAACAGGCGATGGCCAATGTGTTTTCCAGCGCATCGGCCATTGAACCTGGGTTCACAACAGGTGTAAGCTGCTAGCTCAGTGAGCAGCAGACCCATCGAAGAAGGCCAAGCCAAAGTCGTTATTAAGCGACGGAGCGCTTCCCGAGACGAGTTACGACAGGAATGGGAAGACGACCCTCGGCACATCGGCGCCCCGGTCCGCAAAAAGAAGCTCGACGATGCGAAGTTTGCGGAAGTAGGACTGCCGCAGGCCCCAAGCCGGAAACGAAACCGCGCCAGTAAAGTCCAGGCGTCGAAACCCGCCGCGCCCGCGGTTCAGAGTCAACCTCGTGCCAAAGCCGGTCCGGAGATTGGCTCGGGGATGCGGGCATCACCAGAGCCTCTTGCGCGCGATTCGGCGCCGTCTGTCGGCAGTGAACGGCCCGCGTTCGAACGCCCCTCCGTTCCCACCCGAGCAGCCAAAGCTCCCCGCATCTCGTCACCTCCAACGCCTGGAAGGCGGCCGGGAGAGATCGCGGGTCGTCCATCGGCTCCTCCGCCGCTTCCTGACCTTCCGGAATCGTCCGACCTGAGTGAACTTGCGGTCGAACTCCCGGTGATAGGCCATTTCGGCCCCTACGATATCCTCGGTCGACTCGCGATGGGGGGGATGGCAGAAATCCTCCTCGCGAGGAACCGAGAGGACGCCGGTTCGGCTCCGATCGTTTTAAAGAAGATCCTCGCCCAGTACGCACAGGACGATGAGTTTGTTGAGATGTTTCTCGACGAAGCGCATATCGGGACGCAACTGGGACATTCGTCGATTTGCCGTTTTCTCGACTCCGGCGAAATCGATAACCAGCTCTTCATCGCCATGGAATGGGTGAATGGTGTCACGCTCGGTCGCCTGATCCGACGCGCGCGGGACCAAGGAGGTCTCGAGGCGGGGATGGTCTGCGCGTTGCTCGCGAAGGTCGCCGACGCCTTGCACTACGCGCATACGGCTCGCGATGAAACGGGCGTCGTGATGGGACTTGTCCACCGCGATGTGTCTCCGCACAACATCATGATCTCCTACACCGGGCAGCCGAAACTGCTCGACTTCGGTATCGCGAAGGCGGAGGTTCAGGCGCACCACACCCGCGCGGGCGTGGTGAAGGGCAAGTTCGCCTATATGGCGCCGGAGCAGTGTCGCGGCCTGGAGATCGATTATCGGATCGATATCTTTGCTCTCGGCGTCGTTCTCTACGAGGCGCTGACGGGTCGCTCTCTTTACCGGCGTGGCAGCGAAATGGAGACCATGCGGGCGATCGTGAAGGGGCCGGTGCCGAAACTTTCCGAGCGCCTTGAACGACCTCCGAGGGAGCTCGAAGCGATCGTTTCGACGGCACTCGCGAAGGCGCCCGAAGATCGGTATCCGACTGCGGCTGCGATGCGGGATGTCCTGCGGATGTATGCGAAACGTTCCGGCGTTCCCGCGGATGACATCTCGGTCGCCCGCGTCGTACGAAAACTCTTCTTGGAAGAGATGCGCAAAGGGCCCGCGGTGGATTCCACACCCTTCGGTGCCTCGTACGATATCGGCAAGGCGAACGAGATTCCGATCCCGTCACCGAAGGTCGAGAGCGCGCCCCGACCCACGCCTGATTTGTTTGGAGCGCCTGAACTTGCGCAGATGGATTCACGTCCTACTGAACGCCCGAAAGGGAATACGAGTTCTCAAGCTTCCGCTCCGGCCGCTTCGGAGCTAGAGGCGGAGAACCCTCGAACGTTGGCCGTCGATATCGATACCGAGGCCTTCAAAGATGACTCAGAGGTCGGGCCAACGCCTGGCCAACAAGACGCGACCAAAGAGCGTAAGAGCGCTCCGGTCTGGGTCCGCTGGTTGGTCCTTCTGCTCTTCCTGGTAGCGGCGATCGCGGCAGGCATTGCCATCGCGCTGGAATACGTCGCTCCACCTGCGATCGATTCGACCGAAGAACGAGGGCTTGGGTCGTAGTTCTGAACGTGTATCGACGAACGATAGATTCAGTCCACGGGTGGCGTAGTGCATTCTGATCGCATCGTTGACGCGCGAATCGCCTCGCGAATGTCCGCGCTGGGGCAGGTCGGTAACTTCGGGGTTCTGACACGTATTGCCCATGGAAGCATGGCCGAGGTGCTTTTGGTGCGTGCTCCGGGACGCCCTGAGCCGAGTGTTCTAAAGCGAGTTTTGCCCGAGCATCGTCATTCCTCCGTTCACTCAGAACTGCTCCGCAAGGAAGCGGCGATCATGGATTGTCTCGAGCACTCGAGTATTCCGCGAAAGCTCAGCTCCGGGTCGATCGACGGCCTCTATTATCTGGAAATCGAGTGGATCCCTGGAGTGCCCCTCGATATTTTGCTGCAGCGAATGGGACCTCTGGATGCGCACGCCGTCGCATCCGTGGGCGTTCAACTGGCAGGCGCTCTCTCTCATATTCATCGGGCGATCGGTCCCAAAGGTCGATCGCTTCGTTTGGTGCATCGCGATGTCTCGCCATCCAATATCATCATCGATGATTCTGGGAGGGCGGTCCTGATCGACATGGGCGTTGCCAAGGTCGGTTCATCGCCGACCACCACCGCCGGTGGCCTCAAAGGAAAAGTGGCATACGTCGCGCCAGAACAGGTGCGAGGCTATCCCGTAGATGCTCGTACGGATCTTTTCTCACTCGGCGTCGTTCTCTATGAGGCGCTGACCGGAACCAATCCCTTTCAGCGCGGGACTCGCGAAGAGACTCTCGATGCGGTCACCAAGACCTTGCCCGCGCCGCTCCCTCGCTCAGCCGGTGGGTTGGCTCCGATCGTCGAGAAGCTCCTGCAGAAAGATCCCGAAAAGCGCTTTTTGGACGCTTCGGAAGTCGAGCGGGCACTTCAACCGCTCGCGCGCTTCGAGGGGCTCAAGAAGACGATCAAACGATCCCTGAAAGCCCAGCGCGATACGTTTGGCGATTCGATTTACGACGCCTCCGGTTCGGATGCCTCGGGACGTCCGCTCGCCAATAGTGTCCCTCCATCGCTCACTATCGAGACGACCGGCGGCGGAGAATTGCAGCTTGAGGATGACCGGGAGAGCCGAGAGCTGAGCCTCGAACTCGACGTAGCTCCTTCCGAATCCGAACGTTCTCTTGGAGCGGAGCCGATCTCGATCGACTCTTCACACCAGCAGCGAATTCGCACCGCGCCAGGCCGTGCTCCTGCGAAAACCCCTGCCGTCGTAGAGCGACCTTCCGGTTCGAGTGCGGCCCTCAACATCTTTGGTCTTGGTCTTGTACTGCTCGGTTTGATCGGCGCAGGTGCGTATTTCGCCATCGCCTCCGCGGACGAACCAGACCTCGAAAACAACCCTCCACCCGTCGAGCCCCTGGTCCGGCAAGAAGCGGGTACCGATGTTGTTATCACGACTGTTCCTGCGGGCGCTGTCGTGCAGCGAGGAGACCGATCGCTTGGCGCAGCACCGCTTCACTTCCGTAGCGAGCCTGGGGATGTTGAGTTACGCGTGAGTGCAGATGGCTTTCAGACTCGGTTGGTTCATCTCCGAGTCGAAGATGCGTTGCTCTCTCACACCGTTCGACTTTTGCCTGAACTCGATATGACGAATCGGCCGGGTGTCGCATCCGTTCGTCTCGACGTTCCCGGACGCGTCGAGATCGGAGGCGAAGATTTTGGCGAGCTTCCTCTTATCGACGTTCCCGTGCCGCTTGGTCGTGTCCCGGCGCTCGTTCATTCTGCCGGTGAAACCCGCATCCTATGGATGGGCGTTTCAGAGGATGAGCCGACTTTGCTAAATGTTCGGTGGCACACGCTCGAGGAATGGGAATAGCTCGCGGAAATCTCCAGCGAGAGCACCAACTTCGGAGCCGCGTCTTTGTTCATTTCGGGTACGCTTCTTTTATGAGCGACACTCTTCGAATCGAAGCGAGCACTTCAGAGGCGAAACTTTCCGCGATCGAAATCGTGGAATCGGGGCTTTCTGAGTTTTCGCCCGCGCGCCGAATGGAGCTCGAGGTGTACGCGAAGGAAATGTTGATGCCCGGCGAGTGCGTCTTTGTGGAGGGGGCGAGCGAACTGCATGTTCTCGGAAGCCGTGAAGCCTACGCGCTCAAGCTCGCGCCTGGCGGCGAGGAAGTCTCAGTGCTGAAGGAAGACCTTCGGAAGTTGATGACCGAGTATATCGACACCGTGCGCGCGATCGCGAAAGCACGTCAGATCGAGAAGCTCGAAACGCTCGATATGGCGAAGAAAGTAACGCACGATAAGGCGGGGCGTCTCCTCGAGCGTCGCTGCCGCGCACTGGGCGTGGATCATCCGACGGCGCGCCGACTCTTCTCGCTTCTCTTGACGTTGCGGCACGATACGACGCGCTTGGTCGGCGTTCATGGACACCGAATCATTCGTTAACAGCGTTCGAGCTCGCTCTTAATCCGTGACGCGAATCGGTCCGAGGTATACGCCCCCGCTCGAGCTTCCCTCGCCCTCTCTTCGCAGCGGACGACACTCAGGCGTCTCATTGTTCTGTGCCATGGCGACTCGGTAGCAGACAAACGCCATCTCGCGCTCGCAGCCGGTCACGATATACCTGCGGGTTTCCGGATCGCCGGACATGGGCGTCATCGTCTCAGGAGTATCGTCGACCGGGGCGAGTTCTGCTTCGGGACATTCCATCATGCCCTCGGCGATCGAACCGAGTGTTTGCCAGTGCATATCAAGAAGACTGGGGGCTCCTCCGCAGCCAGAAGCAAACGACACCCCGAAGGTGCAGATGGCAAGAAACCGATGAAGCATGCTTCACGTCTTACGATGCATTCGCTGCACGTTCCAGGACCAGGTTCGAGAGGTGCTCGCTATCGCCGAGGTGTGCAGCCAGCCGGATTCGAGTCCCGGGATGGGAGGCCCGTGCTTCCTCAACAAGCCGAGGAATATCTCCCGTCACGTGCCGACCTGGACTCAGAAAGAAAGGCACGACGACAATATCCTCCGCGCCTTCTGAAAGTGCGCGGGCGACGGCGTCAGCGAGACTCGGCTTCGCGATCTCCATATGCGCTGCGAAGACGGTGCCGGGAAAGGTCCGCTGAACGCGAGCCGCGATCGTTTCGAGGTGCTCGTTGGCTTCCGCGCGGCGGGAGCCATGGTCCACAAGAATTAGCGCGTTCATATCTCCTCGAACCTGCTGCGCTCGCCTCTGTTTGGCAAGCGTGCAAGTCGGTGAACGAGTCGTTGGCCGCTTCCGCAAGAAGCGCTCTTGCGGGGATCAAACCGATAGAAGGGATGCTCTCTCGTCAGGGGCCCCGAGGCGAGCTTCGACGGGCGAACGACATGCCGAGCATATCGAAGGAAGAGCGAAGCTCGGATCGGCGCTCCTGGCGGAAGAGCATCCCTTCTATCGATTCGAACCACGCACCAGCGATTTGAACCACGCACCAGCGATTTGAACCACGCACTAGCCGAACCATCGCCCTGCCTTCGATGTAGGCGCTGGTGGGCTGGACGAACGATCGTTTTCCTAACGGGATTGAAGGCCGCGAAAGACCGCGTCACCCCGAAGACTTTTGAGCCTTGCGTAGAGGGAGAAAAAGGAGCGGACGCGAAAACGTTGGACCTGGGAGAGTTTGCCGTCCGAAGTGAGCAGGACTTTGGGGTCTTCAAGTCCCTCGTCGACAAAGAGAGCGATGCCTGCGACCTGACCGCGGATCACCGTTCCAAAGGCGCGACGTGCACCGAAATCGAGAGCGTCGATCGCCTCGCCATCGGGTGAGCGCTCTTCGGACAGAAGTGATCCGTAGTTGAAGGGACAGGGGAGGGGAGAGCGAAAATCGATACGGCCTTCGGCGTCACGCTTCGTGAAAGAAAGTAGCGGCACTTCGACCCGCATTGTCACGGTACTTCCGATTTGAATCGACATCGAATCGTAGGGTGGCGCGCTCTCCATTACGCTTCAACTGGCCTTCGTTGGGAGGTTGCGTCGACCAAGGGATCCAACAAAAAAGCCACCCTCGTGAGGGTGGCTTTCTGCGAGAGGCGAAACGTCTACTTCTTTGCGACTCCGTCGCCCTTCGAAACCGCTGCGCCGCCCTTGTCGCCGCCGCCGTTCTGCTTGCTAACGTGCCAGTCGTATCCGATCTGCGCGTTGATAAGCTTGTTGGTGGCGCCGCCGGCGATGCCGTCCACGGTGTATCCGAACGCGCTCTGCAGGCCCTTCACAGCCTCCGTCGTTGCGGAGTCGAACTCGCCCGTGACCGGAGCGGAGAACCCAAGCGCCTGGAGACGGCGCTGCAGCATCGCAACTTCGCCGCCTTTTTCACCCGCCTTGAGCGTCTTCGTGAAATCGGCGCCCGCGAGCTGTCCCTTGTCGGTCTGCTTTCCCTGTGACTCGAGTGCGGACTTCACGCTCTTCACGGACCAGCCATACCCTTTTTGCGCGGAGATCAGCGACTGGGTCCCGTCTCCGACGATGCCGTCGATCGTGTAGCCGAAGTGCGCCTGAAATTCTTCCACCGCAATCTTTGTCTGCGGCCCGAACTTGCCGTCGACCGTCACGTTGAAGCCAAACTTCGCGAGGTTGTTCTGAAGCTCGGTGACTTCAGCACCGCTGGAACCAACTTTTAATACGCCCATGTTTCTATTCACCTTTCGTGGTCGAAGCGACGCGCGATTCCCGCGCCCTCCCAGAGACGCTTGATCGGATCATTTGCTCAGATTCTCTATGAGCTTGCTCACTTTGCGGTCGAATCACGTCATAATCTTGTTCTGGAAGCGGAGCGAGTTCCGCTCCGGTCGGACGAAATGGCATAGCTCGACGTGAATCTCTTACGCTTTTCCTGATTTCCTGTATGGTATTCGCGTGAGTCTGCTTCTCGGTCGCTACGAACTGGTGAGCCGCATCGCCTCTGGCGGGAGTGCGGAAGTGCACCTCGCGGTTCAATGGGGCGACGGTGGGTTTCGCCGTCACACCATCGTAAAGGTGCTGCACAAACACCTCGGGGACGATTACGAGGCGGTTTCGTCGTTCTGCCGCGAAGGCCGCATCCTCAGCATGCTCTCGCATGCAGCTCTCCCACCCGTTCACGAGTTTCGTTGTCTTGAGAATCGCTGGTTTCTCTCGCAGGCGTACGTTCCGGGCGTTTCCCTGCGAGCCATTCTGCGCGAAGGGCCTCTCGAACTCGCGGCCGTCCTCGAGATAGGTTGCGCGCTATGCGACGCACTTGAGCATGTCCACACACGTGAACTCGACGGAGAGCCTGCCGGCATTGTCCATGGTGACCTGAGCCTTCAGAACATTTTGATCTCGCCCCAAGGCCAGCTCTCTCTCATCGATTTCGGTTTGGCAACGCTGGCTGCGGATCGCGCCGCGGGAGTCCATCAAAAGGGCGTTCATGGAACGATTGGCTACGTGGCGCCGGAGTCTGTGCATCATCGCGCTCCGGTCACGGCAAAGGCCGACGTCTTTGTCGTCGGCGCGATCCTTTACGAGCTCGCGACGGGACAGCGCATGGTCCCAGGTGATGGCATTCAATACCTGAATGCGGTGACCGACGAAGCGCCGGTCGACCTTTCTGAACTTGAGCGCCTGCCTCTCACCTTTCGAGTCGCGGTCGAACGCGCAGTTCAGCGGGCTCCGGAAGATCGATGGGAGTCCGCAGGCGCGCTCGGTAAAGAGCTTCGAGCGCTCGCAGGCACGCTCGGACTCCTCGAGGATTTCGGCGCTCTTGGTTCACTGCTCGAACGTGTCTCAACACGTGAGTTGCCTCAGCTCCCGGTACTCTCTGGACGCCCGCCCCGACTCCGTTCGACGTCTCTTTGGCCAGCGCCCCCCGTCCCCTCCGTTCCGCCCGCGGAAGAAGAAAGCTTGTCGGCAGTCGAGCGAGATGCGCTTCTCGAGGACCTGAGCCTGTTTTCCCCCGAGTCGGATCCAGGGGTCCCTCGAAGCGACGTTTCGCTCCGTTCTGTTTTCGGTGAGAGTGAACCCCCGGCGCCGGAGTCGAACCCGCCGCGGAGCTCGATTCCGGTCCCCGAGATTCAAGTCGAAGGTTTGTCGAAGCCGGCCGTAGAAGCTTCCGCACGAGAAGAAGACGAGCGCGCCCAATCGTCCTCGGATGAGTTCGAGCTCGTAGATGTTGTTGAATCGCTCGATGAGCTCGAGATGCCCGCAGACGAGCTTCCCACGACGGAACATACCGTTCCGAGCAACGAACCCTCGGCCGCGGAAGTGGATGACGAACTTGATTTGCTCTTCGCCTCGCCGACGGACGAAGAGGGAAATTTGGTCGATAGTGTTCCGCCCGAGGTTGCGGAGGGGGCACCCGCGCAACGCGAATCATCGTCGGCGCGACGACCTACGAGTCAGTTCCCGCACACGCTTCAAGGCATCGCAGCTCCGGTCGCGGAGGAGCCGGTCGTAGAAGCTGAGGACGGGCCGAAGGACCCACTTGAATCTGCGTCCTCGGCACCTGGTTTCTATATCTACGTCGCGGACGAAGACTAGACAGCCGGCAGGGAACATGGGGAAAGAACGACCGCGAGTTCCTCAAGCGGTATGAGCGAAACTCGGATCGGACGTCCTGGCGGAAGAGGGCCCTTCTGGCGATTTGAACCGCGTACTAAGGTTCATTCGGGCCTCTCTCGAGGAGCGCCATCCGGGTTCGTCAGAAGCCTGAAGCACGCAGCCCCGAATCGGACGCCATCACCCGATCCGGAACCGATTCCGATCGGAGTCTACTAGTTGCAGGTCGGCGTCGTGCCGTCGGAACAGACGGGGAGACCATCGTCGCCACACATCACAAGTTCCGCGGAACCCGGGCAGCTCGGTCCCGGAAGCGTTGCACAGGCCGCAGCATCAAACTCTTCATCGAGACAAACGACACGGGTCAGAGTCTCATCGTCCAACTCGTCCACGGTGGTCATGCACGCGGGCTGGCAACCTTCGCCGGCTTGGCGGTCGGTCATATCATCGCATCCGATGAGGCCGAAACTGACGAAAGCAAGGACTAGAAAGGTCTTCCACATACCTGCCCGCCTATCATGAGTTGTGATCTCGGGCCAGTGAGTTTCGTGTTTTCAAACGGGTCTTCCAATCTCGTCATTGAGTGGCGCTTGCGTTCGGGCGATAGAATCTGTCGGGCGTCGACCTCTCCCAAGTGGGCAGGCAATACGCCGACGAGGCGCGATCGCGGGAGAGCGTGCTTGTCATTCGTTCACTCGCCGAGTTCGCAGGAGTCTTCGACGATTTTGATCCGATTGGGAGTGAGAACGAGCGCAGCGCCGCCTTGCGCATGTGCCGGTCTGCGACCTAACGTTCACCATCTTGGCTAGAAGGCCCCGAGGAGAGGGGCCGCGAACGGGGAATAGGGGAATGATGAACTTGAAATCCACGACCACACGGATTGCTTGCCTGAGCGCGCTGCTCTCTCTGAGCGCGTCCGCCTTTGCGCAGGATACCAGCGCTCGTTTGAACCGCTTCGTCGCGGGAGAGACTCCAGAAGACGATTGGGGCGTGAGCCGCCCGAGTGATTTCGGTCATGTTCGCTTTGGCGTGCAGCTCATGGTCGACTACTCCAATGACCCCCTCGTTTGGGAGAGTGATCTGGGCATGGCGGGCTCGGAATCTGCACAAATCGTGTCCGACCAGCTCGATGCCAACCTCGGCCTCAGCCTCGGACTTTTCGATCGGCTGGTGATTTTCGCTGGCCTGCCGCTGACGCTCATCATGGATGGCGCCACGGGAGACGAGGTTCCAGCGCCTGTCCGCGGCATCGAACCCGACGGCTTTGGCCTTGAGGATATCTACCTCGGCGCTCGGCTTCGCCTCTTTGGGGAGAGCGACGATGCCTTCGCGATGGCGTTGCAGGTCCGCGGGACCTTTCCGACCGCTGGCTCTGAGCAGCGCTTCCGAGGTGACGAATTCCTTTCCATTCACCCCGAGCTCTTGATGGAAGTCCGCGGCGGTCCTGTCCGGTTTGCGCTCAATGTCGGCGGGCTCGTCCGTACGAATACGGAACCAACCGGCGCTAGCAACCTCGCATTCCAGGATGATTTTACCTACGGCGCGAACCTCGGCGTGGTGGTGTTCCGCGGCGAAGACCCCCGCACGCATCTCGACATCACGGCGCAGGGTTTCGGCACCACGGCGTTTCAGAATTTCTTCGCTCGCGAGAACACGGCGTTTGAGATCAACGGCGGTTTGAAGTTCTTCCACTCGAGCGGTCTGACGCTTGGTGCCGCGGCCGGTCCGGGGCTCACACGCGGTTTCGGGAGCCCCGACTTTCGCATCATCGGTATGCTCGCTTGGATGGTTCCCGAAGACCTTGGACCTGTCGATGATTCCGATATGTGTCCGGACGAAGACGAGGACATGGACGACTTCCAAGACGAGGATGGCTGCCCCGACCCGGACAACGATCAGGACGGCATTCTTGATGTCGATGACCGATGTCCCATGCGTCCTGAGAATTTCAACGGCGTCGAAGATGAGGATGGGTGCCCGGATGGGGACGCCCCGGTCGACTCTGACGGTGATGGACTGATGGATGACGTCGACCAATGCCCGAATGAGCCCGAAGATGCCGACATGTTCGAGGACGAAAACGGCTGCCCCGACCCGGACAACGACCACGACGAAGTTCTCGACGTGAACGACCAGTGTCCGAATGATCCCGAGGACCGTGATGGTTTTGAGGACGAGAATGGCTGTCCCGATCCGGACAACGATGGCGATTCGGTTCCCGACAATGTCGACAACTGCCCGAATGAGCCTGGCTCCCCGCGAAACCAAGGCTGCCGTCAGCGACAGCAGGTCCGCATTACTGGCGATACCATCGAGATCCTCGACAAGGTCTACTTCCGCACCAGCAGTGATGAGATTCAGCGTCGCTCCTTTGCACTTCTTGAGAACGTCGCGACCGTGCTCAACAACCACGGCGAGATCCGCCGCGTCCGAGTCGAAGGGCATACCGACGCCCGCGGGTCGCACGATTCCAATATGGACCTATCGCAGCGCCGAGCCGAGTCGGTGGTGAACTGGCTGGTCAACCGCGGCAATGTGGATCGCGCTCGCCTGGAAGCGCGTGGCTTCGGTCCGGATCGTCCGATTGTCCCGAACGCAAGCAGCCGCCAGGAGCACGCTCAGAACCGGCGTGTTGAGTTCCATATCGTTGGCGGCGCCGAAGGTATCGAGCAGGGAAGCAGCAACGCTGCGGAGCAAGGCACGATCGACTGATTCTTTCGAGAGACGAAAAAGGCGCCCTCACTCATTGCCGAACGGCGGAGCGAGGGCGCTTTCTTTTGCGGAGATGGACCGACTCGCGTCGCACTCTAACACGACGAAAATCGGCGACCGGCCTTGGATGCTACGGACGCGGAATATTCGCTTGGTTTCGCTGATACCACGCGCGAGCCGCTTCGACCGCGGCCGGAAGTGAGGTCTCCATCTCGCGGGCATTGATCTCATATTCGAAACGCTCGGTCATCGGACGCGACAGACGCTTGATCGCGTTGAGAGCGGAATCACTCACGCGAGACCAGGCGGATCCGTCGTGATGTACACGTGCTTGGTCTCCCTCGAAGTCGGTGAACGCAATATCGTAGGTGTTGCGTTCGTCGCTCTCGAGAAGCGCTTGAATGGCGTGAATCGAGGGGAGGTGGGCGACCGCTGCCAGCGCGTTGCAGGCCTCTGATCGAGTGTAGGGATGCGGATCGCTGAGCATTGGGGTCGCGGCCGCGACGACCTGTGCCCGAGCGTCATTGTCGAGTCGCGTATCCCGTGCCAGCGCGTCGATCGCTTGCCCACGAACCCCCGGGTCCGTGTGAGAGAGGAGTGGAGTGAAAAGTGCCGCGCGCGCCTCTCGCGCATTGCGATCCCCCGTTGGAAACCCGGAGAGCGCGCGAGAGATCAGCCAAGGCTCAGGTCCTTGGAGGGCGCTCTGGAATGGCGCAGCCGCTTCTGGGTGTGCGCGATAGTACATTCCGCCAGCCCGCGATGCGGTGTTTAGCGCGGCGTATCGAGCGGCGTGGTTAGGGTGATTGGCCGCGATATCGAGCAGGATCTCCATCGTCGATTCGTCGGGTTCGTTTCCGCTCACGACGATATTGCTCGCTCGCATTGCGGCGAGAACAACCGGAGGCCGCGGGTCACGTAGCCGAGCGTTGACGACGCCGGTAAATGTCGCATCGACGAGTCGGCGCCCACCCTCGACTTGTGAGGCGTTCCGCGTCCACTTGCCGGATAGCGCGCGCAGCGCTTGGGCAACCGCTGCCTCGTTCGAACTCGTGGCAGCAATGTAGAGGAAGGGAAGGGCGTTGGCGCGCTCACGGGTCGCCGCAGTTTCGAAACGTCCTCGCTGCATCCCGGCCACGAGCGCGTCCGCGGTGGCTCGCTCCGCATCGGAGATCGTGACGCTGGGGATGGCGCCGGCGGCTGGAACTGAGCTGGGTTGAACAGCGGCCGGTTGAGCCGCAGCCGGTTGAGCCGCAGCCGGTTGAGCAACAGCGGGTGCGTTTGCAGCAGGCGCTTGCGATGCACCCGGCGGGATCGGGGCTACCGCGGGAGCCTCATCGGAGCAGCCTCCGAAGGATGTGAGGAGTACGCAGGCTGCGGCGAAACCGCGGGCGCTTTGGGGCCATCGATAGGACATCGTTCGGATCGCTTTCGTCAAAGCTGTTGGTCGAAGAACTGGACCATGGTCGTCGATGCGCTCATCCCATCGGACCAGACTGGCCAACTGTGGCCATGATTGTAGACGAGCTGCTGGCGGACGAAGTTTCGGAATGTGCCGTACTGACAGGCGGTCGTCCGGTACTCCGAGCCGGAGAGGTAGATCGTGTAGCTGGAGAGCGTGCAATCGTTGTTATCGTTCCATCGATCCCAAGATTCGTTGAGCGTCGAGAAAAAGAGGCCTCCACCAAGCGGCACGACCGGATCATTTTCTCCGTGCACCATCAGGATCGGGAGAAATGTTCCGGCGGGTGCTATCGGCGGTCCTACTTCGAAGTTCGTTTTGAGATACCCTGCAATCTCCGCGACGGCGCGGAAGCGCTCCGGCTCTCGTGATGCGAGCTCGTGAACGAATCGGCCTCCGTTGGAGTAGCCCGCGGCGAAGACGCGCGTTTCGTCGATATTCAATCCGGCGACAAGATGATCCATTAACTCGAAAGCGAACAAGGGATCGTCTTTGGTCGCGGTGACAACTGGCTTCCACTTTCCAGTAAGCGTGACGTCCGTCCCGGGTTCAGAGTTCGGAAAGACCAGAATTTCATTCTCCCTCGTATCGACAATCGTTTTGAGCTCGTCGATTCCGGGACGATTGTAGAAGGCGTCTGCGGACTGACCTCCGCCGTGAAAGACCACATAGAGGCTGTATTCCTCGGCACGTGCCGGGTCGTAGCTCGGCGGGAGATGGAGAACGTACGAGCGCTGGTCCCCATTCGAGACATCGAATGCGAGGTCGTGCCGTCCCGCCGCGCTCGGAAGCGGAGAGGTCAGCTCCTGCTCAACGGCAGCGATCTCGGCCTCGCTCACATCCGCGCAAGCGCCAAACGCGAGCGAGAGCAGAAGAACGATGGCGAGCGAGCGCCTGCTCGTTCGCGTTGGGATTGTGTTGAGATTCATTCTGTGGGGCTCCTCGGTCATCAAAAACTGTCACGATCCACCCCGTCGCGACGGACTATCTCTGCCTTCTCGCTCCGTGTTCTTCACGTTCTTTGGGGTTACAACGGGTTACCGATCCGCCCGAACAGCCGCCTGCGCGGTGAGGTGGCGACGAACGCAACGTGGAGCCGGGCCCCATCTGGTATCGTGTTGGCGTGAAGTCTGTGGGAAGCGAGCGCGAGGTGGTGCCTCTCTCTCCGCGCGCGCCGGAGCGCGTTTTGCGGGAACTCTTGCCATCCGCCAAGGAGGGTGAGATCGCGGCCATCCTCGAGGTGGCCAATGGCTCCGCCCGCGCACTCGTCTCGCAAGCCAGAGGTGCGCGAACCGGCCCTATCGATGTATCGAATCTCTCGCTTGAGACCTTGCGTGTTCTCGCTCAAGTTGCGCTCGGTGAGGAGCCGTGGGGAGAAGAGCTTCGAGCCGCATCACGTTTCGATTGGCAGTCACCGGGCCTTCATCCGGAAGAGCGCTTCGAACGCGCGCTGAGCAGTCCGGCTCCGGAAGCAAAGGTGTGGCTCGTCCAGGCGCCCGCGCCCGAAAATCATGCGCACAGGCTTCGTTGGGCGAGAGTCGCGCTCGACGACGGCGAGGCCGTGCGGTGTCTGGACGCGCTTGAAAGACAGAATTCGAGGACCGTGCCAGAGCAGTTGCTAGTGGCCGAGGCGCGGGTCTCGATCGGCGAAAACCAGCGCGCGATCGAGATTCTTCGGGTGTTGCCGACCAGCGGCGCTCAGCAAGAAGTGGATCGACTCCTTCTGCTTTCGGAAGCTCATTTGCAGCTCGGCAAGAACGAAGAGGCGCAGGCCGTTTTGCAAGAAGTCTCCCGGCGATTACGAGACGTGACTCCCTCAGAGCGCGCAGCCTACGAGAGCGCGGTCTCCGGACTTCGCTTTCGCATGGGCCACGTCGCCGACGGTGCTCGCAGCGCGACACGTATTTCTCGTGGAGCGTCGGTCTTCGACCTTTGGCGTTTGGTCTCCATTGTCGGGCTTCGAGGAGCTGGCAAAACACTCTCGGGCATTCTCGAAGGCTCTTCTCCAACGCGCGTGTCTGGGCTGGCGAGGCGTGCGCTCGAAGGTATCGGTCGCGTTGCGGCAGGGCGCTACGAAGGCCTTGATGCCTTCTGTTCATCGCTCCTTGGCGATGCCGAGTCACTCGGAAACGCGAGTCTCTATCACCTCGCGTTTTTGCTTGAGAGGCTGGTTAGCCTAGGCCACTCGATGTCGCGTGAGGAGCCCATCTGGCCGGAAACGATCCCACGACCCAAAGGGGGTGCCGCCGTGTACACGGAGGCCCTACGTGTATCGCATCGCGCCCGTCGCGGAGAGAGCGTCTCGCGGGATGACGTCCCACGTGCATCGACAAGCGATGGACCGGTGATTCAGATCGTCTGCCGATACGTGGAGAGCTTTGTAGCGCTCCTGAACGGCGACGAGCGTGGCGCGCTTTCGATTCTGAACGAGCTTCTCGCGGAAGCGCGTCGTCGCCGCTTTGGGCTCATCAATGGCGAGCTCCTTTTGATTCAGGGCTACGCCTACACATCGCTCGGTGATTCGGAGCGCCTACGCCGCTCCCTCGCTGACCTTCACGCCATCGCCGAGGCTTGGAACTCCTCACGCTACCTCGCGCTCGCAGACTTGATGATGATGGCGAGCGAGGGGCCAGATATCGTGCGCTTGATGGAGCTGAGTTTGGCCGACGGAGCCTCTCCCACGGTCGCGCGGGTTGCCCGTGCACTGCTCGGCAGTCCTTCTGCGGATATGGATGCTCTCGACCACCTGCTCGCCGAGAGCATTCCGAGAGACTGGGATGTGACCGTTCAAGGTGGCGAAAACTCGTCGTCGTGGGCGTTCGCCCCGCGTTCAAGAACGCTCTTTCTCGCGAATTCCTCGCGGCGAGCGTCTCCCCTGGCGACTCGAATCCTCGAAACGCTCTTCGCGCAAAAAGAGGTCGATCTCGAGACCCTCGCGACGTCCGCCTGGGGACTCCTGGAATATCATCCGCTTCGGGATTCGAAGCGCGTCCACGTTGCCATTCGAAGGCTTCGGACGTTGGTCGAGGAGGACGCTTCGAATCCCACACGAATCCTGACGACGGAGACGGGATATCGGCTCTCGCGCACGGACGCACCGGCCTGGATCGTGCCAGTGGCCGAAGCGCGGTAGACCCGAATTCGAGGGGTAGGGATCGAGTTGGCGTGCGCCGAGTTTGCCTGCCGGTTGCCGTTCGTCCTTGCGGCGTCTACACCCCCGCTATGAACGTCCGGCTCTTCATGCTCTCGCTCATCGCCTTTGGTCTCGGCTTTGCCGCGGCCGGCTCACGGGCTCAGAATCGTCCTCGTCCGCAGCGTGCCCCGATCCCGGACGACGCTCCGCCGCTCCCCGAGAATACAACGGAGTGCAACTACCAAACGCCGGTTGATTTCCTCGTGCGCGAGAACTTCCTCCCACGCTGGACCCAGCCGCCGGAAGAGCAGCGTCGTCGCCGCGGACTCCAGGCGCAGGCGGTGGAGTGGCGAACGCAGCACTACGGCTACTTCGAGGGCTTCGGCAATCGCCGAGACAACGAAAATACTCCGATGGAGAACTCGAGCCGCGTCGAGTTCATGGATCTCTCCGTTCGCCTCAACAACCAGATTCACCCCGCGCTTGCCTGCGTGGAGCAACAGATCCGCGCCGAGTGTGGTGACGACGATTACACGCCTGTCCGTCTTTCTGGGCTGCGCACGCGCAACACCTACCACAACGGCCAGGTCAGCAATCACGTTTACGGCATCGCGATCGATATCGACCCACAGCTCAACACCTGCTGCATGTGCGTCGCGCAGTGGGGCGACCATCCGCTTTGCCAGAATCCAGTCGAGAGCATCTACGAGCGAATGGCGATGCCCCCCTGCTGGGTGCATGTCTTCGAACGCTTCGGTTTCTACTGGCTCGGTCGCGACCGTCTGCAGGATACGATGCACTTCGAGTTTCTCGGTGACCCGGCGCATATCCTAAAGAGCGCAGGTCCGGCGCCGCATATGGCCGCGCAAGCGGGCGAGGGCTCGGCTGTAGAAACCGGCGAGACAGGCGAAGCCGAGACAGAGGCAACCGAGACAGACGCAACCGAGACTGGCGAAGCTGCCGACTCCGAGGCTGTGGAGCCTGCCGCGACGGAAGGCGATTCCGAAGCTGCGACCGAAACTGCGGAACCAGCCACGGAAGAGACGCAAACGCCGGCCACCGCGGAGGAGGAAAGCGCGACGGAAGAAGCCGCGACCGAAGAGACGACCGAGGCTCCTGAAGAGGAATCGGCTCCCGAATCCTCAGGGTGCTCTGTCGCCTTCCCGGGCCTCTAATAAGTCCCCGCTCCCGCAACGCCTGCGGTCCTTACCACCGACCGGTGCGTAGTGTGCTCGGTGCCGGCTCGATGAGCCTTCCGCAAAAAGGAAAAGCATATTCTCGAAAGACGACCATTTCTGGCGTGAATCTCCAGAAGCGTTCTGCGCCTTCAAACTCGAGATTCGTATCGCCTTGGAGAATGTCGGATCTCCCTGTCATTTGAAGAACATGGCCTGATGTCCAGTCGATGAAGCTAAGGCCACTTCGAGGGTTTTTTCGAATGTTCCCAAGCGTATTAAACGCTCTATTTCCGGAGAAGTCCGGAATGGTTAGCGTGCCCTCTGGTGAGACTTTGACAAAGCCGGGGTTCCCGCCGCGGTGGGACACGTCCACCTGTCGTTCGTCTTTGAGATCGATATACGAACTCACGAAGAAGGTATCGGCTTCTTCGATGAGCGCGCGGTCGGTCGTCGAAAGAGCCGTCCGTTCGGTGCGCGATCCAGGCGTACGTCCCGTCGGCTGAAGCGCTCTCGTTTGGATATATTTCGGGCAATTGCCGAAGCTATGACGAACGCTTACTCGGGCTATTCCTCCGCCGAAACTCGATACCGTTCCGTTCATTCGATTGCGTCGACGATTGGAGAGTTCGATGCCGAGCAAGCCGACCGAAGCGCCCTTGCCGAACCCGTTCGCGGCTGGGTCCTCTGGCGTGAGCGATGCTTCGATATCCAAAGTCGTTTCGTCCGGCGACGAGGCGAATCCCAGGCTTCCGGTAAGGAAGGTGGCCCAAGAATCACCATTGGAGTCGACAGTGCCGAGAGCGAGATAAGGCAAGCTCTCGAAGAAGAACCGATGCTGTTCGGGCATATGGTCGCGAATAATCTTTGCGCCGATTTTCGCGATTCGCTCGTGCACTCCCATCTGCTTCTGAAGAGCGACTTCGCCTTCATGAAAGGGGTGGGCTTCGGTCGCCATTGGGATCAGGAGACTGAAGGCGCTCGAAGACCAACGGGGCTCTCGACGAATTCAACAAATCCTGGAAGCGATTCGATTCGGGAGAGAAGGGCCTGCACATTTGGGTACGCGGAGAGGTCGACGTTTCCCTCCGGCGCATGGTGCGCGTAGCTATAGAACGCGACATCGGCGATCGTGGGATGCGCGTCCGACGCGAGCCATTGCCGACCGACCAGATGGGCCTCCACCGTCCCGAATAGTTTGTGTGCGCGCGCAGTGATGACCTCCGGATCGAGCTTGGCGCCGAAGAGCGTGATCAATCGAGCGGCCGCAGGACCATAGGCGAGGGGACCGGCGGAGATCGCGAGCCATCGCTGTACTTCTGCAGCGCCGCGAGCGTCGTCAGGATACCAATCCCGAAGGTCATACTTCTTCGCGAGGTAGACCATGATCGCATGCGAATCGGCGATATGGATCCCCTCATCTTCGAGCACGGGAACCTGGCCAAAGATGTTCTTCTTGAGAAACTCGGGGCGTTTGTGCGCGCCGCTGGGAAGGTCGAGGTGAACGACTTCGTGGTCGATCTTTGCCAAGGATAGAAAGAGCTCCGCGCGATGCGCGTGGCCGGAGAGAGGAAAAGAGTAGAGCTTCATTTCAGTCTTCTTCGAAAGGTTGAGGGAACAGCGCGTCCAGCGACGCGCCCAGAATCGAATTTGGTGCCCTTTTCGAAATGAAGTAATCGAAAATAATGAAGTGGACTCTTCCATAATGTGCAACAATCGGCGGAATGGATAGATTTCGCGCCATGCGGTGTTTTGTTGCGACTGCCGAGGGCGGCAGCCTGACCAGCGGAGCCAAACGTCTCGGTATCTCGTTGCCCACCGCGGTCCGTACCCTTCAGCAGCTCGAGGAGTCACTCGGCGTCGTTCTTCTCCACCGAACGACACGCAGGATGGCGTTGACCGCGGAAGGGCGAACCTATCTTCAGCGCGTTCGAAAAATCCTTGCAGACGTCGCCGAGGCGGAGGCCTCGCTCGTCTCAAAGCCGGGCGCGTTGCGCGGACCGCTCCGAGTCACGGCTCCTGTTCGCTTTGGCGAACTCCATGTTGCCGGGGCGCTGATGGAATTCGCGGCGGAACATCCCGGGGTGGAGCTCGACTTCGTTCTCGCCGACCGACTGATGGACTTCGTAGAGGAGAGCATCGATCTTGCTGTGCGCATTGGCCATCTTGTGGATTCGAGTTTGGTCGCCCGCCAAGTGGGAACGATGCGGCAAGTGGTGGTCGCAAGTCCGGACCGGATTCGCGAAGACGGACCGATATTGACGCCCGCTTCGCTGGAAATGCTGCCCTGCATTCTTGTCGGGGCTGGAACGAACTCACGGTGGACGTTCGCGGCGGAAGGAGCGCGCAACACTGTTCCAACCCGCGGCCGCATTCGAACCAATCACATCGCCGCCGGGGTAGAAGCGTGCGCCGCGGGGCTTGGCTATGGGTGTTTTCTGCAATACCAGGTTGCGGAGTTGGTTGAGCAGGGGCGGCTGAAGGTCGTTCTTGAGAGGTTCGAGCCGCCGTCGCTTCCGGTCAGTTTTGTGTTCGCGAACGCGCGTCTCGCATCCCTGAGGCTGCGCGCCTTGCTCGACTTTCTCACCCCGCGCATCAGCCTTGCGCTTGAGGCGTTGGCGCGTTCCTAGTGCGTGGTTCACATCGCTCGAAGGGCCCTCTTCCGCCAGAACGCCGAGGCGAGCTTCGCTCTTCGTTCATATACGCGGCATGTCGTCGGCTCTCCGAAGCTCGCCTCGGCGCCCCTCACGAAAGATCATCCCTTCGATCGATGTGATCCCCGCACTAGCGCGGTTTTCAAAGGCGCTCTTTCGCTGCGTGACGATTCTTGAGGGACCCTATTCGCTAACCACCCAGCGCGAGCGAGGATGACGGCGCCGGCGCTGACACTGCACGCCGTCGGGGCGGTCGTTCGGGCGGGTCCAGGTTTCGCGAGGAATGCGTGCCAGCCGAGACTCGTGCTGCACGCCCGGGCGGAAGAGGGTGGCCGGGTCGCAGTTTTGTCCATCGTAGATGAACTCGAAGTGCACGTGCGGTCCGCGGCTGATGCCGCTGCTGCCAAGCTCTGCGATCACGCCGCCGCCAGGCACTCGCTCTCCTGCAACGACGAAGTTCATGGAGTTGTGTGCGTAGAGCGTTACCCAGCCTCCTGGATGGATGAGGATGACGACGTTGCCGAAGCCCCGAATGCCATCACCGGAGTATCCGACAATCCCTGGAGCTGCCGCGCGAACGTTCCAGCCGATATCGCCCGCGATGTCCATGGCCAGGTGATAACCCTGCTCGCCAGAACCATAGCCTCGGACAAAACGGCCGTTTCGTACGGGCCAGCGAAGGGTTCCCGGGAGCCTGCCGGCGCGTCCGCGTGCGGCGCGAATCCAGCGGCGTTCGAGTCGACCCCGAAGGAGCTCGCGTCCCGCTTCGACGCTACCAAGACCAAGCCGTTCGGCCAGGCGAAGCGCTTGTTGTTGCGCTCGGCTGAGCTGTGGCTCTCCGTCCTCCCGCGCTTGTCGCCGGCCGCCCGGAATCCACAATCGCTGTCCTTCGCGAATGCCCTGCGCTCCACTCTGGTCGAGGCCATTGGCCGCCATGAGCTGCGAAACGCTGACGCGGAACGAGCGCGCGAGATCCCAGATTGTCTGTCCGCGCCCAACCGTATGGCGAAAGCCGGCGCGGCTCGTGCTCGGGTCAGCGACGCGGATCTGGTCCTGGGTTAGCCCGGGAATAATGATCGGCCGGCCAGCCCGCAGGCTGCGCATCGCGTCGTCGTCGAGCTCGTTGCGTTCCACGATCTCCGCCAGCGTCTTCTCATACGTGTGCGCCACATCCCAGAGCGTCTCACCCTCCGCGAGCAGGTGATAGGCGCCGTCCTCGAGAGGTGGAAGATCTTCGATTCGCGCCGGGCCCACACGGGCAAGCTCAAGATCCCCCGTCTCGTGTTCGCCAGGAATCCGAAGTGTGCTTCCCCGGCGCAGCCGTCGCGCGTCGCGTTGTGACATTTCGTTAAACTCTAGGATGCGGTCAACGCTAACGTCATAGGTCCGAGAGATGGCCCAGAGGGTCTGCCCCTCTTGGATCGTAT
>JAHDCI010000197.1 GCA_020629955.1 Myxococcota bacterium | reverse complement strand
TCGCAGAAAAACATCCGAGGGTGGAAAAGACATGAGCTCAATGATGCGATTTGGAGCGATCCTGACCGCGGCCGCGATGGCGTTCGGGTTGGTATTAACCTCAACCGATGCGGACGCGCAGCGACGGCGCCGCCGGCGTGGACGTTCCCAGCAGCCCCAGCGACAAGAGACGCCACATAGCGATGCGATCGCGCCGGCCATCTCGGAGATTCAATGGGGATGGAGCCGCCAGGAACTTCTGAACTACTTCACGCAGAAGATCCGGCAGGACTACCGGGATCGAATTCGCGAGGCCCCCGGAGCGATCGAGGCGGACGCGATTCGACACGAGCGTGACCAGCGCATCCAGCGGGTTCGGCGGTCCGTGACCGAGTTCCGCGGCCAGACCTCGGGCTACGACTCGGGCTTCCTTCGGGACGAGTTCTCCCATAACAACAACGAATCGATGATTCGCGTTCGCTCGGATAACGCAGACGACTTCTACTTCTTCATCAACGACCGCCTTTGGAAGTGGTATCGCGCATTCGACGCGAGCGTGTTCCGCGGCGCAGACTGGCCGCAGTTCCAGCAGGCACTTCAGGGTCGCTTTGGACCCTCCGTGACCCGCAACGGAGCGATCGTCGAAGGTGGCGAGGAGCGTGAGTGGATCGAGTGGCAGGACGACACGACGCGGGCTCGCGCGCTCGACAACACCACCTTCTACGGTTTCTACTGCTTGGTCTTCGAGGAGAAGGCGACACTGAACCGTTTGGACGAGCTTCGCACGAATCGTTCGCGCCGCGGCCGTGGCTCGCACGCGCTTGTCGATGCCGTCACGATGCAGGAATCCGGTGGTGACGCGAACTCAAACATCGTGGACCGCATTACGGGCAATATTCGCGTGCGCGAAAACGCACCCGAAGAGGATGGGGACATGTCCTCGATGCGTCGCCGCTAAAAGACGACGGACAGCCAAGGGCGCCCGCGAAAGCCGGCGCCCTTTTCTTTTTCCGTCCGTGCCTGAGACGTTCCGCCGCTACTCCACCCGGACATTTTCGCCGAGATCATTTTCGGCGCCGTGAATCTCAAGGAAGAGGAGCGTTCCGCCGGCGACGGCGGCAGGCATAAAGAGGAGATTGAGCAGGGGCACGAAGAGGAAGAGCCAGACGCCGCAGCCGAAGCCAAACATCGGCATGAAGTTCTGCCGAGCGTGCCGAAGGCGCTCCCCCGGGGTCCAGCCGCGCCGTTCCGCCGGCCAGTCCACATAGTCGAGTCCAAAAAACCAAGCGGTGAAGAAGAACGCAAACGCGGAGTAGATGACCGTGCCGATTCCCGGGACTGCGAACTGCACGAGAAAGAGCGGAATCATGACCATGAGGTAGAGTCCGAACTTTCGGAACTCGAGCGCGATGGTTCGCGCCACGTCTCGCACCATCGTGCCAATTCCGCCCGGGTTCGGTTTTAGACCCGCGGCCAGACGCTCTACCTCTTCGCTCAACGCCCCGTTAAACGGAGCGGCGATCACCGAGCTAAGAAGGGTGACGATCACGATTGCGAGCGCGGTAAAAATGACCTTCAAGATGTACTCGACGATCACGTGACCGATGCGGCTGATCCCCGCAGCGACGCTATCGTCGGTCGGCGTCTCCCAGACGTATTCAAGGAGTGACCCGGAGTACTCCCATGCGCTCGTTGTCCCGCCGCAGCAGCAGATCAAGGTCACGAAGATGGGAAGAATCCAAATCCGGCTTGTCCCGGGATGCTGAAAGTAGACAAAGCGCATCCCCTTGAACGGAAAAGTGAACCCTTTCCAAAACCCAACCGGTGCGGTCACCACGGCCTTCGCCGTGCCTTTTATCGACGCCATGCGCTCGAAGTTAGCCATGGGTTCGGCAGAATGCACGCTGAACACGAGCCGAAACGTGTTCGAGATCGGGCGCGGACGCCGGATCCGGCCCGATCTGTGACTCTCCGGTCCACACGAATCCTCAAATCTTGGTAGACTTGAGTGTGCACGGTATTTGCACTTTCCCCCGACGTGCACTCCGTCCCGCCTATGGAACAAATCACTTCTCGCCGTATCTCCCGGAAACCCATCACCGCTCGGGCGATCGCCATCTCGTGCGCGCTCGCGCTCGCGGGCTGCCAATCGGCCGAGTTGTGGACAAGCTCGACAGGCTTCGGCGCCCCACCGCCCTCCCCGAATCCCCCACCCACATTTGATGCTGGAGGGGGCGGCGGTCTGGACTCAGGCGTGATGGATTCCGGCGGCGGCACGATGGACTCCTCGTTCCCACCTCCGATGGATGCCTCGCCACCCCAAGACACGGGCGGCGGAACCATGGACGCCACGCCTCCAACCGATACCGGAAGCGGCGGACCGACCTCCCCCTTGCCCGATGGCTTCGGTCTAGTGAGCGGACTCTCCATCAGCTCTGTTGCCGCGTTCCAGGCGGTGAAGATTCCCATCTTTAACGGAGGCTCCCCGGTAGGCTCGCGCAACGCGCCGATCGTCGCAGGTCGCGGAACGCGCTTCCGAGTCTACGTTCAGCCCGCGGGAGGCTGGACGCCACACGAAGTCACCGCGCAGCTGACGATCATGTCTGGTGGCGGCACCGACTACTATACCGGTACCGCATCGCCTTCCGGGGCGAGCGCCGACAACGACGCTTCGAGTCTCTTTGAAATCGATGTCCCAGGCGACAAGATCGTTGAGGGTGCGCAGGTTCAAGTTGCCTTGATGGAAATGGGCGGCAGCGGCTCTGGCGCCGCCGAGACCTCCATGTTTAACCTCGATGCGAGCAATAGCGGCGGGCTCGATGTGGTCGTCGTGCCGGTCGCATACAACGCGGATGGCTCTGGCCGGGTGCCCGATGTTTCCACCGGCGCCATGAATGCGCTCCGCGATCACATCATGTCGGTGTTCTCATTTGGAGAGGTCCGCATTCGCGTTCGAGAGACGCTGCAGTACTCGAATGGCATTAGCGCCCTCAGCGGCGGTAGCTGGAGCGCGCTCCTCAACACCGTTCTCTCACTGAAGAGTACGGATGGTGCGCGGGACGAAGAGTACTATCTGGGCATCTTTAACCCCGCAGATTCGTTTGGCTCCTACTGCCGCACAGGCTGCATCGCCGGCCTGGCGCCGCTCAATACCCGGAACGCTGGCAGTCAGCGTGGTGGCATCGCCCTTGGCTGGCCTGAGGAGCGACATCGCTGGAGCCAGATTCACGAGCTTGGCCACTCGATGGGACGCCCGCACGCTCCCTGTGGTGGAGCGGCGGGTCCCGACCCCGCATACCCGAACAGCACTGGCGATATCGGCGTGATCGGGTTCGACTTCCGGAACGGACAGTTCTTCGGAAGCAACGCCAAGGATCTCATGGGCTATTGCGACCCGAACTGGGTTAGCGATTTCACAATCATCCAGGTTCATAACCGCGCGGTGAGCGTGACTGGCGGCAGCGCATTCGCGACCGCTCTCTACCAGCCACATCACATGGTCACGGTCTCTCCGTTCCAAGCACCGGTCTGGGGACGAGCCGACGAAGTCCCGGCAGTCGAAGGTGAGGAGGGCGTGACGATGCTTCGAGCACGCGACGCCGATGGTCGTCCGCTCGGATGGGTTGCCGCCCAGGAGCTTCAGCTCTCGGACGGCGTATCCCGAAACATTCTGATCCCAACACTGGACGGTGCGGCACGCTACGAATTCCCAGATGGCGTCGAACTCATTGTCCCGGACGATGTCATCTAGAGAAGTTTCCACCACGAAACGCACAAGGAGCGCCGACATACAGTCGGCGCTTTTTCTTTGTCTAAAAACCTTTCGCGCCCTCTTCTAATGAAGAACTTCTAGCGACGAAAGAGCAAGACGACACGGTTCACCTTTCTTCCAAGTGCAGACGGCGAGTCTTCACTTCGAAAGTGGAATTGAAGAGGTGTGACTACACACCCTACATCGTTTCGCAAAACCGTTTAGAAAGAGGATGAGCATAGAGATTGCAATATGAATATCCGATTGCCACCGGACCCGCTCCGCTTTTCATCGACGATCTCCAATGCGAACCCCTCTTTGTTTCATCATCCCTGTTGCTCTCTCCCTCAGCGGCTGCACCGCCGCTGAACTCTGGACCACCAACGGGCCGGAGACTCCATCCATGCTCCCCGGGGAGGACGGGGGTCCGAGCTGGGACGGTTCCGTAAACGACGGCGGCGTGGACGACAGCGGCGGATACGATGCGGGAAGCGACTCAAGCACCGATGATTCGGGTGGCAGCGGCACTGGGCATCCCTACCCGACCCATGGTCCGGCGACGGGCTTGAGTATTCGTTCGGTCGCAGCATTTCAGGCGATCAAGGTTCCACTCTTCGAAGCGGGTTCTGTCCTTGGCTCCCGAAACGCCCCTCTGGTCGCCGGCCGAGAGACCCTTTTTCGGGTCTACGTCGATCCGGATGCGAGCTGGACTCCTCACCCCGTACAGGCGGCGTTGACCCTACACACTTCGTCTGGTCCTCGGTATTTCACGAGCGAGGCCAGCCCAAGCGGCGCTTCGAGCGATGCCGATGCTTCATCCCTCTTCGAGTTCGAGGTGCCGGCCGACGCGATCCAGGAGGGAGCGCAGCTCGAGGTCGAGCTATTGGAGGCGGGCGGAACCGGAGGTGCTGGCGCGAGCACGCCCGCGTTTGATCTCGACGCTCGGGAAAATGGAGGCATCGACCTCGTGATCGTGCCGGTCATCTATAACGCCGACGGTTCCGGACGCACGCCCGACACTTCCGAGAGCGCCATGGAAGCGCTTCGTCAGCATTTGATGGCGGTATACTCCTTCGGCGAAGTTCGCATTCGAGTTCGAGAGCCGGTCGCCTACGCCGCACCCGTGGGGCGACTGAGTGCGGTCGGCTGGGACAATATCCTGGACGAGATCTTTGACCTGCGGGCCAGCGATGGTGCCCCGAATAACGAGTACTACCTCGGGCTCTTTGATCCGGCTGCGAACTTCGGGGCCTACTGCCAAGGTCGATGCATTGCGGGGCTCGCATACGTGAATGAGAGCAACACGGGGGCGACGCGCGTCGGCGTTGCGCTCGGGTGGGCGGAAGAAAACCATCGGTGGAGCCAGATCCACGAGCTCGGTCATACGATGGGAAGAAAGCACGCTCCGTGCGGGGGTGCGGGGGATCCCGACCTTTCGTTCCCAAGCAGTTCGGGCAATACCGACGTACTCGGGTACGACTTCCGCTCTGGCGCATTTCTCGGCGCCACCAGCAAGGATCTCATGGGCTACTGCGATCCCAATTGGGTAAGCGCGTACACGCTGCGGCACGTGCACAACCGCGCCGCTTCCATCAACGGCGGACGTAGCTTTAGCGCGCGGCTCAGCGCGCCCCACTTGATGGTCCGGATCAGTCCATTTCAAACCCCAACCTGGCGCAGTGTGACCGTCGACGTCGCGGACGAAACCGAAGAGGTTGTCATGCTACAAGCTCGAGACGCAGACGGACGGCCGCTCGCCCGCGTGGCCGCCCGAGAACTCCGCGTGGACCACAGCGATAGCGTGCGGCTCCTGATCCCTTACGCCGGCGCCGCCACGTCCTTCGAACTTCCAGACGGCAGGATTCTCACGGTTCCTTCCGATCTCGTTGAATGAAACTCTCCGGCTGAGACCGGAATACGCCACGGAATGACCTGGCTGAATAAGGCGATCACGCGAGACAAACGCCTCACGGCGGGGCCACCTTTGCCTGAAGGCTATGCGAGCGGCGCGAAGAGAGTTTCGACATCCCCTTCGGAGAATGGGCCATCGTCGGCCATCAACGGCGCGCCCTTCAGCAGTGCGTCCGCGAGACGTCGCTTCTTCGACTGCAACGCGAGGATACGTTCCTCGACCGAACCCGCGACGAAGAGATCGTAAACAAACACCGGCTTGGTCTGACCGATACGGTACGCTCGGTCATTGGCCTGCTCTTGAGCTTGTGGGTTCCACCACGGGTCATAGTGGATGACGGTATCCGCACTCACGAGGTTGAGCCCGGTCCCGCCCGCCTTGAGGCTGATCAGAAACACATCGGCTTCGCCTGCCTCGAACTGGTCGCAGAGCGCCTGCCGATCCTTGGAGCCGCCGGTAAGGGTCAGATGCTTGATATTTCGCTCTTTGAGAGAATCACCGATGAGCGAGAGCATCGAGGTGAACTGGGAAAAGATCAGCGCTCGATGTCCACCCGCCAGCTGCTGCTCTAAGAGTTTCTCGAGCGCTTCGAGCTTCGCACTTTCGCGGACGAATCGCGCGGCCTGCATCTTCACCAGCCGCGGGTCGCAGCACACCTGACGAAGCTTCATAAGTGCCTCAAGAATCGGCACCGTCGACGCGGCGAGGCCCTTCTCCTGAATCGTGCGACGGACTTTCGCGTGCGCAGCGAGCCGAATCGACTCGTAGAGCTCACGCTGCTTCCCGCGCAGCGCGACGGGCCGGCGAAGCCGGGTCTTCGGAGGAAGTTCGGTTGCAACTTCCTCTTTTACGCGACGCAGAATGTAAGGCTGAATCTGTTCGCGGAGCGCGTCCATGCGGACTTCGTCCTGAAACTTCTCAATCGGGATTCGATAGCAATTTCGGAAACGCTCTTCGCTGCCGAGCAGCTCTGGATCGAGGAAATCGAAGAGCGCCCATAGCTCACCCAGATGATTTTCAACCGGCGTTCCGCTGAGGCAAACCTTATGAATCGCCTGCAGGCTGGATACGGCTTGATGGTTTCGCGAGCGCGCGTTTTTAATCGTCTGCGCTTCGTCGAGCACGAGCAGATGCCATATCTGCGGCTGCAGGAGCTCTTGGTCTCGAACCACAAGTGGGTACGAGGTCACGACGACGTCCGCGCCGGCCAGTTGGTCCTGAACCCTGGCGCGGTGCGGTCCGTGATAGCGGACAACGTTCAGGTGTGGCGCGAACTTTTCAAACTCGCGCACCCAGTTCCCGATGAGGCTTGTCGGCGCAACGATCAGGCAAGGGTCTTCCGCTCGGCCCTCCGAAATCTCGGTCGTCACGTGAGCGATGGTCTGAAGCGTCTTGCCGAGCCCCATGTCGTCCGCCAAGACGCCACCCGCGCCGTTCTCTCGGAGCCCCTGAAGCCAGGCGAGTCCATCGGCCTGGTAGGACCGAAGAGTGGCCTTGAGCTCGGGCGGAGGCGCGGAGACACGTGGGGCGGGGGCCGGACGCGTGCTCTCGCGATGCTCACGTCCAGACCACTCGATATCCTTGCCAAAGACCACGTCGAGCTCTTCGAGGGCCGGCAAGCGTGCCGCGGGAAAGCGAACCGCTTCGCCTTTGCCTTCGTAGAGTTCGATGAGAACCCGCAACATCGTGCGAACGGTCTCAGGATCAAGGGCGACGTGGTGCGTCTTATTGAGCGGGATCGCGACGCAGCGCTTTAGCTTGCTGGTGATCGAATGAAGGTCCGCGGCATTCTTGTCGAGTAGGTCGAGCAAGGGGGAAAGAAGGCTGACCTGCTGTCCTCCCAAATCAACACCCAGCTCTAGACCGAACCAATCCGGGCGCTCTTCGTCTTCTTCGAGCCGAGCATAGAACTCCCCCGACTCGACAACCTGAAAGGGATAATCCGGATCGATCTCAATCTTCCAACCAAGACGACGAAGCTGCGGGAGAACATGCTTGGTAAACGCGCAGTGCGAGTGAACGTCTTCTTCGAGAGAAAGAAGGTAATCCGCGGGTACGTCGGGAGGGACCCCCACGTGTTCGACGCATCCGATATCTGTCGCGCCAAACGACTCGAGCATCAAGCGAGCGGCCGATTCGGCCTGGCTATTGCGGCGGGCCGTCAGGAACCCGAGTTCGCCCGAGAGGAACAGACGATCTCCCGGATCGCTCGCGTCGATCGGCTCATCAAGCCCCTTATAGGCAAAGCTCAAACCCGCTAACGCAGCTTGTCGATCCTCAAAACGAGTCAGACAAGGATCGGTCGCGAAGAGCACCTGATCGACAAAAAGGCGTAGGCACGGAACGGGTGCATCCGCGATGGGGAGATCGTCCCTAAGTTCCGATTCGAACAGGGGATCAGGAACGCTCCACTCGGCAACGCCAGAAATCATCGCGGGGTTAGATCACGTCAGATCTGCCGTGTCCACGACATTCGATCATCCAAGATCTTTTTGATCTGTTTTTTGCTCTTTTTTCTGAAAAATGATCGTCAGATCAAATTTTTGGAGGCGAGGTCTGTAAATGCGCTCAGTTCCCATTTGGGGACAGCGTCGAACACGAAAAAGGGCGTCTTGGTGGACGCCCTTTTCCGGTTCCTACGCTGCCTTCGGGGTGAGCGATGGCCTCTTTGAGCTTGCCGCACGCTGGGCGCGCCGGACGGCTCGTTCAGCGCGCCGCTTTCGGTCCTGCTTTTCCCGATCCGTGCCCACATAGGGCTTTCTCGTACCCATCAGATGGTCGAAAAACGGATGGGTGACGCACCAATTCGCATCCTGGTCAGGTCCCATATGGTGATCGTAGTGCCAGGGGAGATTCTCGCGCGCCCACTCCGGATCAAGATGAGAGCGCTTGTGCTTCCGGTAGTAGTTGATGCCGGAGTAGTAGAGCGTACCGACAAAGAAGGGCGCGATGGGCAGGAGCGGCGCAAGGGCCACTCCCGCGACCGCCATGGCCGCAGCTTCCTTTCCCTGCGCATGCCACCCCACAACCGATTCGCGGTACATCGGGTCGTCCATATCGCCGCGCCGCGAGTTCTTATGATGGTCGTGCCAATGAAAGGACCAAAAAGAACCCTTCTTCTTCCCAGCGCCGTGGAGAACATATTTGTGCATGGCCCATTCGGTGGCGTTGGCTGCAAATAGTCCCAGGGGAATTCCGATCATCGTTTTGGCTCCATTCAGTGACCAATTGGTCACAAATAAAACTTGACCATCTAGTCACGCATTGTCAACGGCCGCACAAAACGATGACAAAACTGTTACGATCGCCGAATGCGAAACAACGGAAAGGCCAATGATCCGGTTCTGGTCGTCGCCTTGGGGCCCAAACTCCTCGGGCTGGACACAAGCACGGGGGCGGTCATCTTCGAGCACAAGCTCTCAACCCATACGACCGCGCGGATCCGCGTTCACGATGATCGAATTATTGTCCAACACCGGCTCATCCTATCGATCTTTCGTTATCCGGATGGCGCGGTCATTTCTCAGTGGAAACTGCCCTTCAAAGGCTGGACGCACGCCGGCACGTTACTGATCCGTGGACGACGCGCCTTTCTTGCGTGCGGCGGCGAGGTCGCGGCGGTATCCATCGATGACGGCATGTTGCTCTGGCACCAGCCCCTGCCGAGGAGAGGCGTTTACAACGCTGCGCTTGGCTTGCCCGGTCTCGAGGAACAAGCGGACCTGATCGGCAGCAACTAG
>JAHDCI010000196.1 GCA_020629955.1 Myxococcota bacterium | reverse complement strand
CCGGTGGAACTGGGAGCCGTTTTTGGCCGATGTCCCGCCGCGCCCAACCGAAACAACTCCTCGCGCTTGCTCCGGGCGACGACCGCACACTTCTCCGCGCCAGCGTTGAACGAATCCTGCCGCTCGCTCCGATCGAGAATGTCTTTATCGTGACCGGCGCGCATCTGGTCGCGCCGATCGCGGAAGAGCTTCCCGACCTGCCGCGCGAAAATATTATGGCCGAGCCGTGTGGCCGGAACACGGCGCCATGTGTTGGTTGGGCTGCTGCCAAGATCGCGCGAAGAGATCCGGATGCGACGATGATCGTGCTACCGGCGGATCACTTGATCGCCGACGAGCCCGCGTTCCTCAACGTGCTCCGAAACGGCGTTGAAGCGGCCGCAGGCGGGGCGCTCGTCACGTGCGGGATCGAACCGACCCGTCCGGAAACAGGCTATGGCTACCTGCACGTCGGTGATGAAGTTGCGACGGGCGTTCGGCGGGTCGCTCGCTTCGTTGAGAAGCCCAACCTTGAGAAGGCGAAAGAGTTTCTCGCGGACGGTGGCTTCCTTTGGAATAGCGGAATGTTTTTCTTCCGCGTCGGTGCGATTCGCAACGCCATCCGCGCTCATCTGCCTGAGCTCGAGACGGGCCTTGCGCGCTTCGATGACGCCGCGGCCAACGGAAACGAAGACGCCGTTGTGGAGGCGGGTTACGGCGATTTGCCTTCGATCTCGATCGACCATGGCATCATGGAAAAGGCCGAAGATGTCCTTGTCGTGCCGGGCTCGTTTGGATGGTCGGATCTCGGAAGCTGGATGACGAGCTGGGAGCTTGGCGAAAAGGACGACGCGGAGAACACGACCGAGGGGGATGTGATCCTCGTCGACGCGATGCGTTCTCTCGTGGTCGGTGGAAAAGGACGCGTGGTTGCACTTGTTGGCGTTGACGACCTTGTCGTCGTCGATACCCCGGATGCCCTCTTGGTCGCCCGCCGCGACAAAGTGCAGCAAGTGCGCGCCGTCGTCTCTGCGCTCGAAAAGCGCGGCGACGAGCGACGCTAACGAGGCGCGCCGACAAGAACGACCGAAGGCGCTGTAAGGAGCTTTCGAAACAAATCCAACAGGTTGGCTTGGGCCGTCCGCCTTTCGTCGAATCACGACATTCTTTTCTGTTGTGTCGCTTGCCGCTTGGCGGCGTAATGCGCCGATGGCTTCGATCCCGGCGATGCGATGGACGGCTGCGCATTGCGCGCAACGCATCGGCGTGAGCAGGGCGGTTTGCCGATGAGCGATTCCGAAATGGAGCCCGCGAAGAAGCCATGGTGGAAACGTTGGTTTGTGAGAGCGCCGCTATGTCTCGTCATCCTTTATGGGCTCCTCTGCGTGCCGGCCGACGAGCCTCCTCTCGCATCGCCAGCGTCATCGGAGCCGTTCTTGTGGTCCCAGGATGAACTCTGGGAGCATCTGACCGAACTCTCGCGTGGATCGACGTGCGCGAGCGCAGAAACTTCGCTGGTGCGTCTCGAGGAGTATGTTCGCAACGAGATCCCCGCGAATGCGAGTCCGGTGGATGATTCGCTGACGACCGCCGAGGAGCTTTTTTTTCAGGCCGCCGCCGCCGCCGCTTCTTGCCCATCGGCGCACGCCGAACGACTGAGCGCGGTACAGTCGTCGCTCCGCGAACAGACGAAGCGCCTCTCTCAAACCTGGGACCTCGCCGATCGCATCAGCCGCGAACGACTCTACCGATTGCTTTACGGCACTCGGATGGCGCTTGAGGAGGTGTTGCTTCAGCTCCCGATCGAGGAAGCCGGCGAACTCTCATTGCAGCACGGTGCCGACATTCCTTCTTCCGCGGATTTCGTGGAGCGGGAAGGCATTCGGATTCACAGCGGCGATATCGCGCTTTCGCGAGGCAACGCACCCATTTCTGCACTCATCGCGCGCGGCAACGACTTTCCTGGCAATTTTTCGCATGTCGCGTTGGTTCACGTCGAGGGCCGAACGCTCTCCACGGTCGAGGCACATATCGAACAAGGGTTGGTCTTCGCAGGTGAGGAGACCTATTTCCGCGACGAGAAGCTTCGCATGCTTTTGCTTCGGGTCCGGCCCGAGGTGGCATCCGGTCGGGCAGCGGGCGCGGCAGCGGACTGGGCACGAACCCACGCGATGCGCGGTCACGTACCTTACGATTTTGAGATGGCGTTTGATGATCCGGCAGAACTCTTTTGTTCGGAGGTCGCCGCCGCTGCCTATCTTCAGGAGTCGGTCCCGCTCTGGCAGCTTCGAACCACAACGTCGGCCCCGCACGTCGCGAGATGGCTCGGTGCGCTCGGCGTTCGACACTTTGAGACTTACGGGCCAAGCGATTTGGAGTACGACCCTCAAGTCGCCGTCGTTGCCGAATGGCGAAACCTTGGAGCCCTCTTTGACGACCATGTCGACGATGCGGTCATCGATGCGATGTTGACTTCAGCGGAACACGGAGCGGAGGTGCAATATGCACGCGCTCGGCTCGGGTTTGCTCGATTGCTGAAGGGCTATAGCTCCTTGATGTTGGCGCTTGGGCGAGAAGCGACTATCCCGGAAGGGATGAACGCTACGGTCGCATTGAGGGTCGCCTGGTTCCGCGATGAATTCGCGCGAATCAAACGCGCCGTTCTGAGTGCGTCCGATGCGTACGTTGAAGAGCAAGGACACCGACCCCCTTATTGGGAACTTGTGCGTATGGCGAACGACGCCGCGGGGGAGGGCGCATGAAGACCCGTCCCGATTGGATCACCCCTGCCATCCGCGCGGGGCAGCCTTTTCATTTCCGCCGGCAGAATCCGCTCCTGCACAATTTGCGGAACCTACTGTGTTTGGCGGGGTTGCTCGGCAGTATCGCGGGGCTGATCTACCTCGGTGGCCAACTGAGTCCCTGGCTGTACGTCCCGCTTGCCGGCATTGGTTTCGGAGTTCTCTATTTCGGGCTCATGATTCTCGTCGTGCACGAGGCGTCCCATGGGATGTTTCTCGTCGCCAAAGACCGCGGGCTTGAGAAGAGTTTGAACCGATCTTTTGGTTGGGCCGTTTCCAGCTCCATCGCGGCTTCGCACTACGTGAAGCATTGGGAAGAGGGGCATCTCGAGCATCATATTCGTCCGCTCGAGGAGAAGGATCCACAGCGCTTTAACGTTCACGTTGGTCGCCCGCTCTGGACGACCGTGATGTTGAACGGGTTTGTGCCCGGCTACCTCTTTCTTGAGCGGACAGTGCTCCGAAAGCGAAAGTCAGGAGGCCGAGTTTCAACCAGTTCGAAGGGCGTGATTCTCTACTTCATCGCGTTTTGGACGGTTTCTCTCACCCTCGTCTCATTGATGGTCAGCTGGGCCAGTGCCGTCGCGATGTTTTGGGGACTGCATGTGCTCTCGGTCTGGAATCATGTGAAGGGAGCGCTCGAACACGGCGGAGAAGTGGGCAAAGCTGCCAATCCTTTTCTTCGATCGCGCTCCAGTTTCTTTCTTGGCCGACGTCTCTTGATGCCCTTCAACATCACGATGCACTTCGAACACCACCTGAACTTCTGCGTCCCATGGTATCGCTTGCCGGCGTACCATCGCGCGCTTGGTCAGGTCGTACCAAAGGGTGTTTGGAATGCTGCGGTGAATGCGCGCCCGGCAAAGCAGCTGCGCGGAAAGCTCGGTCCCGTCCCGGCGACCTGACGCTCTTTCGCGTCGAGTCGGTCTAGGGGCTGCCCCTAGATTCGGGGTTGTCAGAGCGTAGATGATTGGATTCACAGAGCTTTTAGAAGTGAGAAGGAAGAGTGGTACTCTTTCGACGAGCCTCGGAAAGCTCTGTGATTTCAAGGGCTGCGCTATGGCGGCGCCGAATCTAGGAACAGCCCCTAACGACCCCGGCGGCCGGAGGCGCGCTGAATCGTCTGGTCGAGTCGCCGGAGGGCGGTCTGAGTCGCTGCGTGGACAGCTTCTTGTGCGAGGCGCTGGCGTTGGGCGTTCAGGTCACTCGTCGGTCGCTCGGAGCCGCGCGCGCTCCCGCGCAGCATCGCACGAATATTTCCATCTTCGAGGACGAGCACGCTGACCTCCGCCGATACGGAAACTTCGCGCCGATTTCGCTGCGTTTCGAGGCGCTGAATGGTGCCATTTAGTTGAAGCGTCGTGATCCGTCGGCGCCGGATTGTTCGCTCGGCCTGACGATCGATGCTGGTACGATTGGGATAGATCACCACGCGCCGCACACGTCGGAGTGCTTCAGACACTGAGCCGCGGAGGTGTCCTGCGATGGAGTCCATCGGAGTCCCCGAGCGATTTGTCATCTCGCCAAGCACCAGCACGCTTCGAACGGTGCGCCACTGAACCTGCCGGCTGTCTGGGATGATCGTCACCGGCGGGAGAGAGCTATTTCTTCTCGGTCGTGCCGCGATTGCCGGAGTGCTCATGCTGCTTCCACCGGATCGAATTCGTTCGAGGGCGCGCTCCGCCTGAGAACGAACGGACGCGCTCGAGTCGCGCGAGGCTCGTGTGAGCGGGCGAATCGAACCACGATTTCCAATTCGTCCGAGTGAGGTGGCTGCGGCCGCGCGGACGGCAGAGTTGGAGTCGCGGAGCGCTCTCTCCAGAGCGCGGCGAACACGCGGTTCGGTGGACCGAGCGAGCGCAAATGCTGCCTGTACGCGAGCTCGAAAATCGCGATGGGAGCGTAGCGTCGAGAGCAGGGGCGCGGGATCTTGTGCCTGAATGGCGCGAATGGGCAGCGTTGTGGAAAACGCAAGCAATAGCGCGGCGAGCCAAAAACGAAGCGGCGACTGTCGCCGCTGCCCCCGATTTGGTCGCCGTCGCAGAATACTCATTCGCCTCACAAAGGTCGGCGACCTTGGTTCGAAGGTCAACGGGGTACGTGGAAACTCGCTCGGTCGTTTGGCTTTTTGACCGAAGGGCGATGCTATTCGCGAACGCGGTGGATGCGCTCCGGAAGGGGTACGTTCTCAACACCTCCATAAAGATAGGTGTATCGCGCCATATGGGAGGAAACGCGCCTCACGTAGTTGCGCGTCTCTTGAAAGGAGATCGTCTCGACGAAGAGATCGGTTTCGCACCCGTCGCACTCTTCGCTCCATCGGTGCGCGCGTGAGGCCCCCGCGTTGTACGCCGCGATCACCAAGGGAAGCGCGCCGTCCATCTCCTCGAATAGGGATGCGATCTCTCCGATCCCCAGGCGCACGTTTTCATGAGGATCGAAAAGCGCGCCCGGTGAAGGCGGCCGCAAACCGCGACTCGCAGCGACTCTCGATGCGGCCTCGGGCATCAACTGCAAAAGCCCGATTGCCCCCGTCCGACTGATTGCCGCCGGCGCGTAGGCGCTTTCCTGACGCATCGCCGCGTAGACGTACGCCCACGGCACAGATGCGGCAGCGGCTTCGCGCTGAACAGTCTCCCACACCGGCCGAGGGTATGCCGCCATCCAGGCCCACCGGGCCTCTCCTCGTGGCTCTTGCCGAAGCTCAGGGGCGTTATGGGCCAAGCGGTACGCTCGTTGATCGGCTCGAATCGATTGATACGCTCTGGCCAATGTCGCGCGACGCCTTCTTCGAGGCGCTTGATTTCGTATCTCCCCAGCAGCGCTTCGGACGAGGCTCTCGGCGTCTTCCAAAAGCCCAATCGCCGAAAGTGTGAGCGCGAGCGCGGGGACTCCTGGGGGAGCCTCGATCGTAGCATTTGGATCTTCGGCGGAGTCGCCCTCGGGTGGGGACAGACCCCACGCCTGCTCGATGCCAAGACCTGCAAGCCTCCGCTTTGCCCAAAGACCATACCAATGCAGTACCGCCACTCGCATGGTCTCCTGATAGGCCCGGATCGCGGTCGAACGTTGCCCCGCTTTCTCGGCGGCTCGACCGCTCCAATATCGTCCGCGTCCCACGTCCATCACACTCTCGCTAAGAGAGGCGTACGATGAGAAATGCCGTTGGGCCTCCGCGTAGCGCTCGCTGCGAAACGCGATCATTCCGGCGTTCCAGGTTGCGTCTCTGCGAATTGCCGGAGGGAGTGAAGAACGCCGCAATAGCCTCGAAAAAGCGCGCGTTGCAGGTCGTGTCCGGCCGAGTCTCATCTCGAGCCAAGCGGCGAGCATTTCTGCTTTTGGTGCGAGTGGGCTACCGCGCCGCACCCGTGCGAAACGCCGATACGCACGAATTGCCTCATCGTCGTGGTCCGCTCTGCTGAGCGCTCGCGCAGCGTAGAACTCGTCCGGGACTCGGAAAGGGTTATCCTGCCGGCGCGCCGCCTCGCGCAAGACTGCCGCGGCTTCTTCGTAGTGTTCTCGCGCGCGAAAGAGCGCACGACCCCGGGCGTGCAAGAACGCGCCACGTAGACCCCGCGGGGGGGGCACGTCCAACACTTCGGCGGCGCGCTCAAACTCGAAATGCTCCGCGAGACGTTCGGCGAGGCTTAGGCGCTCTTCACCGCTCAATGACTCGAGGTCAATCTCGAGAGAGCTCGCATCGGGGTGTGTCGGTCGTGCGAGGTAGAGCGACCTTCGCGCGGCCGCGGCGTTCTCCGTTTCGCCGATGGTTTCAAGCGACACTGCGAGCATCCAGCGAAGCGCGTACGTGTCGACGTCTCGCCCATCCTCGTCGATCGCGGCACGAAGTAGCGCCTGAGCCGCTTCGTGTTGCTCTCGGGTTTCGGAAGCGAGATAGGCACACTCCGCCAGATATGCCCGTGCTAAGGATGCTGCGGCAGGAGGGCGTTCGACTTCGCGAAGAAGCGGCGTTGCGCGCTCACAATTGCCAGTGCGCGCGCGCGCGAAGGCACGTCGCTTGGCGCTATCGTGAAAAGGAGTCGCAAGTTCTCCATAGGTTTCTGCGGCTTGCTCGTCTCGGCCGAGTCGCTCGAGGAGACGACCTCTCAAATAGACGTAGGGAGGCGTCGGTTCCATCTCCCTCAGGAGCGTGATCGCGGCTTCGTTCTGCCTTGTCCGAACGAGACGCGCGAGCGTGGCACCCCTTCCTTCTTCCTGGGCGCCGGCCTGCGAGAATAGCGTCGTGAGAACGAGAATGCCCACGAGCCAACATGCGCGGATCCGTCCGGATGGCCCCTCGGCCTGCATCACCGCAGTGTCTCCCGCATCGCGTTGATTGCGGCCTCGGGAAGCGGTCGGTCGATCCATTGCGAAAGTGCCTTGGCTCCTTGATGCAAAAGCATCTCTACGCCGAGGACATGCCGGTTTCGGGGGAGGGTGCGAAGCAGCGCGGTACGTGCAGGTTTGTAGACCATTTCAAAAACTATCGCGTCATCCCGAAGAGCGTCGGTCGGCAAAGAGCGGACGAAGGCTGTTGCGATCGACTCTTCGCTCATCGGAGCCGAGGTTGCCTGGATCAACGTTTCGGCGCGCGCGAACGATTCCCTGGCGTGCAAAAAAGAGCCTCCAAGAACCTCGGGGGAGATGCTCTCCGCACGAAGGGTAGTGCCCATCGCCTTCGCGAGCTTTGCTCCTTTGTCGTCACGCGTCGCGATGAAGATCCGTCGTGCGCCTCCGAGCGCCGCCGCGACCACAGCCGCGCGGGCTGCTCCGCCGGCGCCGAGGATGACGACTTCGCCGCCGTGCATCCACTCGCTCGGCAGCGCGTTGAGCACGCCAAAGACATCCGTATTCGAGCCGGCGACGTGGCCGTTGCTGAAACTCAGCGTGTTGACGGCGCCGGTCAGCGCTGCGGTCTTGTCGATGCTGCCGTAGCGCTCGCAGTGCTCGAATGCGGTCCGCTTGTGGGGAAGGGTGACGTTGGCGCCGCGAAAGCCGAGAGCGGGCAGGCCGGTGACCGCTCGCGAAAAACTCTCGGAGCGGACGTGGAGCTTCACGTAATCTCCTTCGAGACCCAGCACCCTGAGTGCTGCGCGGTGCATCTCAGGGGAACGGGAGTGCGCGATTGGATCACCCATGACGCCGAGGAGCAAACTCATCGGCTTTCCTCGGCGTCCGCGCTGCCCTCGGTCTGATCGATTACGGCGGTCGCGCTCCCTTTCCGAAATCGAATCGAGACGCGATCACCAGGCTTTAGCTCCGAAGCGTCTCGGACGGCTCGCTCTCCTGCCAGCACGAGCGAATAGCCACGCGTTAAAACGGCGAGTGGTGATAGTGCGTCGAGGGTGGCTGCCGCGCGTGCAAATCGCTCGCGCGCGGATGCCAGCTGAAGCGCGAGCGATTTTTCCTGGCTGGAAAGGGAATTCTCGAGCGATTTTCGGTCCGTTCGGAGGCGTTGCTCCTGTGCTTCCCGGAGCGCGGTCTCGAGTTCTCGAAGTCGGGCTCTTTGCTCGCGGAGCCGCTTCCTTGGTTCCTTCTTTTCGAGCCGCGAACGAAGCCTGGAAATCGAATCTCGCTCGGATTCGAGCTGCCCGCGCATCGCGTTTTCTGCGCGCCGCGCGAGCGCTTCGAGAGCTCGTCGCGTGTCGTTGTTCCGAGGCGTACCGAGCCGTCGTTCGAATCGAGTAAGCCGAAGTCGTGCGGATTGAATCGTGGACTCGAGCGAGCGTTGCAGGCGCCGTTCCAGCGAGAAAAGACTCTCACGAAGTGCCTCATCTTCCCGGACAACAAGCTCCGCAGCGTTGGATGGCGTGGAGGCGCGAACATCCGCGACCAGCTCTGCGATGGAGATATCGCTCTCATGCCCGATGCCACAGACGACGGGGATCGGGCATCGCGCAATCGCTCGGGCGATATCCTCATGGTTAAACCCCCAGAGGTCCTCTGCGGAGCCGCCACCGCGCGTTACGATCATCACCTCCACATCGGGGTGTTTCGCTAGGTTTTCGATTGCGAGCGCCACCGAACGGGGCGCGCGCTCCCCCTGAACGGTTGCGTCGGCCACGATCAGCCGAACGTTGCCACGGTTGTGCGCCACGCGAATCACATCGCGAAGGGCCGCGCTGCTCTGACTGGTAACGACGCCGATCGCTTTTGGGCGCAAAGGCAGGCCGCGCTTTCGCGCTTCATCGAGCAGCCCCTCCGCCTGCAGCTTTTTCTTTAGCGCTTCGAACTTTGCGGCGAGGTCGCCTTCCCCCGCAGGCACCATCTGTTTTGCGACCAGCTGAAACCGGCCGTTGCCGGGATACACCGTAAGGTGTCCGCGGATTCGGAGCCGCATCCCGTTGCGGAGCTCGAGCCGATGCCGTTGCGCGTCCATCGCCCACAGTGTCACAGGAAGAACGGCTTTGGCGCTCTCGTCACTGAGTGAAAACCAATGATGCCCCTGACGGTTGGGGCCGCGATAGGAGCTCACTTCGCCTTCGACCCAAAAGTTCGAGAAACGATCTTCGAGTGTGTCCTTTGCAGCGAAGGCGACCTCGGCGACGGAGAAGATCCTCGGCCCTCCATGGCGACGCCGTACGCTAGCTCTTCGATCGTGTCTCAC